>LT599019.1:171863-529457 GCA_900079685.1 uncultured delta proteobacterium
GTGGCTCCTTGCAAGCAAACAGTGAGTTGGGAATTTTTTCTATAAAGGAGGTGATCCAGCCGCAGGTTCCCCTACGGCTACCTTGTTACGACTTCACCCCAATCATCGGCCCTACCGTAGACGGCTGCCTCCCTTGCGGGTTAGCCTACCGGTGTCGGGTAAAACCAACTTTCGTGGTGTGACGGGCGGTGTGTACAAGGCCCGGGAACGCATTCACCCTGGCATGCTGATCCAGGATTACTAGCGATTCCGACTTCGTGCAGTCGAGTTGCAGACTGCAGTCCGGACTGGGATGCATTTTTTGGGATTGGCTCCACCTCGCGGTATCGCTGCCCTTTGTGTGCACCATTGTAGTACGTGTGTAGCCCTAGGCGTAAGGGCCATGATGACTTGACGTCGTCCCCACCTTCCTCTGTGTTGACCACAGCAGTATCATTAGAGTGCCCAGCTTTACCTGATGGCAACTAATGACAGGGGTTGCGCTCGTTGCTGGACTTAACCAAACACCTCACGGCACGAGCTGACGACAGCCATGCAGCACCTGTCTCAGGGTTTCCCGAAGGACACCCTCTCTTTTCGGAGAGGTTCCCTGGATGTCAAGCCTAGGTAAGGTTCTTCGCGTTGCATCGAATTAAACCACATACTCCACCGCTTGTGCGGGCCCCCGTCAATTTCTTTGAGTTTCAGCCTTGCGACCGTACTCCCCAGGCGGGATACTTAATGCGTTAGCTACGGCACCGAAAGACATGCTCCCGACACCTAGTATCCATCGTTTACAGCGTGGACTACCAGGGTATCTAATCCTGTTTGATCCCCACGCTTTCGCATCTCAGCGTCAGTACTGCACCAGATAGCCGCCTTCGCCACTGATATTCCTCCAGATCTCTACGGATTTCACCCCTACACCTGGAATTCTGCTATCCTCTCACAGACTCAAGCTCTACAGTATCAAAGGCAATTCCACGGGTAAGCCGTGGGATTTCACCTCTGACTTATAAAGCGGCCTACATGCGCTTTACGCCCAGTGATTCCGATTAACGCTTGCACCCTCCGTATTACCGCGGCTGCTGGCACGGAGTTAGCCGGTGCTTCCTTTGAAGGTACCGTCAAAGACCCGCTGATTAGCACGAGCCCACTTCTTCCCTTCTGACAGAGGTTTACGAACCGAAGCCCTTCATCCCTCACGCGGCGTCGCTGCGTCAGGCTTTCGCCCATTGCGCAATATTCCCCACTGCTGCCTCCCGTAGGAGTCTGGGCCGTGTTCCAGTCCCAGTGTGGCTGATCATCCTCTCAGACCAGCTATTCATCGTTGGCTTGGTGAGCCGTTACCTCACCAACTACCTAATGAAACGCGGACTCATCCCAAAGCGAAAGCATATACAGAGGCCTCCTTTAACACCAAGATGAAATGGTGCCGTATCCGGTATTAGCAGTCGTTTCCAACTGTTGTCCCGAACTCCAGGGTAGATCATCCACGCGTTACTCACCCGTGCGCCACTAGATTCGGGAGCAAGCTCCCTCCTCTCGTTCGACTTGCATGTGTTAGGCACGCCGCCAGCGTTCAATCTGAGCCAGAATCAAACTCTCCAGTTAAAATATAAAGCTTCCGAAAAAGCTCTCTATCAACCTTCAAGATCAACCAATTGCTCGGTCAAACCTGACTGAATCTCTATTCTTCCCAACTCACTATTTGCTTGTCAAAGAACCACTCCGGCCTTCCAGGAAGCTCCTGTCCGAACCGGCGAGACGCGTTATGCATTATCTCGTTCCCCTCGTCAACACCTTTTTGCAGAATTTTTCTTTTTTCTGCCGGGCCTCGTCGTCTGTGTGTCACACTTCCGTCACGGCCCCGTCGCACGTGGGAGGAACTATCTATGCTGACCCCATGATTTTGTCAACTAACTCGTACAACTATTTCCGGCCTTCCCGGCCTGGAAGAGCGAAAAATCCTTGCCCTGCAACACATATGCCGTAAAAATCCATTCGGGAGAATGATTCCCCGGCCCCCCGCGTCAGCATCTCCATACTGTACTTCCGCGCCCGCCGCCCGGGCAACGGCCGCAAGCTCCGGCGGCCGCAAACCCGCCCCGCGCAAGCCTGTGAACGGCAAGCCCCCGCCCTGGGGCATCCAGGCGGGGGCTTTCATATATATAGATGCAAACGCTACAGGACCCTGCGCGCCGAAACGTATCGCCGCTTCCAGTAGTCCTCGTTGATGTTATCCTCGCGGATGCGCTTGCCGGAGCTCGGGCTGTGGACGAACTTTCCGTTGCCGCTGTATATGCCGGTATGGACCCCGGCCAGGCTGGAAATGCGGAACACCACGATGTCGCCGGGCTGGAGCTGGCCCTTTTTCACGGACTTGCCGCATGCGGCCTGGTCCTTAGCCAAACGCGGCACGGAAACCCCATGCTGCCTGTAACTCCACTGGATAAGCCCCGAGCAGTCAAAGCCCGTCTTGGGCGTTGCGCCGCCGTATTTATACGGTTTGCCGATCTGGGTTTTCGCCGTCGCCGCCACGGCGGGTCCGGATTTGGCGCGGGAACCGCCGGACGAGCCCAGTATTGTTTTGCCGCACCCCTGCGCGAGCAGGGTTGCCAGCACCAGCAGGATAACCCCCGCGCGCAGCAACGCGCGCGAGGCATATGGCCGTTCACCTATAATCATAGCCAAACGCTACCAACGGGAAAAGGAAAAGTCTAGAAATTATTTAGAGGAAGACGGTCGGGCGGCTAAAACGGGGCAAAAAATGAAGAAAAACGGTATAAGGCTATAAATCCTGCACGGCGTCCCGCGCCATGCGGGGGAGCGTTCCCCGAAGATACATCCCGAACGCCACCCGTTGCACCACGGCGGACCACACCCGTGAGGGCTGCTTGCCCTGGCGGACCGGGGCGAGGTCGTAGCAGGCGAGTTCCAGCAGATGCCAGCCGACGGCCAGGCCGCTGTTGCTGTTCATGGTCTGCGGCTCGTCCGGGATACCCGAACCCGGCCAGAGCATGGAAAACCGGACTGTCACGGCATAGTCCGCAATGCCGGGGTCCGAGGCCGTGACTTCGGCGGGCAGACGGCCGGGCACGCTGACGTGGCCGCCGAGTTCCGGCCCCCCATCCTCCTGCGACAGCGCGAAACGGATCAACTCCTGGTGCGTGAGCGACGGCAGTTGCGTGCCGTTCCCCTTCTTCGCGCCGTTAAACGCGGCCTGGGGAAGCCTGCCCTCCCTGGCGAGCTGCATGGCCTTCATCCGCGCGACGGCTTCGGCCACCGACATGATGCGGCGGGGCCTTCCCCTGTGTTTGGGGACCGGCGCACTCCTGATGGATTCGGCGCCTTTGGGAAGAGGGGCTTCAAGGGAAGGGGCCGTTTCCACAACGGCCAGGCCGTGCTCTATCAAGGCTTCGGCAAGGGAGCGGGCCACGACGGAAAAAAGCGGATCGTCCTCAACCAGCCAGGCCAAGCCCGAGCGGATGACGACCCGGCCGCCGGAGGGCAGCGCCCCGGTCACGGCCACCAGCTGTTCCACGGACGAATTCGCGGCCAGGGCCGGGGAAGCGCCGCCCGGCAGGCAGACCAACGCCGCCAAAACAGCGAAAAGCAGCCGGCGACCGGCATGGAGCAAAAACATTCCGCAGCCTCCCCCTCTTACGCGGTTGCCTCTCCCCCGTCCCCGGCCACGGCCGCCTTGATGCGGCACACGCCGCACACGCCGGACGAGGTGGGAAAACCGCAAACCGTGCACGGAGACAAGGGCGCCCCTTCCTTTTCCTCGGCGGCCATGAAATGCGGCCGCCCGTCCTTGAGGAACGCCTGATAAAAGTCCAGCTTCCTGCCGGGCATATAGTCCTCGATGTCGGCCCAGACCTTCTTGTGCATGGTAAAGGAAGCTCCTTTACTATAGGGACACGGCGCGTGGTGGTAGTCTATGTTTTGCAGAAACGCGTAGTTGGCGGTCTCGAACTCGCTGAGCCGCCAGAAGGGTTTGACCTTGCGCGCGAACCCGTCCGTACCCGGAAGCGCCGGGCCCTGGTCCGCGAGATACGCGGCGTCCCACCGCAGCACGTTGCTGAACAGGCGGGCGATCTCGTCATCGAGGTTGTGCCCGGTCGCCATGACCGTGAACCCGCCCTCCAGGGCTATCTTGTTGAAATAGTGCCGTTTGATCTTGCCACAGGCCGAACAGATGGGCCGCCGTATCCGCTCTTTGACCAGGGGGATGGCAAGGCCCTCGCTGGCCACTTCCTTGACGATCAGGGGCAGGCCGTGCTTTTCGCAAAACCGTTCCACAGCGGCCCGCGCGGCTCCGGACGAGTTGGGAATCGCAAGATCGATATGCAGGCCCGTGACGTCATACCCGAGCAGAAACAGCTCAAGCATCAGGGCCAGCGAATCCTTGCCGCCGGAGATGGCGACCAGGATCTTGTCGTCGTGGGTGAACAGCTTATGTTTCCGGATGCCCTTTTCCACCTGGCCCCGGAAAAAATCAAGAAAACACGCGGGACAAAACCCCGCATGGTGGCTCGGCAGCGCGACGGCCGCCGTGGCCTTGCAACGCGTACACTTCATGAAAACTCCGAAAGTATATTTGATCGGAGCCTCTCGGCGAAAGTCGGTGCGCTGCACAGGGCCTGTGTCCGGGCGCCCCGCTTCGTCAATCGGCTGTGACAACTTCGCGTTATAGCAGCGACGAAAAGAGCTTGCCAATGCTTTCTTTGACTTTTTCGATCTTGGGACGTCTGCGCCATGCTTTAAAGGTCAGTTCAAAGGAGCGGCGCATGTCGCATTCAAAGGCCGCTTCCGCGCCGGCGGCGAGCGTGCGGTCGTACAGGAAGGCCTGGACCTCGAAGTTGATGTGCAGGCTCCGGGTATCAAGGTTCGCGCTGCCGATGGAGAGAACCGCGCCGTCGCAGGTGATCGTTTTGGCGTGGACAAACCCGGTGGGGTCATAGAGGAAAATCCTCACCCCCGCCCGCAGCAGCTCGTCGAAGCAGTCCCTGCTGGCCCAATGCACGAGAAAGTGGTCCGCTTTTCCCGGCACGAGAAGACGGACGTCAACCCCGCTGAGGGAGGCCATGCACAGCGCTTCCAAAAGCGCCCCCCCGGGGACCACATAGGGCGTGGTCATCCACAGCCTTTCCCTGGCGCGGGTGATGATGGAAAAGTACGCTTTCTGGATGGTGTCCCACGGCGTGTCCGGCCCGCTGGCGATGATCTGCATTGGCGTTTCATCGTCCGCGCATTTCATGGCGGGAAAAGCCGGGCATTGCGGGACAAAATCCCCCGGGGGAGCCGACGCTTCACGGACCTTTGCGAGAAACTCCGGGGAAGCGCCGCACCCCGCAAGGTCGCTCAGAAAAATGCCGCGCAGCACATCCACGCCCTGGCCGCCGAACTCCATGTGCGTATCGCGCCAGGAGGTGAATTTCGGGCTGACGTCGACATACTCGTCGCCGATGTTCATGCCGCCCATGAAGGCCGCCTCGCCGTCCACAACAATAATTTTGCGGTGGTTGCGGTAGTTCGCGCCGCGAAACATCGGGAACGCCACGGGCAGGAAGGCGAACGCATGTACCCCGCCCTCGCGCATGGCCCGGAGGAAGGCTTTCCCCATCTGCCAGCTGCCCACGGCGTCGTAGATGACGCAGACGAACACGCCCCGCCGCGCGCGTTCGATCAGGATATCCTTGATCGCGTTGCCGAGGCTGTCGTTTTTGATGATGTAACTTTCCAGCAGAATACCGCGCCGGGCGTTCGCCAACCGTTCCTTGATGCGTTCGAAGGCTGCCGCTCCGTCATACAGCGGCGTGACGTCCTTGCCGGTCACCAGACGCGCGCCGGATGTCCGGTACAGGAGCTGCATGGTGTCTCTCGCCAGCGGCAGATCTTCCCCGACCGCGAAGTCCTCAGTCGCGCCATGCGGTTTGGGCAGACGGAAACGGCGCTTGTCCGCGAGGTACCGGAAATTGGGCCCGACAACCCAATAAAGAATGATGCCGACGACCGGCAGCAAGGCCAAGGCCATGAGCCAGGCGAGCGTCCGGTCCGGGTTGCGGCTTTCCATGAAAAGGGCGGCCGCCGTCACGACAAGATAGAGGGAAAACAGCCAATGGCCGTATTCCCGTAAGGCCTCGAAAGAATTTTCACGGGTAAAGGGCACCGCCCCTACCAGCATGCTGTGAAGGATCGAATCCCGGTCCAGCAAAAGAAAAATCCCCAGGGCCGCGACAAGGGCGAGCGCGATGACGAGCCCCCTGTGGCCCCGGTCCGGCTTTTTGGCCGGCATTGCATAGGAGGGAAGAGGCTCGGCCATGCTCTATTTTTTCTTTCCCTGCTTTGCCGCGAGCGCGGTATCCACCGCCTCGAGGAACGCGGCCAGAGGCAGCCCGCCCCGGACGGACAAATTGTTGACCAAATGAAACGGCGTGCCGGGAACGCCGTTGTCCAGCGCTTCCGTGATGTCCTCGTCAATGATGCTCTTGACCTTGCGGCCCTTGGCTTCCGCGCCGAGCTTCTGCAAATTGTACCCGAGCGTCAGGGCTTCCGCCCGCAAAAAGCCTTCGCCCTCTTTCAAAAGGCGCATCTGGTTGGCGAAAACGACGTCGTGGTACGCCCAGCCCTTTTCTTCATCCAGGACGAACGCCGCGGCGACGTATTCCGAAGCCAGCCGGGCGAGCGGCTGATCCCGGCGCGGATAATTCTTGAAAATGAAGCGCACGGCATTCTTGCGTGCCGCCATCACCTGGTGGATGGTCTCGGCGGCGTCCGCGCAGTAGGGGCAGGTATAGTCCGAGTACGCCACGATGGTCACCGGCGCGGCGGGGTTGCCGAGAATCGGCCTGTCGTAGCTGATCGCGAACTGCTTCTTCATATCTTCCTGCCACTGCGCGCGCATGGCCTTGAATTGCCTTTCCTGCGAACCTTTCTGCGCTATTTCCAGCACGTCGATACTATGTTCCCGCAAAACATCCAGCACGATCTCCGGATGATCGCGCAGCACGTTCCGCAACGCTTCATGCAGCGTCTGTTCCGTCAGGGGAGTCGCGGCGCCGGCGGCTTCCGCCCCCACGGGAGCGGCAAGAGACAAAAAAACAACGAGCGCAACTGCCGGAAGAAAAAACCGGAACAGCTCCAAAACCTTGGTCATATACCCTCCAATTATCATTGACTGCCGGGCAATTACGGCACACATGAAACAAAAGCGGTATTGTTTTATATACCTACCGCCATTTGAAAACAAGCCCGTTTATCCTAAGACTGTCTGCCCCAAAGGACCTCATGGCGTAAAAATAGCATTTACAAAGCAAATGGAGTGGGGACATCTCATACAGTTCATCTATATGCAACAGACTATTGTGCAGCAAATTTTCAAAAAATAAAATCCCTAGCGTTTTTTGCACTATTTTTTGTATTTTTTTGTGCTGCATCAATATGGCTATAGGAAACTACATAAAAAATGTTGACTACCTACACAAATTCAGTCTATACATCAAAGATGAATCTATGTGACCATTTTCTAACAGGATTATTCAAATGGAAAAATATCTGAAAGAAGCCCTGGACATCGTAAAAGCGCAAGCCAGCGTTTGCACCATGACCGAAGAAGAAATCACCACAATGATTAGCAAGCTTGCTGTGGGGATCAAGGCCATCAGTGAAGGCTCCGCCCTGCCTATCAGCGATGAAGAGGTTGCTACAGATCCTGCCAAGGCCATAAAAGAAAAATCCATTACCTGCGTCAAGTGCGGCAAATCGTTCAAGCTGCTGACCAAAAAACATCTTGCGTCACACGGCCTCACGCCTGAAGAATACCGCGAACAATGCGGCTATAAAAAGGGAACGCCCCTTGTATGCAAATCGCTCCAACGCGAACGCCGCAAGAAGATGCGCTCAATGAAGCTGTGGGAACGGCGCGGGCAATAAGCACCGCCGCTACCGCTTAAAGGCCTCGTTGCGAAACGGGGCCTTTGTCGTCTATGGCCGGTTCATAACGGCAGCAGCATCCGCAAAACCCAAAGGCACGGCACCGCATACACGGCGGCAAGAGCGTCATCTATCATGATGCCGTAGCCGCCAGGCAGCCAGTCTTCGGAGGCCTTGATGGGCCAGGGCTTCGTCATGTCGAACAGGCGGAACAGAACAAACCCGGCGAACAGCCCCGGCCAGGAAAGAGCCGCAAACGGCGCGTAGGTCATCCATTGGCCGAGCACTTCATCGATAACGACTTCGCCGGGATCTTTCTTACCGAGCAGACGGGCGGCCCTGGTCGAGGCGATGCTGCCCGCCACGAAAAGCGCCGCGAGCGCGGCCGCGCGGCCGTAAAACGACAGGGGCATGAACACGAACGGGGCGAGCACCGCCGCCACGAGAGAGCCGCACGTTCCCGGCATAACGGGAGAAAGCCCCGCCGGTTCCACCCGGCAAAAAGCAAGTATCACTCTATCACGCCAATGCATCGGCTTCTCCTCACGCATTTCAGAGTTAAGACGCTCCCCTCGGCCCGGCATCCAGCCTACCGGCGCGCGGAGGCCACAATGCCACAGGCGGCTTATGGAGACAAGGACGGCTACCGGGGCGCGGGAGCAAGGCCGGGTCACACGCTTCGCTTGCGCCGGGACCGAGACTGCGCTACCTCAGGAGAGAAACCGGCACCACGGTCCGAGGAGTCGTCCATGCAGTATCTCGCGCTCTGTTGCATCGTCAAGGATGAAAGTCCGTATATTAAAGAATGGGTTCTGTACCATTCCCTGATCGGGGTGGAGCACTTCTTCATTTACGACAACGGCAGCGCCGTCCCGGTCAGTGAAAGCCTCGGGGAGCTTGCGGCGTCCCCGCGTGTCACCGTTCTTGCGGCGCCGAACAAGGCCATGCAGCTGCCGGCTTACAACCACTGCCTCACGGAATTCGGCAACGCGTTCCAGTGGATCGCGTTTGTGGATGTGGATGAATTCATCTGCCCGGCCAAGGGGAACGATCTGCGGTGCCTGCTCGCGGCGTATGAACCCTACGGCGCGCTGGCCCTCAGCTGGCGGCTGTTTTCCTCAAGCGGCCATGAGACGCGGCCGCAGGGTCTGGTTATTGAAAACTACACCCGGTACGTACGGGAAGATACCGCCCACATCAAAAGCATTGTCCAGCCGCGAAAAACGTCCGGCTGCCGCAACCCGCACGCGTTCGGCTACCTGCCCGGGCATTGTTGCGTCAATGAGGCTTTTGACCCGCTCCCCCCCGGCGCGGCCTTCTGGTTTCCCTCGCACGAGACGGTCTGGGTCAATCATTACTATTACAAGTCGCGGGAAGACTTCGCCCTCAAGCTCAGCAAGGGGCGCAATTCCGTGCACCAGGAAACGCAGCGCTGGTGGAGCATGGAGCTTTTTGACAAGCATCTTGCGCTCCCTGATTTCCAGGACAAGACCATTACCCGTTTTGCCCCGCGCCTGCGAAAAAGCCTCCGGGACAATGCCCTTCCCGCGCCCTTCACGCCGCCCCAAGACCTGGATCTGGCCGGTCTCCTGACCTTGAGTTCCGAACGCCTCGCGGCCGGGCATCCCGAGGAGGCTCTTGTCTGCCTGTGCCATGCGGCCATGCGGCAGGAATCGCACGACATCTGGACGATGCGCGCGACGTTCGCGCGGCTCCTGCGGGATTTCCCCACCGGCGGACATTTTTTACGCCAGGCTTCCCGCCTCGGCGAAAGCCTGCACCTGTATGCGGAAATGGCGGAACTGGCCCTGGCGGAGAATGACCGGCAAAAGGCGGAAGACGCCGTGGCCCTGCTGCGGACGGCCATGCAGCGAAGCAACGTTGCCGCCGGGCCGTGGGCGGAACGGTTAGGCCAGTTGGAACAACGCCTGGAATAACAAACACGCGGGTTTCAGCCTGGAGCCGGAACCCGCGTGCGATACGGAAAAAACCCGCTGCCCTATTGCCGGAACATCCTCTCCGAGGCAAGCCGCGCCAGGGCGATCAGAGTCCGGACGCCGAAGCCGGTCCCTCCCTTCGGGCACAGCGGCGTATCGTTTTCGGTAATGCCGGCGCCGGCCATATCGATGTGCGCCCAAGGCACCGAGTCGTCCACGAAACTCTTCAGGAACAGTGCGGCCGCTATGGCCCCGCCCTCCCTCGGCCCCACGTTGGCGATGTCCGCGACGTTGCTTTTCAAACCGTCGCGCAACCGCTCCCAGAGCGGCATGGGCCAGAAGGTGTCGCCGCCGGTTCGCCCGATTTCCATGATAGCATCGCGCAGAACGCTACTGTCCGTAAACAGCCCCGCCGCGCCGCGGCCGAGCGCCACCATGCACGCGCCCGTCAGCGTGGCTATATCGACCATTGCCAGAGGTTTCCAGTTCTTCTGGGCGTAAGTCAACGCGTCGCAGAGAATCAGGCGTCCTTCGGCGTCGGTATTGAGCACTTCCACGGTCTTGCCGGACATGGTGGTGATAATGTCGCCGGGGCGCATGGCATTGCCGCCGGGCATATTTTCCGTGCAGGGAATAAGTCCCACCACCGGGCTCCCAAAGCATTCGGGCAGCCGCCCCATGGCCTCAAACGTGCCGAGAACGGCGGCCGCGCCGGCCATGTCTCCTTTCATGAGGTGCATGCCCGCGGCGGGTTTCAGGGAAATGCCGCCGGAATCAAACGTTATGCCCTTGCCGATAAGGACGAGCGGCGCCCGTTTCTTTCCCCCGCTCGGGGTATGCTCCAGCACGATGAAGCGCGCGTCCTTGCGGGCCCCTTCATTGACCGCGAGCACGCCGCCCATGCCGAGTTTCGCCATTTCCACCTTATGCAGAACCCGGCATCCGAACCCGTAGCGCTTGGCAAGGGCGACCGCCTCTTCAACCAGCCGCGACGGGGTCATGATGTTGGCGGGCGCGTTGACGAGGTCGCGCGCGAGGCAAACCCCCGCGGCCTGCACTTCCGCCAGTTTGACCGGGAGGCGCAGGGAGGCGGAAATGGTCCGCCCGTCGTGCAGGATAAGAAGGGCTTCGGGATCGAAAAAATCCGGATCGCGCTCCTTTTTGCCTTTGGCTTTGGCCTCGGCCGACCGGTATTCCGTACAGAAATAGGCGGCGGCCATATAGGAAAACACCAGCTCCTCCAAGACCCTGGGAGCGGGTTTGCCCAGCATTTCCGCCGCCGTGAACACATTTTCGAGCAAAAAGCCGACCCGCGCCAGCCTGAGCGAACGGCATGCGCGCATTCCGGTGCTGACGGCTTTGTGGAAATCCTCAAGCGGCATGTCCTGCCCGGTGCCGAGACCGACCAGGATGACCCGGGGAATGGGCGAGGAGGACGGCCCGTAGCAAACCGTTATCTCGCAAAGCTTTCCGGTATGGTCCGCCAGGGCCTCTGACTCGCTGAGCCAGGGCAACGCAGCCCCGAACCGTTCGCTGAAAAACGTCGGCGATCCCAGAATGGTGGGGATTATAACCGCGTCCAGGCGAACGGTACCTTTGCTCAAGGTATGAAATCGAATGTCCATAGGATCCCCCCTAAAAGACGGTAAAACATTCCGGCACCACGGGTGCCGGGCCGAGTGAGCGCAGCAACAAGCCTCCCCAGGTGCGGCTTGTTCCGAGTTCTCCTATCACCAATTACCGTCCAGGACAATCCATTTACCCGGCCGCGGATGCAACCGGGGATGCTAAAAAATCTCACAGGCCGGTTTCCCGCCATATTCCGCCGCCGCTTTCATTGCCAAATGCCGCATTCTGTCGTAGTTATCCCTGTTTGGGCGAACCCGCCCTCCGCATAACGCACCGTTCCGGGCCCACCCGGTCGCCATACTGCAGGAGACTCCATGATCAGCTTTCTCATCCGCAAGGTCTTCGGTTCGAAAAACGAACGCTTCATGAAACGGCAGCGCGCAACCGTCGCGGCCATCGCAAACCTTGAAACCGCCATGAAGGAATTACCCAACGAAGCCTTCCCCGCGAAAATCGCCGAGTACAAGGAACGCTGCCAGGCCGGGGAAAGCCTGAACGACCTGCTGCCCGAAGTTTTCGCTCTTACGAGAGAGGCCAGCGTGCGCGCGCTCGGCATGCGCCATTTCGACGTGCAGCTCATCGGCGGCATTGCCCTGCATACCGGCAAAATCGCGGAAATGAAAACCGGCGAAGGCAAAACCCTGGTCGCGACGCTTCCCGTGGTGCTCAACGCGCTCACGGGCAAAGGCGTGCACGTGGTGACGGTCAACGACTACCTGGCAAAACGCGACTCCGCCTGGATGGGCAAGCTCTACAACTTTATGGGGCTTTCCGTGGGCGTCATCGTGCACGGGCTCTCCGACGAGGAGCGCAAAGCCGCCTACGGTGCGGATATCACATACGGCACCAACAACGAATTCGGCTTCGACTACCTGCGCGACAACATGAAGTTCTACAAAGAACAGCTCGTGCAGCGGCCGCACCACTTCGCCATCGTGGACGAAGTGGACTCCATCCTTATAGATGAAGCCAGAACCCCGCTCATCATTTCCGGCCCGGCCGAGGAATCCACGGACCTTTACCGCCGGGTGGACGCCATCATCCCGCGCCTGAAGCCGGAGCATTACACCATCGACGAAAAAGCGCGGTCCGCCGCCCTCTCGGATGAAGGCGTGGCCCGCTGCGAGCAGCTGCTCGACGTGGACAACCTCTTTGACCCGCAGAACATCTCCTTGCAGCACCACACGCTCCAGGCCCTGCGCGCCCACAAGATTTACAAGCGCGACGTAGATTACGTGGTGGCGGAAAACAAGGTCGTCATCGTTGACGAATTCACGGGCCGCCTCATGCCGGGCCGCCGCTTCTCCGACGGCCTGCACCAGGCGCTTGAAGCCAAGGAACACGTCAAGGTCGAGGCGGAAAACCAGACGCTCGCCTCCATCACCTTCCAGAACTATTTCCGCCTGTACGAAAAGCTGGCGGGCATGACCGGCACCGCCGATACCGAAGCCGTGGAATTCAACGAGATTTACCGGCTGGAAGTCTTGTCCATCCCCACGAACAAACCCATGATCCGCAAGGACATGCCCGACGTGGTCTACCGGACGAGAAAGGAAAAATTCGCGGCCATCGTGGAAGGCATCAAGGAATTGCACGAGAAGGGCCAGCCCGTTCTGGTAGGCACCATTTCCATTGAAACCTCGGAAATGCTCGCTTCCGTCCTCAAAAAAGCCGGGGTTCCGCACAACGTGCTCAACGCCAAGCACCACGAGCAGGAAGCGGCCATCATCGCCGAGGCCGGGCAGAAGGGCAAGGTGACCATCGCCACCAACATGGCGGGCCGCGGCACGGACATCGTGCTCGGCGAAGGGGTGCGCGAACTGGGCGGCCTGCACATTCTGGGCACCGAGCGCCACGAAAGCCGCCGCATCGACAACCAGCTGCGCGGCCGTTCCGGCCGCCAGGGGGATCCCGGCTCCTCCCGCTTCTATCTCTCTCTTGAAGACGACCTCATGCGGCTCTTCGGCTCCGAGCGCATCGCCGGCATCATGCAGACCCTTGGCTTGCAGGAAGGCGAATCCATCGAGCACCGCATGATCTCCAAGGCCATTGAGAATGCCCAGAAGCGCGTGGAAGGCCACAACTTCGAAATACGCAAAACCCTGCTCGACTTCGACAACGTCATGAACCAGCAGCGCGAGGTCATTTACTCCCTGCGCCGCGAAACCATGATGGCCGAGGATTCCGAAGGCATGGTCCTGGAATTTCTCGACGACGTTATCAACGATATCTACGAGCCGGTGTTCGCCTCCCGGGACAATCTGGAACCCGAACAGGAAGCAGTCGTCATCTCCCGGCTCACGGAAGTGCTGAACCTGCCCCGCTTCTGGGACAAGGAAGCAATGCCCTCGGAAGAAGACACCAAGGCGGGCGTGCTCGCCGTCCTGGAAGATCTCAAACTCGCGGGACCGGCCCTGTACCGGGACATCCTGCGCTACTTCCTTCTGGAAGAACTTGACCGCGCCTGGAAAGAGCACCTCCTGGCCATGGACCACCTGCGCGACGGCATCGGCTTGCGCGGCTACGGGCAGCGCGATCCCAAGCAGGAATACAAGCGCGAAGGCTTCTCCATGTTCCAGGACATGATTTTCCGCATCCGGGAAAACGTGCTCAAATCCCTTACCCGCGTGCGCCTCCAGATTGACGCCGCTCCCGAGCATGACGCGTCCGGGGAGGCCGAAGCCGTTGCGCCGGCAAAAACCGCGCCTTCGGAATTCAAGCACAAAGAAAGCAGATCTTCCAACCTTTCCTACTCAGGCAAGGAAGAATCTAAACAGGCCACGGTCAAGCGCGAAGCCCCCAAAGTGGGCCGCAACGACGACTGCCCCTGCGGCAGCGGCAAGAAATACAAGAAATGCTGCGGCATGGGAAAGTAGAATAAGCAATCAACCAAGGATTACTGCCATGACGACCGCTCTTCCCAAAGGTTTTCGGCTTGCCACCATCAACGCCGGGTTCCGGCAGAAAGAACGGCCCGACATCGCCCTCGCGGTCAGCGACGCGCCCGCCGTCACGGCGGCCATGTTCACCCAGGCAGCCTTCGTGGCCGCCCCGGTCATCGTCGCCCGGGAGATGGTGCGGTCCTCCGCCACCATGCGGGCGGTTCTCATCAACACAGGCCAGGCCAACGCCTGCACCGGGGATGAAGGCATCGCCAACTGCCGGGAGACGCTGCGCCTGACGGCAAAAGCCTGCGGCCTGGATGCCGCGGAAATTCTGCCTGCCTCAACCGGCGTCATCGGCGCGCAGATGAAGATGGACCTCTGGGAACAGGCCATCCCGGCGCTGGCCGCAAAACTCGGCAGCGACGGCGTGGAAGAGTTCGCCAACGCCATCCGGACCACGGACGCCTTCCCCAAGTTCAGCGGGGCGCAAGTGGTCACGGAGAACGGCACCATCACCCTCGCGGGCATGGCCAAGGGCGCGGGCATGATCTGCCCGAACATGGCCACCATGCTGTGCGTGGTCCTGTGCGACGCGGCCGTCGCCCCGGCGGACTGGCGGCGCATGTTCCAGGACGCGGTGAAAAAAACCTTCAACCGGATCACGGTTGACGGGGACACAAGCACCAACGACACGATTTACGGCCTTGCTAACGGCGCATCCGGCGTGTCGCCGGACGAGCGGGACCTGCCGCTGCTGCAAAAAGCGCTGGAAGAAATCCTCGGCGATCTTGCCTACATGCTGGTCCAGGACGGCGAAGGCGCCACCAAGGTGCTGCGCATCGCGGTCACCGGCGCGGCGAGCGACGAAGACGCGGAAAAGGTGGCGCGCACGGTCGGGCACTCGCAGCTTGTCAAAACGGCCATGTACGGAAGGGACGCCAACTGGGGGCGGATCGTGGCGGCCATCGGCCGCAGCGGAGCCGCGTTCCAGGCCAAGGACGTCCGGGTGAGCCTGTGCGGCGTGGAGTTGTTCCGGAACGAGCAGCCCGTGGACGTCGATTTTGACGCCCTCCTCGAGGAACCGCTGCAAGGCCGCGATATCGCGATAGACATTTCCATGGGCAACGGCGGCGGCGCGTACACCCTGCTCGCCTCGGACCTGACGCACAAATACATTGATATCAACGCGGATTACCGGAGTTGACGGACGATTGCGCTAAAATGGTTTGTCTTCCCGATCCGTTGCTGTATACTGGTAGAAATTTTCTATGAGGTGCTCCATGAAAAAATCACTGCCGTATTTACTGTGCGTTCTGCTTCTGATTCTGGGTTCCTCTCTCGCCTTTGCCGCGGACAAAGGCGGTTTTGTCTCCCAAACCCCGGCGCCCGCCGCCTCGGGCGGCTTTTCCGGTCCGGGCGTCGCCCCGGTGACGGTCAAGGATGCCGCCACCATGCGGGATGACGCCTACGTCGTTCTGCGCGGCGCCATTACGCAACACCTGGGCAAGGACAAATACCTGTTCCAGGACGCCACCGGCACAATCCGCATCGAGATCGACCACGACAAATGGAGCGGGCAGACCGTCACCCCGTCCGATACGGTCGAAATCCACGGCGAGGTGGATAAAGACTGGAACAGCGTGGAAATTGATGTTGACCGTATCGTCAAACTGTAAGAAGGGACTCCATTCCCTAAAAAAAGGCGGCGCGATATCCATCGCGCCGCCTTTTTTCTAACCGCCAAAGCACAGCACTGTATAAACAGCGTAAAATGAAGACCCACATGTTCCCGATGCTGCCTAGTATTATATTGTATCTCATTATTCCACCCTGAGACGGCGCATATTATACTGCCCACATCACCGTGGCCGGGATAGACGAAGAAAAAATACACAAGGAGGTGGTGTATGCGATTCAAGCTGTTTTTCGGAGCGTTCTTCTTCATCCTGGCCACAGCAGCGCCTCCGGCGACCGCGTTGGCGGCATTCGTCGGCGGAGCTTCCCCCCTGCCCTTCCACATGTGGCCAAAGGGTTCCGTGGAATCCGGCGTCTACCAGGTGAGCGTGCAGGAGGCGCGGCAGACCGGGTGCGAAATGCCCGTGGTCGTGCGCGGCAATATCACGCAGTATGCGGGGAGCGACCAGTACGTCTTTGAGGACGCCACCAGTTCCATACTGGTGTCCATTCCCCCTGACAGATGGCACGATCAGGATGTGACGCCCGAGGATCTCGTCGAGTTGCACGGCAGGCTGCTCCGCTCCTCAGCCGGCGTGAGGATCGCCGTGGCCAAAATCATCAAACTGCAATAAAAGGAAGTTCCCGCCCGGGACCACTACGGGCTGTTCTGGAGTAAAAATAATGTTTCCGGTGGCTTACGGAGGACACAGCCCTCCGTAAACCGCCGGAAACATTCCCTTTTTACTTGCCGCAAAAACCCTGCCCCATATCTTTTTTCATGAACGCCACCAGCATCTTCTCCCTGGCCTTGCGCCGGGCCGCCGCTTTTTCCCCGGGCCAGTCGTAGACGCCCTTGCCGGTTTTCGCGCCGTGGTCGCCGCGCGATACGGGGTCGAGCAGCAGGCGGCTGGCCTCTGTATCGCGGCTCAGCGATTTACTGAGTTGGGCCAGGGTACCGGCGAAAATCTCCAACCCGCCCAGATCCGCGCTTTCAAAGGGGCCTGTTTCCGCGTACCGGCGGCCAAGAGAGTTGACGATGGCTTTATCGACCATTTCCGCCGAGGCCCAGCCCTGCTCCACGATGTGACACGCTTCCCGCAGGCAGGCGTACTGGATACGGTTGATGAGAAAACCCTGCACTTCCTTTTCCATCTCGACGGGGATGCTGCCGAGAGACGTCACCCACTTCGCGCAGACGGCCCGCACCGAGGGCAGGGTGGCGGGACCCGGGCAGACCTCCACGGTGGGCATAAGGTACGCCGGCGAAAAAAAATGAATGACCGCGAACCGCTCGGGCCGTTCCAGAACGGAAGAGATCGCGGACGGGCTCAGCCCGGAGGTATCGGTAGCGAGAATGGCGCCGGGAGGCGCATGCCGCTCCACGGCCGTGAAGACCTCGTGTTTGACCGCCATATCCTCGGCCACGGATTCCATCACAAGATCCACGCCTGCCGCCGCCTCTTCCAGGCTGGTCACGCCGGTGATCCGGGCTTTTATGGACGGACCGCTCCCTTTCGGCATCAGGCCGTTTTCCTCGTACAGCGCGATGGCGTTGTCCACCCCGGCCAATCCCCTGGCGATGCTGGCCCCGGAACGGCCGAACAGGCGCACCGCGTACCCGGCCTTGGCCGCAAGAAATGCGACCCCGTGCCCCATGGTGCCCGTGCCCAGGCAGGCCACGGTTTTGATTTCACTGACATGCATATGGATTCCCTCACTTTTATACATCAACTCGCGGCAGTATGGGGAAAATGCTTTACGAAGGCCAGCATTTTCCGGTACGAACGGCAAACAATGCCATCACCAACAAGGAACAGACCATGACACGCTTTCTTGCCTCGGAGCTGCCCGATTTACCGCCGGAGGACTGCCTCTTCCACGTCATCCCCGTGCCGTATGAAGCGTCGGTCTCCTACGGCGGCGGCACCCAGGACGGCCCGGCGGCCATCCTTGAGGCCTCGAGCCAGCTCGAGGTCTGGACCGGCGAGATAAACCCCGGCGAGCAGGGCATCCATACCTGGCCCGCCGTCGACTGCACCGGGGAAGCGCCGGCCGTCATGGACGCCATCGCATCGGCCACGGCCAAGGCTCTGGCCTCGCGCGGCAACGCCATTCCCGTCCTGCTGGGCGGGGAGCATTCCATCACGTTCGGCGCGCTCCGCGCCCTGCGGGATCATTACGGCCTGTTCGGGGTTATCCAGTTCGACGCCCACGCCGACCTGCGGGATACTTACGGCGGCAACAAGCACAGCCACGCCTGCGTCATGCGGAGGGCCACGGACGACCTGGGGCTTCCCCTCTTCCAGTTCGGCGTGCGGAGCCTTTCCCCCGAGGAGGTCGTTTACCGGAAAGCGCGCGCCATCCCGCATCTGGACGCGCGCGAATTCGCCCGCCGGGGCGGAACCGCGTGGCTTAAGGATGAACGCGGGCCGGTTCTGCCCGCCACCTTCCCCCGCCGCGTCTTCCTGACCTTTGACGTGGATGCGCTCGACGCGGGCATCATGCCCGCCACCGGCACGCCGGAGCCGGGGGGCCTCACATGGTGGGAAAGCCTGGCGCTCGTCCGGCGCGCCCTCGCCGGAAGGGAATGCATCGGCTTCGACGTGACCGAGACGGCCCCGATCGAAACCTTCACGGCGCCGACCTTCACCGCCGCGCGGCTGACATACGAGCTGATGGCCGAGGTTTGCATCTCCCGCGGCGCATAGCGCATCCGGCGCCGTTCCGGAACGGCGCATTTTGGGGCGGAAGCATCTTCACCCAAACACCCCCGCGCGCCCTGCGCCGCCGGGGCGATAAAAGTGCTTGCCCCGGCGGGAACTTCACAGTAATAAGACGCCACCAAAACGGCAGCGGCCCCCCCAAGGGGCCGCATTTTCATACACACTGACCCGCACCCCCCACGCAAGGAAACCCTCCATGACCGCGACCGCCTCTCCTCTTGCCAACCCCGCCCCGCTGGGCCTTTTCGGCTTCGGCATGACCACGATCCTCCTCAACCTGCACAATGCCGGGCTTTACGGCTTAAGCCCCACCATCATGGCCATGGGCATTTTTGTCGGCGGCATCGCGCAGATCATCGCCGGGTCGCTGGAGTATAAAAAAGGCAACACCTTCGGCACCACGGCCTTTATCGCTTACGGCGCGTTCTGGTTGAGCCTCGTCTGCATCTGGATGGCGCCCAAGCTGGGCATGGAAGCGGTGGACCCCCTGTCCATGGGCTTTTATCTTGCCATCTGGGGCGTGATGACCAGCGCCATGTTCATCGGCACCCTGAAGGGCAGCACCATCGGCAAGCTGGTGTTCGGCTCCCTGTCCATTCTCTTTTTCCTGCTGGCCCTCGCCAATTTCACCGGCAGCCATCTCATCCACACCATCGCCGGGGTCGAAGGCCTCCTCTGCGGCGCCTTCGCGGTGTACGAAGCCTCGGCCCTCGTTATCAACGAAAAGCACGGCAGAGCCGTTCTGCCGTTGTAACAACGCCAAAGGAGGATCACCCATGACGCAAATGACCCTGCAAACCATGACGGACCTGCTGCGCGCGGCCAGGACCTGCCGCCGGTTCGTGGAGGACACCCCGCTTCCTCCGGCGGCCCTGCGGCACATAGTGGACGCGGCGCGCGTCGCGAGCAGCTGCGTGAACCGCCAGCCGCTGCGGTATTATACGGTAAGCGATCCGGAAATCCGCGGGCGGATATTCCCCGGCATACGGTGGGCGGGCGCCCTCCCGGATTGGAACGGCCCCGCGGAAGGCGAGCGGCCCACGGGATACATCGTCATCTGCAGCGCGCAGCCCGCCAACATGTTCGTTTACTATGATATTGGCATTGCGGCGCAAAGCATGCAGCTCTGCGCGACCGCCATGGGCCTCGGCTGCTGCATGATTAACAACTTCGCCAAGGACGCAGCCCGCGAAATACTCGGGATACCGGACACCCTGGAAGTCATGCTGCTGCTGGCGCTCGGCGCGCCCAGGGAAGTTCGCCGCATCGAGGACGCCGTTGCCGGAGATTCCCTTACATACTGGCGCGACGAGCAAAACGTCCACCATGTGCCCAAACTGATGCTTGACCAGGTGCTGCTGGCCGAAAAATAGCGCCGCGCGCACTATACTGTCTTCCTGAGGGGTGTCCTGGCGAACCGGGGCACCCCCTTTTTTCATGAAGAAAACATGTTGTTATCCGCCTTCTTCTCCAGCCGCGGCGCATGAGCGAAACACTGCCGCAACGAGGCGGCGGAATCGCTAAATATTTTCTTCTTATGTAATCGCAACTATGATACCTTGGAATACATAGTTTCAGGGATATGTTGTTGCCGGAGCCTTGTCTCCGGCTAACGCCATTTCGAGTTGGGGGACGCGCGCCGCATACCGGGAATTTTCTTGATGCGAACGGGATGCCACGCCATCGTGGCGGGCGGCGGGAGCAAGGCTTCCGCTCCGAAACCGGCCGCCCCCGGAAATACCGCGCCGCGCGGACAGGAGCCGTATGAAGCGGGGTTTTTCTCTTCCTTTTCAATACAAGGCGATTTTCGCCTTTCTTCTGCTCATGAACCTGTCGTTTTTCGTGACGGGCTACATGGCGAAGACGCTCGCGGAAAATACGATTCTGCGTGAGAAGGAAGACAAACTGCTGACCCTCACCAGAGTGCTGGACGCGCGCCTCGACCCCGGCGGCTATGCGGAACTGCTCCGGCAACAAGGCGCGGAGCATGCCACCCGTGAGGAAAAAATCCATGTTCTCAACAGGTTGCTAAAAGACACCACGGACGAGGTCGGCAGGTCCGCCCCCGGCCTGGGGGTAGGCTATTACTCGGAGGATCTTGACGCCATCATCACCTACGGCCCTTCGGAATCGTTCAATTACGTGGTGGGCGTCACCATCCCTCCGGACCACCCCGGGCGCGTCGTCATGGAGACGGGCGAACCGCTTGTCCGCAGCGGCACCATGGTCCGGGGCGATATCATGAACGCCATGAGCCCTATTCTCCGCGAGGGCAAGGTTATAGGCTACATCTGGGCCAACGAGCTGACCACGGACATCACCGCCCAGTTCGCCAACCTGAGCCGCAAGATGTTCGGCGGCATGCTCCTCTGCTTCGGGGTGACGGTCTGCTTCCTTATTCTTCTCTCGCGCCGGACGGTCCGGGATATTGACCGCATCATAACCGGCGTGCGCGCGATGCGGTTCGATCTCTCCAAACGCATCAGCGGCGCGGGCGGCGATTTGCGCGAAGTGGCGGAAAGCATCAACACCATGGCGACAGAAATTTCCAAGGCCAACGAGGAAACCAACCGCGCCCTGTCCGTGCTGCGGAGCGTTATGAGCAACGTTGACGCCCTGGTCTACGTCTGCGACCCGGAAACAAAAAAACTGGTCTACGTCAACGACTACCTGTGCAGGCTCATCGGCAGGGAAGACGTGCAGGGCAAAATCTGCCATGAAATCTTGTACGGCAAAACGGAAGCCTGCGACTTCTGCCCCCAGAAATACCTGTTCGAGCCGGACGGAACCCCCGTCTTCACTCCCGTCCAGGCAGAACGTTTTTTCGCCGACACCGGCAGGGAGTTTTTCCTGACAGACCGGCTGGTGACCTGGCACGACGGCAGGCTTCTGCATATGGGAGTGGGTACGGATGTAACGGAACGCAAGGCCCTGGCCGTTGCCGAGGCCGCCAACCGCGCCCAGCGGGATTTTCTCGCCCGCATGAGCCACGAAATCCGCACCCCCATGAACGGCGTGCTCGGCATGACGCGCCTCGCCCTGCAGGCGGACCCGCCCCCCGCGCAACAGGAGTACCTTAAAAAGATCCATTCCTCCGCATCGCTTCTCCTGGGCATCATCAACGACATTCTGGACTTTTCCCGCATCGAAGCCGGGAAGCTCACCATTGAAAAACACGTCTTCAACCTGCGGGAGATGGTGGAAAACATCCGGGAACTCATCCAGCCCCGGATCAACGAGAACAACCTGGCTCTCCGCATTGCGCTGGACGAATCCCTGCCGGACTACGTGCTCGGCGACGAGCTCCGCCTTTCGCAGGTTCTTTTGAATCTTCTCGGCAATGCGTCCAAGTTCACGCTCGAGGGGTTCATCGAACTCGCCATGCGCGCCGAAACCCTGCCCTCCGGCAGCCTGCGGCTCCGCTGCACGGTGAGCGACTCCGGAATAGGCATGAGCGAGGAACAACAGCAGGCGCTGTTCAAGCCGTTCTCGCAGGCGGACAGTTCCACCTCCCGCAAGTTCGGCGGCACGGGGCTGGGCCTTTCCATCTGCAAAGCCCTCGTGACCCTCATGGATGGCGATATCAGCGCGGAAAGCGGCCCGGGCGCGGGCAGTGTTTTTTCCTTCTCCGTCGTGCTCGAGCGCGCGGAAAAGCCCTCCGGCCTGTTCGAGGAAACGCAAGCCCCCTGGGAGAACACCCGGTACGACGCATACGCGTTTCTGCTTGTGGAGGACAACCTCATCAACCAGGAAATCGCCCTGGCCATTCTGGGAGAGCTGGGGGCCGCCGTGGACGTCGCGGATAACGGCGAAACGGGCGTCCAGGCGTTTCTGGACAAAGACTACGACCTGATCTTCATGGATGTGCGCATGCCGGTCATGGACGGCCTTGAAGCCACCAAACATATCCGCGCCAGCAATAAAAGAAACGCGGCCACAATCCCGGTCATCGCCATGACGGCGAACGCCATGGCCGAGGACCGCGAAATAAGCCGCGAAACCGGTATGGACGGGCATATCGCCAAACCCATCGACGTCGCCGATCTGAAAAAAATCCTGTTCCAGCAGTTGCACGGGCGCAAGCCCGTGCGAGGAGCCGCGGGACCGGACTGATCCTGACTAGGCCCGCATGCGCCCGCTAGCCCTTTTTCCCCGCTTCCCGCGCGTGGTATTCCGCCACGCTGAACCCGGCTTCGGCCAACTCATCCAACTTCATCTTGCCCCCGCGGGCATAGTGCTCGAACGGCATCTCCGACAGCACGATGCTGACGCTTTCCGGCTTGCAGCCCAGGCACGCCACCGACGCGTCGGTCAAGGCCTTGAAATAGGCGCGTTTTGTTTCCACGGAGCGCCCTTCCAGAATAGACACATGAATAACCGGCATACTTCCCTCCTGACGTGAACAATCCATACAACCGCATACCGGCCATATACGTGAGCCACGGCGCATTTTCAATGCCCCCGGCGCGCGCGGAAAAAGCAGCAGCCGCGCGATAAACCGGACGTTTCCCCACACGGCAACCCGGAACGCCTGTTTTTTTGAAAATAACATCATTATAAACAGTCTTGTTACAGTAAGTGCCTACTCAACAAGGAATTATTTTATACTATTGTATAAATAACAAAAAAAATTCAATTTATAAATCACATAACATGCTGAAAATAGATATATTTGCCATTTGTCTTTCTTTAGATAGCAATGCTAAAAAAAATTCTCGCTTCAAATAAGAAAAATGATATACTTTAAATCCACTCCATACATTGCTTTATAGAAGACACACCATGCGTTTAAACTTTCCCGGTATAGCTTCATGATACTGGTTTAGCAAAAAGCGTAGAGTCAGGAGCAATGCTGTCCGGCTAAGGTGCGTTAAATATGTTCAAAATCTCCGAGGTTTATGCTACAAAACAGTTGCATAACCCATTGCAGCCCAAGGAGATTTTGAACATGAGCCATCATAATACACTCTTTTCTCAAATGCTATCATTGATTCCCAGACATGTTTTTCAGAAACTGGAAGCCCGGCATAAAACAGGTCGTTCTTCTCGACAATTCGGCTTTAAGGAACAGTTTACGGTCATGGCTTTTATCCAGCTTGCAGCAAGGCGCTCCATGCGTGACGGATTGCGCTGTTTGGCCGCCTGCGGCAAGAGGCTGTATCATTTTGGCCTTTTTCCCGTTGCACGTTCCACTTTCTCCGATGCCAACAACTCCCGGCCTGTGGGCTTTTTCAAAGATCTATTTGCCGACATGTACAGCCTGTGTGTTCCCAAGGCCTCCAAACACAAATTTCATTTCAAATGCAAACTTTACAGCATGGACGCCACCACCATCAGCCTGTGTTTGTCGCTGTTTCCCTGGGCCACGTTCCGCCAAAACAAGGGCGGCGTCAAAATGAACACAGTGCTTGACCACGATGGTCATATCCCGGCATTTGTCACCGTTGATGTGGCCAAAACGCACGAAAGCCGTATGGCGAAAAGTCTTTCTCTGCCCAAAGGCTCCATCGTGACCTTCGACAAAGGCTATGTCAGTTACCCCTGGTTTCAGACCCTGCTCGAAAATGGCATCTTTTTCGTCACCCGCCTGAAGGACAACGCTGTTTACAAACTGCTGGAGCGCCGCCCGGTGAACCGCACAAGCGGGGTTACTTCCGACCACATTATCGAAGTGAAGCACAGCCGGGGAAAAGTCTTGCGCCTGCGTCGCATCGGCTACCGGGACGCCGAAACAGGCAAGCGTTACGAATTTCTGACAAATCACTTTCGCCTGTCCGCCCGCACCATCGCCGATATTTACAAAGAACGCTGGAAAATCGAACTCTTTTTTCGCGAAATCAAACAGAATCTACGCATCAAAAGCTTTGTCGGGAACACGGAAAATGCTGTATTGATTCAGATTTATACCGCGCTGACCGTCTACCTGCTCCTGGCCTACCAGAAATTCCTGAGTAAAACAGGGCTGTCCGTGCAGCAACTTTTCCAAATCGCCTCACTGAACATCCTCGGAACAGACTCGCTGGAAGAACTCCTGAAGCCCCGACGACGAAAAAATGAAAACCTCTATAACCTCAGTCTGTTATCCTTGGCAGCTTAACCGGACAGCATTGAGTCAGGAGTATATATATGCCCTCTAAAAGCAGAATTCCCTACGGAAGAATGATCCATTCTGGAAGGTTTAAATGTACTGATTGCGGCTATGAAATAACACTGCATGCGGCAAGGCCGCTTCCACCTTGCCCGCGCCATGACGATGCGCATACAAAGAAAAGCTGGCAAATGCTGGCCGGGCACCTCTCCACCGTGGAACGGCCCGTGGACGGAAAAATCCATCCCGACGCGGCCTATCCCGTCCACACCCGGAAAGCGACGGCCATCAGCCTGGCAATGCGGATAATAAGCGAAATGGTCGCCAAGGGGGCTTTGATAATGGTGGAATCGTACTCTCCGGCAACGGATCTTGCCGAAATACGCATGCGGCTGGAATCGCTGTATTCGGGCGCATACGTCACCGCTGCCTTCGCCGACGGGAGCGAAGAGTATTTCGACATCATGTACAAGTGCCAGTGGCCGGTGGCGGTCGCCGAATACTCGGCCGGGCTGCACCATACGGTCAAAGCCTGCATTGATTCCCTTTCCCGGGGCGAGGCTCCGGACAGGCAAGAAAGACTTCCCGCCGCGCCCGCCCTCCCCGTGAAAGCCGAACGCCGGGTTTTCTGACCCGCGCCGTACCGCGCGCGGCAACCATAAAAAGACGCAAGCATAAAAGATTACAGGAGCGACCCTGTAACCTTTTTCGTTGCGGCCCGCCGGGCCTTCACCGGATCACCTGATAGCGTCATTGAATGCCGGCGACGGAAAACCCCGCGTCCGTCACGGCCGCTTTCAAGGCGGCATCGGACACGGCGCCGGAAATTTCCACGGCGGCTGTTTTGGAGGCCAGGTCGGCCTTTGCGTCCGTGACGCCGGGAACGGCCCGCAACGCCTTTTCAACCGAAGCGGTGCAGTGCCCGCAGCTCATGCCGTCAATACGTATGATCTTTTTCATGGTGGAACTCCTTGTGGTGCTTTGTGATTCCGGAACCGGCCCGGAACCGCTCTCCGGACCGTTATCTGAAAAATCAGCATATTTGGCCGTGAACAGCCGCAGCCGCAACGCGTTGGAAACGACGCTCACGGAACTGAGGCTCATGGCCGCCGCCGCTATCATGGGGTTTAAGGTCAGGCCCCAAACGCCGTAAAACACGCCCGCGGCCACGGGGATACCCACGATATTGTAAAAAAAAGCCCAGAAAAGATTCTGCCGGATGTTGCGCATCACCGCCTTGCTCAGTTGCACGGCGGTCACGGCGTCAAGCAGGTCGCTCTTCATGAGCACGATATCCGCCGACTCCATGGCGATATCGGTCCCCGCGCCGATGGCGATGCCCACATCCGCCCGCGCCAGGGCCGGAGCGTCGTTGATGCCGTCGCCGACCATGGCGACCGTCTTGCCTTGTTCCCGCAGCAGGCGGATCTCGCGCTCCTTGTCCGCGGGCAGCACTTCGGCCCGCACACGGGGGATTCCCGCCTGGCGCTGCACGGCGGCGGCCGTCCGCGCGTTGTCGCCGGTGAGCATGATGACCTCAATGCCCATGGCCCGTAATGCCGCCACCGCCCGGCGGCTGGTTTTCTTCATCACATCGGCCACGGCGATCACGCCGAGCAGGCTCTTTTCGCGGGCGAAATACAATGCCGTTTTGCCGTCCTCCGCAAACGCCGCCGCTGTTGCCCGCGCCGCGTCGTCAAGCGGTATCCCCTGAGCGTCCAGCATTTTGCTGTTCCCGGCGAAATGCCATACCCCGCCGATAGTCCCGCGTATGCCCTGGCCGGGCGTCTGGGCGAAGTCCGCCGTTTTTTCAAGGATAAGGCCGCGCCGCGCCGCTTCCTGCACAACGGCCTCGCCCAAGGGGTGCTCCGAAAGCTTTTCCAGCGAGGCGGCCACGGCCAGCAGAGCGTCCTCGCCGACCCCGTCCGCGGGCGCGATATCCGTGACGACCGGCTTACCCTCGGTAACGGTGCCGGTTTTATCCAGCACAACGGTATCCACGGCCTGGGCCGTCTCAATGGCTTCCGCCGACTTAATTAAAATGCCGCTCTCCGCGCCCCGCCCCGTGCCCACCATGATGGCCGTGGGCGTGGCGAGGCCCAGGGCGCAGGGGCAGGAAATGACCAGCACGGAAATGCCGATGGACAGGGAAAATTCCAGGCCGTGCCCCAGCAGCAGCCAGGTGGCCGTCGCGGCCACGGCGATCAGGATGACCACCGGCACGAAGATGCCGCTGATCCTGTCGGCCAGCCGGGAAATAGGCGCTTTGGAAGAGCTGGCTTCATCCACCAGCCTGACGATCCGGGCCAGGGTTGTGTCATCCCCTACCCTGGCGGCCCGCATCAGGAAGTGGCCGGACTTGTTGATGGTGGCCCCGGTGACCGCGTCTCCGGCCTGCTTTTCCACGGGAGCGCTTTCGCCGGTCAGGGCGGATTCGTCCACGAACGCGGCGCCCTCGGTAATCACGCCGTCCACGGGGATACTCTCCCCGGCTTTGACGATGAGGATGTCGCCGACCAGAACCGCCTCGTTGAGGATGGTTTCCTCCACGCCGTTGCGCAGGACGGTGGCGGTTTTCGGCGTAAGGTCCATCAACCTGGCGATGGCGTCGGAAGTCCTGCCCTTGGCCCTGGCCTCAAAAAACTTCCCCAGGGTAATCAGGCTCAGGATCATGGCCGCCGATTCAAAATAGAGATTCATGGCAAGGGCGTGCACGGTCGCCGTGTCGCCCCGGCCCAGCGCGTGGCCGATCCCGTAAATGGCGTACACGCCGAACACGACGGCGGCCCCGGAGCCGACGGCGATGAGCGAATCCATGTTCGGCGCGCCGGAGAGCAGCGTTTTGAAACCCACCCTGTAATATTTGCCGTTGACGACGATTACCGGGATGGCCAGCAAAAACTGGGTAAAAGCGTAAGCGAGCGCGTTCTCCGGCCCGAGAAGGAAGCCCGGCAGCGGCAGGCCGGCCATGTGCCCCATGGCAATGTAGAACAAAGGGACGGTAAACAGGAGAGAAACCGCCAAACGGCGCTTCATTTCCCGCAATTCCAGGAGAACGGCGTCCGGCTGTCCGCCCTTTGCGGATGAGGGTGCGGACGAGGGCGCGGACGAGGGGCCGCTTTTACCGCGCAACGACGCGCCGTAGCCCGCCTTTTCCACGGCAGCCGCGATGGCGTCCGTGGAAAGAACGGCGTCGTCAAAGGAAACGGCCATGCTGTTCTTCAAAAGGTTCACGGATACGTCCGCAACGCCGGCGAGCCGGGCCACGGTTTTATGCACCCGCGAGGAGCACGCCGAGCAGGTCATGCCCGTTATGTCGAACTGTTCCTTGCGCATACGGCCTCTTTCCCGGAGCGATTCCCGTGGAGGGGCGCCTCAAGGGCTTCGGGTTTGCTTCTTGATTCGATAGTAGCTATAAATATTCTTCAGGCAAGAACGTACTTTTTTGATACAAAGTACCTGAAAGGATACCGTCATGCAAAAGACCAGTCCGGCTCCCTCCTGCTGCGGCCCCGCCGCGCTTTCCCCGGCGGAAACCCATTGCCCGGTGGAAGCCACCATCACGCTGATCGGCGGGAAGTACAAGGCGTTGATCCTGTGGAAACTCACGGGCGGCGTCCTGCGCTTTTCACAGTTGCGCAAGGAGGTTCCCGGCGCCACGCCGAAAATGCTGACCCAGCAATTGCGGGAGTTGGAGAATGACGGTCTGGTGCAGCGGCAAATTTACCCGGTCGTCCCGCCGAAAGTGGAATATTCGCTGACGGAAATGGGTAAAAGCATCCAGCCGATTCTGGAATCCATGTACGACTGGGGAACAGGGTATCTGCGCAAGCAGGGGCTGGAGGCGAACTGCACCATGCGCCCCCTCCTCGCCGGGCGAGCCGCGGGCGTATAGGCCCGGCCCGCACGGTCATACGTGCGTCTACTTGCCGGACCGGCCTTTTTTCTTCAGCCAGTCCTCCATGAACCGTATTTCCGTTTCCTGGGCGGCGATAATATCCTGGGCCATCTTGCGCAATTCCGGGTCCTTGCCGTATTTGAGCTGGATCTTGGCCATGGCCACGGCGCCCTGGTGATGCGGGATCATCCCGCGCACGAACGCCGTGTCGGGGTCGGGGTCCATGACCCCTTCCATCATGGGGCCGTCCATGGCTTTCATGGCGTCCATATACTCCTGGTTTACCCCGATCATGGCTGCGTTGCCCGGCGCGCTCCGTTTCCCGTGGCCTTCTTGCCCGTGCCCGTCCGCCGCCATGGCGCCGTGCGGCGCCAGGAGGCAAAACCCGGCCAGGATCATAACAAAAACGTATCGCATACTATCTCCTTATCCGAATGGTTGTCCTATCCCCAAAATACGTGCGCCAGCGGCGGCGGACAATGATATTCCCCGGATTGCCCGGCACGGCAACTCAAAACCTGCCCCTGCGCCGGATAGCCGCGCGCGGGCGGAAAGCGTCATGTGAATGTATGGTAAAGGGAAAAAATGTTGACTTTGCCGGGGTAAAGAGCAAAATTTTACCGTTTTGTCTCTCCAGACAGCATCTGCCCGGTATCGCTCAATCTCTTGTTTCGGGAACCGTGTTGCGTCGGAGTGAGTGCGTTTTAAGGATACGGGTATGATTTTCACCAGAAATTTCGTCATCGTGGCGCTCATCAACTTCTTCGTGATGACGGCCTACTACCTCCTGTTCGTCATCAGCAGCCCCTACGCGGCGGATAGATTCAACGCCTCGCCGAGCATGGCGGGGCTTGTCGCGGGTATGATCCTCATGGGCTGCCTGGCCGGGCGCTTTTTCACCGGCCGGATCATCGCCAAAACCGGATTCCGGGTTGTGCTGTTCTCCAGCATCATCCTCTATACCGCGAGCCTCGGGCTCTACCTGCTGGTGGACAACCTGCCGTTTCTCATGGCGGTGCGGTTTTTGAACGGCATCGGCGTCGGCTGCATCGGCACGGTGACAAGCACGCTGGTTGTGCATATCATCCCGCCGCACCTGCACGGACAGGGCATAAACTATTTCAGCCTCAGTTCGATTCTGGCCCTGGCCTTCGGGCCGTTTTTCGGCCTGCTGCTCCTGCAATACGTCACCTTTACGGAAATTTTCCTGCTCTGCGCGGCCCTCGGGGTGGTCTGCTTCGCCCTTGCGGCCCTGCTGACCGTCCCGCCCTTGGAGGAAGACCCTGTGGAAGCCGGCGCCACGGACTCGGCCTTCAGCCTGAGCAGCTATATTGAATACGCGGCAGTTCCCATCGGCACGATGGTGCTGGTCATCTGCGCCGGGTACGGGGGCGTGCAGGCGTTCATGGCCTTTTACGCGGCGGAGGCCGGGCTGGACGGCATTGCCAGCACCTTTTTCCTGATTTACGCCGCCACGGCCTTTTGTCTGCGCCCCATCGCGGGGAAAATGCTGGATAAAAGAACCCCCAACGTCGTGATATACCCGGCGCTGATCCTTTCCTCCCTGGGGTTCCTCCTGCTCGGAACCATGCCTTCCGCGACCGGGCTCATGCTTGCCGGTTTTCTGCTGGGCGCGGGCGTCAGCAATATCCAGACAGCGTCGCAAACCATCTCGGTGCGGCTTGTCTCAAAACGGCGCTTCGGCCCGGCGACCTCGACCTATTTTATTTTTCTGGACCTGGGCGTGGGCATGGGCCCGTATTTCCTGGGGTTCACCGTGCCGTATGCCGGGTACAAGGGAATGTACCTGGCCTGCATGGGGCTTGCGCTCATTTCGATCCCTCTCTACTTCCTCGTCCACGGGCGCAAGGCCAAACGCCCCTCCTGACCCGCGCGCATGCATCAAGGGCGTCCGTTGCCGCGCAACGGACGCCCTTGATGCATGCGGTCCCGTAACAATACCCGGTCACTTGAAGACGCGTTTTGCGATAAAGTCCAAAAAACTCGCGACCATGCCGAGGTGTTTGGCATCCTGGTTGGGCACGGCCCAGGTGTGCCGCGCGTAGGGCTGGCCGTCCGGGTGTTTTATCTCGTATTTTTGAATGCCTTCCATCTGGTTCGCCATCTTTTCCGACAAAAAAGCCCAGCCAAGCCCGTTACGCACCATCTCGACGCTCGAGCCCACCCGGTCGACCACCATCGCGATCTTCGGGGGGCGTTTGTAGTTTTCCACCCACCACATGTTCAGCCCGGCCGCCACGAGGGGGTCGCTCTTGTACGCTATCTGGGGTTCGTCGGGCAGGCTCTCCAGGTCTATTGTCCGGGTGGAGCAGATATACGTCCGCTCCGTGCACAACAGAATCCGTTCCGGCGGCAGCGCGCTGTCGTTGCGGATAAACCCGACATGCACCTCTCCGCTCCCGACGATTTTCACCACGTCCGAACTCCAGGCCGACGTCACGAGAAACTCCACCTGCGGGTGCTCTTTCTTGAAGGCCGAAAGGATGTCGGGCAGGATGAAGCTGATGCAGTAGTTCGAGGCGCCTATCCTGAGCGTTCCCTTTATTTCCGTGCCCATGTCGTTGATATGCTCGTGCGCCGCCCGGAGCCGGTCGAGCATTTCGGCGGCATACTCCACAAGGTATTCGCCGGCGGGCGTAAATTCAATGCCGCTCTTGTTGCGCAAGGCGATGCTGGTGCCGAACCGCTCCTCAATCAGGCGCAGCCGTTTCGACAGCCCCGGCTGGGAGGTGTTCAGCACGTCCGCCGCTTTGGTGATGTTTCTGGTATCGCGCAGCGCCCGCAGCAACAACCAGTCTTTCTCGTCCATAGTCCGCTCTCTGAAAATAGCGTTATCAATGCCGCGTGTCCGAAGACCGTATCGTTTCCAGTATGGATTTATTCCGCTCCGAGCGCAAGAAGTCAAGAGTTACGGGGGGCAACAGCATCTCCAAGCCCGCCCAGTCGTCCGTGCGGATCATGTCGCGGACTTTGGAGGCGCTGACGACCTCCCCCGCGACGGCAATGCGCGGCATGGTATGCACCCGCACGCCGGCATCGGGCAAAATTTCGCGCAAGGCTTCATGGTACGCCGCCGTGACCGGGCAGTACGGTTCCTCCCCGATGTACCTGTCCGTTATGCCGAGCCGGGGCGCGATCTGCCGCGCGAACAAGGTGGCGTCAAGGCGGGTCTGCGCTTTGACGTGGTCCTGTTCCCTGGTGAAATACGTGGGAAACGTGGCCGCCGAAATAATGTATTTGCCCCCTTCCACCACGGCGACGTTGGCGAGATCCGCCACGCCTTCCGTAATCAGGCGCAGCCTGTCCGCGAAGGGAAAGAGCGAGCGGTCTTCGCTCACCACGAACACGATGGCTGCCGGGCACTCGGCGGCGGCTTTTTCGATCAGCGCCCGGTGCCCCTTGGTGAACGGGTTGCCGTTGATGACCAGGCCCGCCCGCCGCGCGGGCAGGTGGGCCGTTTCTCTCGCAATGGTTTCGCAATAGGAGGCCACGGAGCCGAGGCCGCTTTCCAGGAGCGCGGCGTACGGTTCGGCCCTGGCGATTTCCGCAAAGCCGAGGTTGGCGAAAAGAAACGATTTTTCAGGGCGGGTATAGATGAAATAGTGTAAAATGCCCCTGCGCCCCATCTCCTGCATCAGCGTCGACAGGATGGTGGACGTCAGCCCTTCTCCCTGGATGGTTTCATCGACCGCAATGTTCCGTAAGACCTCCCCCTGCGAGGACCCCGTGCCCACGAGCGTCCCTTCCGGATCGCGCACCGCCACGGTGAAGTCCACGTCCGCGTCAAACCCCAGGTCAAAGCGTTCGAGGAACTGTTTGATTTCCGCAACGGTGCGCTCCCGCTGCAAATTCACATATTCAACGCGAAATTGTTCCGACATGGTTGCACCGCCTTCCGTGGTTTCCGGAGAATGCCTCCGGCGGGGGGATCAACCGCCGGAGGCATTTCGACTTTTCAGTCCATGATGGGACTGCGGATAACGTCGAGCACCGTGCCGTCGCGGTACTCGATGACAGCCGTGATCTGGTCGGAGAGTTTGAGCGGCTCGGGCTTGCCGCCGGACAAGGCATACGCCATGTCGCGCAACTCTTCGATGGGTTTGATCGGCAGCCCGGACCCTTTGAGGTTGTCCAGGAGATCCTGGCGCTTGGGGTTGACCGCGACGCCCCGGTCCGTGACGATGACGTCCACGGTTTCGCCCGGCGTGGATATGGTCTGCACCGAATCCGTCACCATGGGCAGCCGCCCGCGTAGGAGGGGCGCCGTGATGATGGTGCACTTGGCCCCGGCGGAAGCGTCCGGATGGCCGCCGACAGCGCCCATCATGATGCCGTTGGAATCGGTCATCACGTTGACGTTGAAGTTCACGTCAACCTCGGTGGCCCCGAGGATGACGTAATCGAGCTTGTTGACCATGGCGCCCTTGTTCCAGGGGTTGGCGTAGTTGCCGCAGTCGTACTCCTGATGGCGCGGGTTGTCGCGCAGGGATTTGATGGTGCGGTCGTCAAAACTCTGGGTGTCGAACATGGTCCGGATAAGCCCTTCGTCCAGAAGATCGCAGAAGGCGCCGACAATGCCGCCGATGGCCATGCCGGCGGTGATCTTGTCGCGCAGCATCAGGTCGCGCAGATACAGCCCGGTGGAAACCGAGGCGGCCCCGGCGCCCAATTGCATGGCGAACCCTTCCTTGAAGTAGCCCGCGTGTTCCACGATCTGGGCGGCCATCTTGGCCATAATCAGGTCGCGGGGGTTTTTGGAACCGCGCAACGCGCCCGTGGCAATGCCCTTTGGGTCGCCGATGGCGTCCACCGCGACAACGAAATCCACCATATACTGGGGAATGCTGACCGGGCAGATGGGGTGATCCACAAGGTTGTCCGTGACAGCCACCACGGTGTCCGCGAACTTGGAGTCCACCATGGCGTACCCCATGGAACCGCAAGCAGCGGGGCCCAGCACGCCGGTGACGTTGCCGTAGGTATCCGCCGTGGGCGCGGCGAGGAACATCACGTCGATTTGCAGCTCGCCGTTCTCGATGGCCCGCACCCGCCCGCCGTGCGGCCGCACGATGGTGGTTTTGGTGAGCTTGTTCATGGTCAGAAAATGACCGAGCTCGCTCCGCAGGCCGCTGGTCTGGGCGGCGGCAATGGTGCCGTCCTTGAACAACGGGATGAGCGCGTCGTTGGAGTTCAGGAAGGAGCTGGGCGCCAGGGTCAGGTTTTTGATGCCCTTTTTCTGGATGGCGAACATGACCATGTTCATCACGTAGTCGCCGTTACGCAGACCGTGGTGGAACGAGATGGTCATGCCGTCTTTCAGGCCCGAGGCGTCAATGGCGTCTTCAATGGATTTGAGAACCTTGTCGCCGTCATGGGGATACGCGGCTTTGGACAACCGGCCCCGATGGCGCTGCCCGGCGGGCGGCCTTGTCGCGAACGCGCCGGCGTAGGGGATGATTTCCTTATAGCCCGGGAGAGATGTCGGTATTTCACGACCAGCGGCGTTTTTCATTTCGTGTTCTCCTTTTCAATACCGGCGGCCCGGGCGAGAGCCAAAACCCGGTTGGCGCGCGTAACCATCGGCATGTCGATCATCTTCCCGTCAAGGGCGATGACGCCGGACTTCTTGTTCATGGCTTCCTCGTAGACGTCCAGCACGCGGTAGGCGTAGTCGATGTCTTTTTGCGCGGGCGTGAACACGGAATGGATCGCGTCGATCTGGCGGGGGTTGACGCAGGATTTGCCGTCGAACCCGAGTTCCTTGATGATCTGGGTTTCGCGGATGAGGCCTTCCTCGTCGCGCAGGTCGGAAAAAACGGAGTCAATGGCCTGGATGCCCGCTTCTTTGGCGGCCAGAACCAGAAGACCGCGCGCCACGAAAAGTTCGCGCCCGGCGGTGATGTCGTTGCCGCGCGTCTTTTCCGTCTTGATGGAAGCCGCGAAGTCCTCGCCGCCGATGGCGATGCCGATCATGCGCGGGCTGGCGCTGGCGATTTCAAACGCGTTGCGCAACCCTTTGGGACTTTCGATGGAGACCATGATCTTGATGGAGCCGGGTTCAAACCCGCAGGCCGCTTCCGCTTTGGTGATGGTCGCGTCCAGCTCGCGGATTTCGTCGCCGGATTCCCCTTTGGGCAGGCGGATGTAATCGGGCTTCGCGGGGAGCAGTACTTCCAGGTCCTTGTGGCCCCAAGGCGTACTGATATGGTTGATGCGCACCCCGATCTCGCAGAGCCGGGGAAGATGGGTCAGCGCGTGGAACACCAGTTGGCGGGCGCTGTCCTTTTCGTAGACGGAAACAGAATCTTCCACATCGTAGATCACGCTGTCCGCGCCGTAGATGGTGGCGTCGCGCACAAGGCCGGCGTTATTCCCGGCGGCGTACATGACCGTGCGGCGGAGTTTTTCCTGCTGTTGTTGCATGGTTCTCTCCTGTTACGCTTCGGTTGCGCGCAAAATCGCGGTTTTGACGCGGGCTTCGATGACAAAATCGACCGCGCCCTTGTCGTTGACGTCAAGTTCCGCGTCCTTCACGCCGCAGTCATCAAGAACGGCGCGGATGATGCCTTTAATGTGCTCCCCATACTGCCGCATGGTGGGGCTGGCCAGTTTAATCGTTACCCCGGCGCCGGAAGGCGCGGGAGCGATGGCGACCAGCATGTCCGACGATTCCAGCGTACCGGCCTGGGCCGGCTTATGCAAAGTAAGCATGCAGTGTATCCTCCTCGGTGCGCCCGGCAAAAAGCCGCGCGCGGTAAAGCCGGGGCGGGCCCGGCTTTTCGCCGGACGCGCGCCCCGGATGAATGCATGTTACAGATGGATGATGCCCATAATCAGGGCGATAACCATGGAGAGCACCCCGAGTATCCACAGCCAGAAGGTGCAGAACTTCAAATGATCCTTCAGTTCCACGCCCGCGAGACCGATGGCCAGGTAGGTCGTGGCCGCGTGCGGGGTGACCAGCACGCCGTAGTTCTTGCCGATAAGCAGCGTCTTGGCCATGTTGACCGGATCGACGCCGAAGTTCTTTCCGGCTTCCATGGCCAGCGGCACGAAGCCGAAGAAGAAGGAGTCGGTGCCCAGCACCATGCCGATGGGAATGGAGAAGAAGCCCAGAATAATGTGCAGGTAGGGCCCCATGAAGTTGGGAATGATGGAGATGATCATCCGCGCCATGGCGCCGATCATGTCGAGGACCACGGGCTTGCCGGCGGCGTCCATGACGCCCGGCAGGGGCAGCACCTTGGCGGTCAGCACGCCGAGGAACACGCCCGCGGCCAGCAGAATGGAGGACATGGCCAGGGCTTCAGGCGCGTAGGCCTTGATGCGCGCGCTCTGATCCTTGGGGTTGGGGAAGTTGACCACCAGGGCGATGGCCAGGCCCGCCATGAAGGCGAAATACAGGGGAATCTTGGTGAAGCAGAGCAGCAAAATGACGGCGAGGGTTATCAGGGCGTTAAACCAGATAAGCTTGGGACGCTTCAGGGCTTCTTTCTTGGGGTCCACTTCTTCCGCCGGCATGGCCACGGTGCCGTCGACGCCCTTTACAAGGCCGGCGCCGCGCTTTTTCTCAACCACGCCCATGAAGGCGGCGAAAGCCACCACCAGAAAGCAGCCCACGATCTGCAGCGGGATAAGGGAATGCCACAGCAAGGTGATGTCCATCTTGGTGATGACGGCCGTTCTCGCCACGGGGCCGCCCCAGGGCAGAAGGTTCATGATGCTCATGGCCGCGCCGATGATGACGAGCAGCACCAGGGGCCGTATGTTGAGGCGTTTGTAAATGGGCAGCATGGCCGGAATGGTGATGAGCAGGGTTGACGCCAGGGCGCCGTCCAGGTGGGCGATGATGGCGATCAGCGAGGTCGCCACCGTGATGAGCACAACGTTGGTGCCTGCCTTTTTGACCAGGGCGTTCACAAAGGGATCGAACAAGCCCACGTCGCTCATCAGACTGAAATAAATAATGGAGAAGATGAACAGCACGGCGACGGGCATCGTGGTTCTGACGCCGGAATCAATTGATTTAAACAAAAGGGTGTAGTCGGGCAGGATTACCAACATGCCGACGACAACGGAAACAAGGACGAAAACAGGGACAGGGGTAATTTTGGACTGGATTAACCCCCACACGATGACACCGACCATAATGAAGCCGGCTAGCGCCAAAATACTCTCGGTCATGTCTGCTCCTTTACGCTTGCGCGTTGCTTTTACATTTGCACATTATTCCACGAACCTAAAAAACAGGCTGCCTGTTGTCGCATGCGCACAAGTCGTTTCAGCTTGCGCAAAGAGCGCCGTGCCATTCCTATGCGCGGCTATCCCGCGGCGTCCGGTGCCCACCGGAGACCGCGGCCCGCATTACATAACGTTTACTGCGAAACAGGGCGTCCATAGCTACCGGTTATCAAAGCGGACCATTAAGTAAAAATACTTTTTATTCATAAACGGCATAACAAAAAGTTATCATAAAAATATTCCCTATTTCCAGTATCGCACAAAAAAGAGGCAATGCAAGTGGTTACGCGGGATTAAACAACATGTGTTTTTCTCTAAAAGCATTCGGGATCAAGCCGACTTTCGCGCCGATGACACGGAAGCGCCGGAGATGCAGGACCGCAAGCCGGGCACTGCACAGCGTATACAAGATGGAAGGGGAGAAAAAGAACGGCGGCCGTTATTAATTTATAACGGCCTTATTAACGGGCAATGCCGGAAGAAGCGGCGCCGAGCAACAGTGCCTGTTTTGTGCGGTTTCCCTCTTGTACCGCACCAGCAGTGAGAATTTTCCGCCAAAATAGATAAACATGTATCAGAACTGACGGGGGCGGTAAAAAAGCAGCATTGCGTATGATCTGGTTATGACGCGGCAAAAAATATGTGCATAGCGCTTGAAAAGAAAAATAACTTTTGGGGATAATATCGATAGAAATAGGTTATAGATACAGCATGAAACGCAAACATGCCGGACCCATACCGCGATTATGGATGAACCGTGCCCCCGTTCGCCCGGTAAAGAAACCAGGTCACAGCCAACAAGTCGGCTGAGCCGCCGGGGCTGAGGTTCGCGCGCACGAATTCTCCGTCCAGCCGCCACAACGCATCCTGCCACGAATCCTGGTCCAGCAACCGGCCGTGTTGTACCGTGCGGGCTTTCTCCTGGATCATGCGCAAGGATTCGAGTTTGGGCGACCGGGCCAGGATGGTCGTGTCGTCCACCTCGGCCATGAGGGCGATGAGCGTGCGGATGAGAGCGCGGTTACAGCCCTCTCCCCGGCCGAGGGCGCTTTCCAGCGTGGGCAGCCCGGCTTTCAGCACGGAGGGCAGCCCGGCTTCCATTTCTCCCCGGATGCCGGAAATCCCGAAATCGCGGAACATCCGCTCCCCCGCCGTGCGGGGGGTGGCGCCCCCCAATTCCCTCTCCACGAGGCCCGCCGTCATTTCCCGCAGGACCGCGCTCACGTTTGGGGGCGTTACCGGCAGGCCGTCCCGGACAAGAAGGCCGGTTGCGCCCAAGGCCAACCCCATGGAAAAAAGCAACCCCTTCTGGGTATTGACGCCGTTCGTCGCGCGGAACATGTCTTTTTCCGCTTCCAGGCCTATCCGGCGCAGAACGGGGAGCAGGTTCCGCGCCTCCCCCTCGTGCCGGATGCCCGCCTCGGCGCAGCGCGCCAGCCCGAAGGACAAGGCGGCGGAACTGCGTTGGAAGGTAAAAAAGTCCATATCCTTGTGCGAACCGGTGTGGAAAGGATCAACCAGCCCCGGCGACGGGAAGGACGCCGCCTCGTGCAGCATGGCTTCCAGCCCGAGGGAGGCGTAATACGCCGCGTTTTCCGAGACGCCGCGGCTCATGGCCGCATGAAACGCCGTAAAAAGCCGCTCGACCGCCGCCATGATCTCCGGCAGCGTGTGGCGCCTCTCCCGCATGCAGGCGACGGCCAGATCGTCGCAGACGAAGCAGGTCCGGCCCGGCCCCCGCGAGGGGGAGGATACGGCCGCGCCCGCCGCGTCGTATACATCGATATCCAGCAGCCGGCCGTAGGCATATTCCGTTTCCAGGCGGCAGGCTATAGCCTTGACGGCCGCCCCGTCGCCTTCCACGGCCAAAACGGCGTGCGGCCCGGCTATGCCGTGCGCGGTGTGCGACGCCACGACCGGCATCGCGCGGGTTATGCGTTCCAACGCGTGCCCGAACAGCGCCCGTATGCGGGGGGAGTCTTTTTCCGCGCCGGGAATATTGACGGAAAGGCTCACACCCGTTCCGGGATATTCCGCGCGCATGCGTTCGCGGCGCAACGCGCGCGCTTCCTTGGCGGCAAGGAGTTCTTCCAGGGTAATCGCGGCCATGCATGCCTCCTGTACGGCAGTCAGAAATGTCTGTAGCATCGGGAAATAAAAGCAACAACAACCAAATATGGGACCCGCTCCGCCGCTTGCGCTATTTCCAAACCAAGAGTACTCTCGCCCTTCTTTTGTTTTTGAATGACGTGCCCGGCGTGCTGGGCTATTGCCTCCAAGTGGATAACCATGGAATTTTGCCAGAAACTCAGAATGCTGCCGATCATGCTGCTCTGTGCCGCATCGTCCGGCTGCGCGTTTTTTACCGCACCCGATCCGGTCCTCCCCACGCGGGTGTATTCTCCGGTGGAGCAGTTCATCCTCAGCCGCACGCCCGGCACCTCCGGCGCCGTGGGCACGGTGAGCGATCCCGCCTTCGGCGACAATCTGCGGATCGTCCTGGAACAGGAATATCTTTCAGGCGCGGGAGAAACCTGCCGCCGTGCGTCGCTTTTTTCTTCGCGCGGTGAAGCCGAGGTGGTCGTCATGTGCCGCGGCGCGTCCGGCCTCTGGACCATGGCCCCGCGCGTTTGGGGCATAGGCTTGCCGCCCGCGGCAACGCCTCCGGCGGAAACGCCGGACAGCCGGGAGCCGGAAGCGCCCTCTTCATCGATTCCCTCTCCCGCGATATAACCACGGGGCGGAACCGGAACAGGCTTCCAAGACCCCGCACCCTGCAACCCTTGATAGCGCGAACGCGCTGTGACGGCAGTGCTCCCCTATGCTCCACATCCTTCCATCAAAGAGAAACAAACACCGCCCCGCCCGGCGGGCGTTCTTTCTTACCGCCTTGTGCTGCGCCTTTGCCGCGCTTATGGCCGCCGCATCGCCGGCTGCCGCCGCCGAGGGAACGGGCGCGGCCGCTGACCCCGCGCCCTTTGCCGCCAACCTTTTTCAAGGCAACTTCGCCCATTCCAAGCCGGAATCGCGGGAAATTACGCCGGGAGACAGGATACTGCTCCGCCTCTGGGGCGGCTCTTCCTTTGACGGCACCCTGACCGTGGACGATCAGGGCGATATCGACCTGCCGGGGGTGGGCGCCATGACGCTGGCCGGCCTGCAGGAAAGCCAGCTCGGCGAAGCCCTGCGCAGCAAACTGAACGCCGCCGGGCAGGAAAGCTCCCAGATCTATTGCCGGGTGCTCAACGCGCAGCCCATCGCCCTCGTGGTCACCGGCTACGTCATGAAGCCCGGACGGTACAGCGGCGCGGCGTCCGATTCCGTGCTGGCCTTTCTCGACCGCGCCGGGGGCATTGATCCCAAACGCGGCAGCTACCGGAGCATCCACATTTTGCGCGGCGGCGCGCAGCAGGCCTCTTTCGACCTGTATCCCTTTGTCCTGCGCGGCGAACTGCCCGCCTTCCGCCTGCGGAACAACGACACCATCGTGGTGCGGGAAAAAGGCATTTCCGTGAACGCCACGGGGGAAAGCCGCAATGCCGCTCGCTTTGAGCTGCGTCAGGGCGAAGGCCTAGGCGAAACGCTGATGGCCCTGGCCGAGCCCTTGCCCAAAGCCTCGCACGTCAGCATCAGCGGCACGCGCAATGGCGCTCCGTACAACCAGTATCTTCCCCTGCGGGACTTCCGGACAACGCCTCTCGCCGACGGGGACAGGGTGCAGTTTCTGGCGGACACGCCGGGCGACACCATCATGGTCGAGGTTACCGGCGCCATCCGGGGCGCTTCGCGTTTTCCCCTGCGCAACGGGGCCCGCCTGCGCGATTTGCAGAATTATATTGCCGTGGACCCCGTGCGGGCGAATCTGTCCGGGTTGTATATCAAGCGGAAAAGCGTGGCCGACCGCCAGAAGAGAGCCATCGCCGACGCATTGCGCCGCCTGGAGCAAAGCTCCATGACGGCCACCTCCGCCAGCGCCGAGGAAGCCCAGATCCGCTCGCATGAGGCGGACATGATCGCCAAATTCGCCGAAAAAGCGCGCGCCGTGGAGCCGGAAGGCATCGTCGTGGTGGGCGAAGGCGGCAAAGTGGCGGACATCGCCCTGGAAGACGGCGATATCGTGGTCATTCCCGAGCGCAGCGATGTGGTCCTGGTCAACGGCGAGGTCGTCATGCCGCAGGCCCTGGTCTGGAGCGCCAAAAGGTCCGTGGACGCCTATGTGGAAGGCGCGGGCGGCTTTACCAACCGGGCGGATACCTCCAGGGTCATCCTGATCCGTCCCAACGGGGAGGTCGTCACCAGGAGCGGCGACGTACAACCCGGCGACCAGCTGATCGTGCTGCCCCGCTTTGAGTCCAAAAACCTCCAGACGGTCAAGGACATCTCGCAAATCGTGTACCAGATCGCCGTGGCCGCGAAGATGGTGATCCCGTTCTGACCATGCCGCGCGCCGGGAGGATGACGCCGTTGTCCATGCAGGAACGCCCGTGCCCCATAGCCGGAAAATCCGGTCCGCGCATAAACCCCACGGGAGGACGCAATGAGCTCTGCCGCGCCCCGTGATACCGGCGCGGCTCCCGCGCCGCGCGAATCCCCGGAAACGCCCGCAAGCGATGCGGATTCCTGGAAGGTCTATCTTCTGGAATGCGCGGACGGCACCTACTACTGCGGCGTTGCCAAACATCTTGACCGCCGCCTGGCGCAACATAACGGCCTCCGGCCGGGAGGGGCGAAATATACCCGCGCGCGGCGCCCCGTAACGCTTTTGGCGTTCCGGATCTGCCCCGACAAACGATGCGCCTACCGCCTTGAATACGCGGTCAAAACCGCGCCGCGCGAGAAAAAACGGAAGATTCTCCTGTCCGAAGACCTGCCCGGCGCACTCTGAGCGCGCTCTCCAGACCAAGAAACGCGCGGCACTTGCCGCCGTATGTCCCGGCACGTCTACCCCCGCGCCCAGGGATCCGGCGCGGCAAGGTTGCCGGTCCGTTCGAAAACGATGGGCCGGGGGGCGTCGTCAACCGCGCACCCGGGGACGTTTTTCAACTCCCGCGCCAGTTCCGGCGAGACCAGCAGGCGGTCGAGCGTCAGTGTGTCCCGCGCCCAGATGAGACGGACCCTGGCGGGGTCTTCCGCAAGGCAGCTTTTGATGGCGCAGCGGAAAAGATCCTGGTCGGTATCCAGGGTCATCGGGATGGCGGCGGAACGGATGGAGGTGGAGGTTATCTGGTTCGCATAGGTGGCGTTTCTGTCGATTTTTTCCGCCAGGCGTCTGGTTATCAGATCGCTGACCCCCACGCCCGAGGCGTTGCCCTCGGAGGCATCCGTCAGGTCGAGCACGCCGACGACCTTGATCTTCGGCCCGCCGGTTTTGTACGGCGTTGAATAGCGGCCGATGACGTTGTAATCCATGCCCGCGCCGGAAATTTCCTTGCCCATCCGGCTGAGGACGAGAACGTCGAACGCCCCGGCGGGAAACGCGGGCATGCGGCCGGCCGCGTATTGCAAAAGCGCCGCGTCCCGCTCGAGGATGCGCTCGGAAAGGACCGTCTCGACCAGGCAAACCTCTTCCGCCGCGTTTTCCACGGTCGCCAGCGCACCCAGGACGTTCTTTTTCGCCCCCAGAACCAGCCCGGCCATTTCCGGCATGATCGCGGCGAACGCGCCGAACCCGAGCCGGTGGGCCGAATCCGCCCCCTTCTGTTTCCCGAGGCCGATGGTTATCATCTTCACGATGCCGCTCTCGTGCCGCCCGGAAAAAGAGGTGTGCAGCTTGACCCGGTTGATGATGAAAACGCCGTCCGCCGCCGCGGCCAACGCGTCCATGTAGACGGGCAACCCCCTCGGCAGCGTGCCGAGTTGCACGACGTCCATGGAAGACCGTACCAGGCAGCCGACGGATTCCCCGGTTATGCCGAGGTGCTCCAAAAGGGCCGCCTGGCCCTCGGCCGTGGCGCCGCCGTGGCTCCCCATGCAGGGAATGACGAACGGGCGCGTCCCCTCCTTCTTGAACCAGCCCACCGTCGCCCGGACGAGCTCGGGCAGATGCGACAGCCCCCGGGAACCGACGCCGATGGCGATTTCGCCGCCCTTGGGAAGGCGGGAGCGCAACCCGGAATCGTCCAGGCTTTGCGTGACGGCCGCCGCCACGTCCCGGATGCCGTCGTGGTCAAGGGGGCGCCGCACCCAATGGAGCGGGGGAACCGGTATCGTCTCGAGGAGCTTACGAACAGCCTGCATTGCACACATGGCGCCACTCTGCGGTTACGGGTTACAGAAACGCCCGGCCCGGTCGCGCAGTTTGCTTGATCCCGCGTCAGGCTTGCCTTGCGCGAAGTTCAGGATGCATGATGCACCGCGCTCCGTTCAAGACCCGCCTTCCTTGCCGGAAGCCGCATTGAGGCACTCCCCATCCGCCGGAATTACCGCAAGAAGATGCAAAAAACACACCAGAAGCTACCCCCGTTTCGAACCGTCGAGCGCGGCGAGCCTTCGCCACAGGGTCGTGGGGTTGATGCCCAACAGGCGGGCGGCGGCGGACTTGTTGCCCCCCGCCTGCTCCAGGGCCCGCAGAATCGCGGTGTGCTGCATTTCCCGCAACGTGCGCCCGGCAGGGTGAACTTCGGCTCCGCGCCGCGGCACGGGCGGGAACGGCGCTATGCGGATATCGCTTTTCGCCAGAACGGACGGGTCTATAACGGTGCCCTCGGTCATGATGACCATCCGCTCCAGGATGTTCCCCAACTCACGGACGTTGCCGGGCAACGGCATTTTTTCCAGTTCGGCGAGCACGCTCGGGGCGATGCTGACCACGGTCTTGCCGTGGCGCTTATTGAACCGCCGGATAAGGTTGTGGGCGATGACCGGGATGTCTTCCTTCCGTTCCCGCAACGGCGGAATGGCCACTTCCAGGACGCAGAGCCGGTAATACAGGTCTTCCTTGAATTTGCCCTCGTCCACCAGCTTGAGCAGATCCTTGTTGGAGGAGCAGATGATGCGCGCGTTGACCCGCACGACGTTATCGCTGCCGATGCGGATGATTTCCCGCTCCTGAAGAACCCTGAGGAGCTTGGCCTGCATGGTGAGGGGAATTTCGCTGATCTCGTCCAGGAAAATCGTCCCGTTGCCCGCGGTTTCAAAAAGGCCGATCTTGCCGTCCTTGCTGGCGCCGGTGAACGCCCCCTTGACATAGCCGAAAAGTTCGCTCTCTATCAGGTTCTCGGGAAGCGAGGCGCAGTTGACCGCGACAAAGGGCTGGTTCTTGCGCTTGCCCGGTATTACAATGGCGCGCTGCATGAACGCGCATGCACCGCTTGCCAGGAGAAAAACAATGAAAACGGTTTTGGTTACAACGTCGCCGGTATTCGGCTCCGTCGGCAAATTGCCGCAATTTATTGCGGACCACGGCTGGGAACTTGTCCGCTGCGCCGACCCCGCGCTTCCGGACGGCGGCATCGGGGCGCATCTTGACCGGATGGATTTCCTGGTGGTCGGGCTGCTTCCCGCGACGGCCGAGATTATGGACAAGGCGCCGAAGCTGCGCGCAATTTTGAAGCACGGCGTGGGCGTGGACAATATCGACATCCCCGCGGCCACGGCCCGCAAAATTCCCGTGCTGAGCGCCCCCGGCGCCAATGCCAACGCCGTGGCCGAACTGGCCGTCGGCGGCATGTTCTCGCTGGCCCGGCGCATCCCCCAGGCCCACAACAGGCTGCTCGGCGGCATATGGGAACGCAGCATCGGCACCGAGCTCAGCGGAAAAACGCTCGGCATCGTCGGGTTCGGCAACATAGGGAAAACCTTGGCGTTGAAAGCCACGTCCCTCGGGATGCGGGTCATCGCGTCCGATATCCGCCAGGATCTGGTGTTTGCCGAAGCGAACGGCATCGAGTTCGTCGAATTGCCGGAACTGCTTGAACGGTCCGACTTCGTTTCCCTGCATATCTTCGGAGGCAAGGAGAACGCCAACCTCATCAATGCCGAAACCCTGGCCCTGATGCGGCCCACGGCCTACCTTATGAACTACGCCAGGGGGGAGGTCGTGGATCTTACCGCGCTAGACGCCGCACTGAACAAGGGAGCGCTCAAGGGCGCGGCCATCGACGCTTACACCACCGAGCCGCCGGACCTGAGCCACCCTGTTTTCGCCAACCCCAAGGTGATTTTCACCCCGCACACGGGGGCGGATACGTCGGAATCCGTCGAGCGGGTCGGCATGATGAATGTGCTGGACATTGAGAGCATTCTCAAGGGAGAAAGGCCTTCCCGGGTGCTGAACCCCACGGTCTATGACTGAACACACAGAGCCCCCCTGCCGCGTATTCCCGTGCCGCGCGCCGGAATATACCGCGATCGGGCGGGGCCGGCGCCCTTACGGGAAAAGGAGCTGGTATGAAAATATTGCGATGGTTTGATGAGCATTTTGAAGAAACCATCATGATGGCCCTTCTGTCCTTGATGGTCGTCATCATGGGCGCGCAGGTCTTCATGCGCTATGTCGTGGGCAAATCCCTCGGCTGGCCGGAAGAGTTGTCACGCTATCTGTTCGTGTGGATATCGTTTCTCGGGATGAGTTACGCCATCAAAACCGATACCGGCCTGAAGATAGACATCGTTTACACGTTCATTCCAAGGCTGAAGCTTCCCCTGACCATCATCGGCGACGCCATTTATCTGGTCTTCTGCCTGTTTTTGATCGGTCCGGGATTTTCCGCCATCAAACGGCTGGCGGTCAGCGGCCAGCTCAGCTCGGCCATGCAGATACCCATGTGGCTCGTCTATATGTCCCTCATGCTCGGCCTGGTTCTCTCCATTCTGCGCCTGGTGCAGAAATACGTCCTCATGGGCATGAATGCGCGTAAACCGGCCCGCGTCGAGGAGGAATAAGATGCTCCCCATGTTTTTGGTTCTCTTTTTCACCCTGTTTCTCAGCGCCCCCATCGGCATTGCCATTGTTTCGGCCTGCCTGACGGCGACCGTGACCAACCCCGAGGTGCCGCTCAACCTCAACTATATTTTCCGGAACATGGTTTCCGGGATCGACAGCTACCCGCTGCTGGCCATTCCGCTGTTCATCCTGTCCGGCGTCATCATGGCCCGGGGCGGCATAAGCAAAAAGCTCTTCGACTTTTTCGCCTTTTTCGTCGGCGACAAAACCGCCGGCATGCCCATAACGGTCATCATCACCTGTTTATTCTACGGCGCCATCTCCGGCTCAAGCCCGGCCACCACGGCGGCTGTCGGCGCCATGGCCATCCCCCTTCTCGTGAACCTCGGCTACGACAGGGTCTTTGTAACCGCCCTGGTCGCAACGGCCGGGGGGCTTGGCGTCATCATCCCGCCCAGCATCCCGTTCATCGTTTACGGCCTCGCCTCCTCGGCATCCGTGGGCAAACTGTTCATCGCGGGCATCATACCCGGCATTCTGATCGGGCTGTGCCTCATGGTTTACTCCTGGATATACTGCCGCTCCCACGGGGAAGATAAGAATAAACTCAAGCAGAACGCCGCCCGGCTGCGGGCCAGGGGATTTATCGGCACCCTGATGGACAGTTTCTGGGCTCTCTTGACCCCGGTTTTCATCCTCGGGGGCATTTACGGCGGCATCGTCACGCCCACGGAAGCGGCCAACGTATCCGTCATCTATTCGCTCGTCGTCAGCATTTATATCTACAAGACTCTGGCATGGAAGGATATTCCGGAAGTTCTGCGCGAAGCCGTCAAAACGTTCGCGCCCATGATGCTCGTGGTCGCCGCCGCAACGGTCTTCACGCGGACGCTGACCATGCTCAACATCCCCCAGACCATCGTGGAAGTCATGTCCCAGGCGCTGGTCGACAAGGTCATGTTCCTCCTGTGCGTGAACCTCATTCTGCTCGTCGTCGGCATGTTCATGGAGCCTTTGACCTCCATCCTCATCCTCACGCCGATCCTCTTCCCGCTGGTCACCAGCTTCGGTGTGGACCCCATCCACTTCGGCGTCATCATGGTCGTGAACCTGGCCATCGGCTTCGTGACGCCGCCCGTCGGGGTCAACCTCTATGTCGCAAGCGGCATGACGGGCATTTCCGTCATGAGCATCGCCAAGAAGGCAGTGCCGTTCCTCGTGGCGTTCTTCATAGCCCTTATTCTGATAACCTTTATCCCCTGGCTGAGTCTGGCGCTGCTGTAACGGCTACAGCGGCGCGTGAATATGATTTGTGATGCACTTTTACACCCAAAGGGAGACACAGATGAAAAAGATTATGACCATCGTGGCGGCGACTCTGCTGACCTGCGGTCTGCTGGCCGCAAACGCCGCCGCGGCTGAAAAAGTCATTCCGATCAGAATGGGCCATTCCTCCAGCGAAGATACCTCGCTGCAGAAAGGTTGCCTGAAGTTCAAAGAAATTCTGGAAGCCAGCGGCAAGTTCAAGGTCCAGGTTTTCCCCAACGCGCAGCTCGGCGGCGACAGGGAACTGTTTGAAGCCGTGCAGAACAACGACGTGCAGATCGGCATGTCCACCTCCGCGCCCACGGTCAACTTCGTGCCGTCCGCGGTTATCTTCGACATGCCGTTCGTCTACCGGACCCGCGCGGACGCCCGCGCCGTGCTGAAGGACAAGGAATTCTTCTCCGTCATGCAGGCTGAATACGCTAAGTCCGGCTACCGGCTGCTGGGTTATTCCGACATGGGCTTCCGCACGCTGACGGCCAACATCAAAGCCACGAAGCCGGACGATCTGAAGGGCCTGGTCATGCGGGTCATGGAAAACCCCTACCACATGGAAATCTGGCGCGCCATCGGCACCAACCCCACGCCCATCCCGTTCAACGAACTGTATACCGCGCTCCAGCAGGGAACCTGCGATGCCGAGGAACAGCCCATTGAAATGATGCATTCCTCCAAGGTTTATGAACAGCAGAAGTATGCCATTGAAACCAACCACGTGCTGCACACCGTGGTCTGGCTGACGAACCAGGAATTCTACAACTCCCTGCCCGCGGACCACAAAAAAATCTTTGACGACGCGATCCCCGCCATGCTCCAGGCGGCCATCGAATACGGCGACCAGAGCTATGACCGCTACGTGAAGGTTATGGAAAAGGCGGGGCTGCAGTTCGTTCCCCTGCCGGACGCAAACTGGCAGCTGTTCGCCGACCGCGCCCAGAGCACCTGGAAGATGATTGAAAAAGCGGCCGGTCCCACGGTGTTTAACGCCTTTACCGGCGCGCGCGAAAGACAGATCGGCGCGAAAGCCCTGAAATAGACAACCACCCCAAAGACCCGCCGTGCCGGTCACGGCGGGTCATATATCAGCGAAAAGGATTTATCATGGCCAAGAAATACCATGGCGTCATCCCGCCCATTCTGACCCCGGTCGACGCCAAAGAGAATGTTGATGAGGAAGGCTTCCGCGCGGTTCTTGAGCACTGCGTCAAAGGCGGGCTGCACGGCATCTTCGTGGCGGGAACCAACGGGGAAACCATGGCGCTCACCCAGAAGGAGCGCAACAACGCCATCCGCATCGCGATCGACCAGGTCGCGGGACGCGTTCCCGTAATGGCCGGCATCATGGACAGCAGCACCCGCCGCGTCATCGACAATCTGAAAGACCTGGAACAGATGGGCGGCACCTGCGCCGTCATCACCTCCATCTTTTACGACCGCCATACGTCCCAGGACCAGACCGTCCGTCATTTCGAAAAAATAGCGAAAGAGACGAACATTGACCTGCTCATTTACAACATCCCCCCGTTCACCGGGCTGAAGCTCAACGGCGCAACGGTCTTGAAAATTGCCGAATTCGACCGCGTCATGGGCTACAAGGACAGTTCCGGCGCATTCCCGGAATTCATGCAGGTTCTGGCGAAGTATGAGAACTCGCCGTTCTGCTGCCTGCAGGGCGTGACCCCGCTGGCCCTGACCAGTTTGCTGCTCGGCGCGGACGGATTTGTGCCGGCGCTAGCGCCCCTGTTCCCGGAACTGTTCGTCGAGGCGTACGAAGCCGGGCGCAGCAAGGATATCGCTCTGACCAAACAATATGACGCCGTGCTCCGGGAATCGTCCAAAATCCTCGGCATGAGCAAAAACGCCACGGCGGCCAACAAGTTTGCCATTTCACTCCTCGGGCACACGGACAAACGCGTCATATTCCCGCAAGACACCATCAGCCCGGAAGAAGAACGGCAAATCACGGCGAAAGTCGCGGAAGTCAACGAACTGCACGCGGCGCTCAAAAAGAGCCTCGCCTGACATCAATCCTGTTTCCGCCACGTTTTACGAGGAGATTTCCATGATCCGGATCATCAACGGACGGATACTCGACCCAGCCAGGGGAATCGACACCGTCGGAGACATTTGTATCGCGGGCAGCACAATAGTCTCTCCGGAAGCCATGGGGCCCGGGGCGTGCGAGACAATCGACGCCTCGGGCAAGTTGGTCACGCCAGGCCTGGTGGATTTTCACCTGCACGCGTACAACACCGGCAGCGCCCTCGGCATACCGCTTGACCCGGTCTGCGCCGCCAGCGGCGTGACCACGGCGGTCGACGCCGGAACGAGCGGGCACATCACCGCCGCCGCGTTCCGGGGCGCGCTGTCCGGAACGGTCACCCGGTTAAAGGCCCTTCTCAGCTGCTCGCCCGAGGGGTTGCTCAGCCTGCGCTTCCATGAGCGGTCCGACCCGGCGCTTTTTGACAAAGCAGCCATGAAAGAGGTCGTAACCGCCTTCCCCGATCTGTTCATCGGCGTCAAGATCCGGGTCAGCGCGGATGTTGCCGACGCCTTCGGGCTGGCGGGCCTGGAGGCCGCCGTCTCGATAGCGGAAGATCTCGGCCTGCCGCTGGTGGTGCACACCACCAACCCGCCGGCCTCGGCGGACGCCATCGCCTCCATGCTGCGGCCCGGGGACGTTTTTACGCACGCCTTTCACGGCACGGGACACACCATCCTCAAGGACGGCCGCGTGCGCGGCGCTGTCCGGAAGGCGCGGGAACGCGGCGTGCTTTTCGACGACTGCCACGGCCGGGCGCATTTCGCGTTCAGCACCCTGGACGCGGCCCTTGCCGACGGGTTCTTCCCGGATATGATAAGCAGCGACATCATCGCCCCATCGGCGTTCAGGCAGCCGCTCGGCGGGCTTCCCATGGTTCTTTCCCGCTACCTGGCCTCCGGCGCGGACCTTCCGGAGATCCTCACCGCCTGCGTGGTGAACCCGGCAAAGTTTCTCGGCCTTGAAAAAGACATCGCTTCCCTTGCTCCCGGGACGTGCGCGGACGTTGCCGTCTTCTCCCCGCTGGCAAAGCGGACGGTTTTCAGGGATGCTTTCGGCAAAGAGCGCGTCGGGGAAACCGTTCTTGTTCCGGAAGTGACCATCCGGCAGGGAACGATCGTGTACCGGAGTTACGGTTCGTATTGAGCCGCCCGGAATAAATTCCGCAACGCGCGCGGATGCAAATACTCCTTGACGGAAAGCGCTCACCGCATCCATAACCCGTTCACGCCGGAAAAGTTCGCCACTCTCGGCGCGGCGTTGCGGTTGGAACCGGGGACCCGCGTGCTCGACCTCGGCAGCGGCTCGGGCGAAATGCTGTGCACCTGGGCGCGCGATTACAGCATCACCGGCGTCGGCGTCGACATGTGCCGGTTGTTCAGCGAGCAGGCGAAACTTCGCGCTCAAGAGCTCGGCGTCGCCGACCGGGTCACCTTCATCCACGATGATGCCGCCGGGTACGTCGCCGGTGAAAAGGTCGATGTGGCGGCCTGCGTCGGCGCAACCTGGATCGGCGGAGGCGTTGCCGGAACCGTCGAGCTTCTGGCCAAGAGTCTCCGCCCCGGAGGCATCATCCTCATCGGCGAACCTTACTGGCTGCGGCTGCCGCCGACGGAAGCCGCCGCCAGGGAATGCTTTGCCACCTCCATCGCCGACTTTCTGCTCCTTCCGGATCTTCTCGCGTCTTTTGGCACCATGGGCGGCGGCCCCGGCTACGACGTGGTGGAAATGGTGCTGGCCGACCAGGACGGCTGGGACAGGTACGAAGCGGCCAAGTGGCTGACCATGCGCCGGTGGTTACAAGCGAACCCCAACGACGATCTGGCGGAAGAGATCCGCGCCAAACTGGCCTCGGAACCGAAACGCTACGCCGCATATACGCGTGAGTACCTTGGCTGGGGCGTGTTCGCGCTGATGGCGCGGTGAGGCGGCAAGAAGAACGCCTCGCTGCCGGTGCGGTTATTCCTGCCTGCGGGCGGGGGGGAAAAGAAGAAGGTCTTACAGATGTATTCTGTAAGACCTTTTCATCTTCTGGAGCGGGAAACGGGATTTGAACCCGCGACCTTCAGCTTGGGAAGCTGACACTCTACCGCTGAGTTATTCCCGCGCGGTATGCCCCTGCTGCTTCCAGCCGGAGCGGAAAGACGCATATACGCCAGTCCGTCTGGCGCGTCAAGCGTTCCGGGGCCGTCCGCATGGGTGTTTTCTTTCCCCCTGTTTGCTGGGCGCATGCGCCCAAAGCACGGCTGCCCGCGCCTGAGGATCGGTCTGCCAGACGCCCCCTCTGTTAGCGGTTGCTTCTTTCACGCGTGTGCAATACAAACCAACGGTTGGGAATCAGAACACTCTACATCGCGAGGGCTCCATGCAGAGAGTGACATGCGACGTGTTGGTGGTGGGCGGCGGCGGGGCCGGGCTCATGGCCGCGTACGAAGCCTCGAAACACAACGTCCGCGTGGCCGTGGTCAACAAGGGCAAGGTGCAGCGCACCGGCGTGACCATCATGGCTCCCGGCGCCATCGCCGCCGTGGACGACCGCTGGAAACACGAGGGCGACAGCACGGATTTGCACATCAAAGACACCATCCAGGGCGGCTGTTACATAAACGACCAGGAAATGGTGGCGACCGTGGCCGCAATGGCCCCGGCCCTGGTGCTGGAGTTGGAACGCATGGGCGCCATCTTCCAGCGCAACGACGCGGGCGATACCTACATGCTGCGCATCGACGGCGGCCACACGTATCCGCGCTGTCCCTTCCTGGAAGACCGCACCGGCAAGGAAATGGTCAAGGCCATGGCGAGCGCCCTGCGCAAAAACCACGTGCCGCTATATGAAAATATCATGATAACCCGCCTGCTCCAGAGCGGGGGCGAGATTTGCGGAGCCGCGGGCATCCACCTGGAAACCGGCGAGAGCGTGCTCTTCGAATGCAAAAGCCTGATCCTCGCGACAGGCGGCGCGGGCAGCCTCTACGCCAACACCGACAACTCCATCGATCTCACCGGCGACGGCTACGCCCTGGCCCTGGAAGCCGGAGCGCCCCTGCGCGACATGGAGTTCGTGCAGTTCTACCCCGTGGGATTTCTCTTTCCCATGGCCCTCAAGGGCATGCTGGCAGGTCTTCTTTACTACTGCCGCCTCTACAACGCGAAGGGCGAACGCTTCATGGAAAAGTACGACCCCGAGCGGCTGGAACTTTCCACCCGCGACCGGGTTTCCCGCGCGATCGTCCAGGAAGTGCTCGAAGGACGCGGCTCGCCGCGAGGCGGCGTCTATATGGACATGACCTTCCAGGAGCCCGGCTTCATCGCGCGCATGACCCCGGCGCTCTACGCCACCTATCGCAATATAGGTATTGGCCCGGAAAAGGAACGCATTGAAATAGCGCCCACCGTGCACTTTTTCATGGGCGGCCTGGATGTGGACCATACCTGGCAAAGCCCCCTGCCCGGCCTCTTCGGCGCCGGGGAAGTGGTGGGCGGTATGCACGGCGGCAACCGCCTGAGCCAGAACGCGCTGGCAGAGATCCTGGTCTCCGGGGTCATGGCGGGCAAAAGCGCGGCCGAACGCGCGGCCAAAGCCAAGCCCCGGCCCGTGGACCCGGCTGAATCGCAGGTGGAACAAAACCTCCTGGCCGGTCTGCTGCGCGTGGAAAAAGGCCTTGCCCCCGGCGAGGTCAAAACGCGGCTCAAGACTATCATGTGGGAGCACGCGGGCGTTTTCCGCACCGAGGAATCCCTGAAAAAAGCCCTGGCCTTGGTGGACGCGCTTGCCAAGGAACCCGTGCGCGTGCCGGAAAAGGACCTCTACATGAACCGGGGCCTGGTGGAGGCGCTGGAAAACCGCAACATGCTGGCCACGGCGCGCTGCATCATCCTGTCCGCCCTGGAGCGCAGGGAAAGCCGGGCCGCGCACTACCGCAGCGACTACCCGGAAACGGACAACAAACACCACCTGAAGACCATTCTTGTCGCGGGCCGGGCAGGCAATCTCGCCGTACGCACCCGCCCGGTGGCGCTCACGCTCATCCAGCCGGAGGTCTGATCCATGCAGGGCACAGCCAGGATATTCCGCTTCAACCCCATGCGGGACGCGGAACCGCATTACCAGTCCTATACTTACGAATTCCAGGCCGGTATGACCGTGCTCGACGTGCTGAACCTTCTGCGCGAGACCCAGGACCCCACCCTCTCCTACGCCTGGTGCTGCCGCAACGGCCACTGCGGGCTCTGCGGCATAACCGTCAACGGCAAGCCCGTGCTTTCCTGCCGCCAGGCCGCCACGCCCGAGGAAATGCTGCTGGAACCGCTCAAAAACATTAGTGTGCGGAAAGACCTTATCATCGACCGCGAGGAATACGAGCGCAACCGCCCCCAACTGCGCCTTTTCCTGGAGCGGCAGTGCCGCGCGGCAAAAGAACCCGAAGTCATCGACATGGAGCAGTTTGAGGACTTCAAAATCGCCAGCCGCTGCATCGAATGTTTTTGCTGTGTTTCCGTCTGCCCGGAGTACAGGAAAAAACCGCACCTGTTCCCCGGCCCGGCGGCCTTCGCTCTGGAAGCGCGCCACTTCTTCGACCCGCGCGACGAGCTTGGCCGCAACCTTCTTGTTCTGAGCGAAGGCATCGAGCACTGCACCGAGTGCGGGCTGTGCAGCAAGGTCTGCCGCCTGAACGCCGACCCGGCGGGCCGGATCAAAAAGATGCGGGAACAGGCAACACGCCGGAGCTAACTCCCGGCCCCTCTGAAATAAGCCGCCCCGTGAGGATGTAGGACACATCCTCACGGGGCGGCTATCATTGCAAGTGTACGTTACTTAAAACGCTTCGGCCTGCTCCCGGTTGCCGACCGTGGCAACGCTGTAGCTTTCCGGCGCGGGAGCGGACGGCTGCGCGTCCAGAATGGGCTTGACCATCTTGGACAATACGCCCTTGGGGCCGCACTCCACGAACCGCCGCACGCCGTCCGCGTACTGGCTGGAAATCGTGTCGATCCAGCGCACGGACGAGGTCATCTGGTCAAGGAGCAGGGATTTCAGCTCGCGCTGGTCGGTGGTGGCCCTGCCCGTCACGTTGGGATACACCGCGAATTTGGCGGGCGACCAGGAGGTTTTTTCCAGGGCCTTGGCCATTTCCGTCGCGGCTTCTTTCATGAGCGGGCTGTGGAACGCGCCGGAAACCGGCAGGGGCAGCGCCCGGCCCTTTCTGGCCTTCACCGCTTCCTGCAGGGCCGCGATGGCGGCTTTGGTGCCGCTCGCCACGTACTGGCCGGGCGTATTGTAGTTGGCGATGCCGATCATCTCGCCGGTGGCGGACGCAACATCCGCCACGGCGCTTTCCGCGTCCGCCAGGGAAATTTTGAGCATGGCCGCCATGGTTCCCTTGCCTTCGGGGTCCGCTTCGGCCATCAGGCGGCCGCGTAAGGCCACCAGTTCCAGCACAGCGTCAACGCCGAGCACGCCTGCCGCCGCCAGGGAGCTGTATTCGCCCAGGCTGTGCCCGGCGGTCGCGGCAGGGGTAATTTTTCCGGACAACACGCGCCAGAGGTTCAGGTTGACCACGGTCAGCGCGGGTTGCAGGGCGCGGGTGTCGGCCATGGCGCCGTCTTCGCCTTCCCAGTATATGGCGCGCAGCTCGAGGCCGCTGGCGCGTTCGGCCTGTTTCCAGGTATCCATGGCCTCGCGGCTCGCTTCGGCAAGGTCACGCCCCATGCCGGATTCCTGGGAACCCTGGCCGGGGAACAATATGGCGGTCGGTGTCGGCATCGGCATCTCCTCATGCGGTTTCGTGCCTTGTTTCTACACAAGAACGGAAAAGGCCGCAACCACTGGCAAAAGCGGTTGCGGCCGGATCTTATAATGGCACTTCGTCTACAACAGCGCTTTGCCGATCTGGAAAACGGCCACGGCAAGCCCGTAGGCCAGCACCGTGCTGCTGATAAGGCTGAACAGCGCCCAGCCCCAGCTGGCGGTTTCCGAACGGATGGCCGCGATGGTCACCACGCACGGGGCGTAAATCAGCACGAAGATGATGAGGCTCGCGGCATTGGCTTTATTCCAGTGCGGGTCGGCCTTGATCTTTTCGCTGAGCGGCGTCGCCTCTTCCGGATCCACTTCGCCGAGGGAATACGCGGTGCCCATGGTGGAGACGAGCACTTCCTTGGCCGCGAACCCGCCCAGCAGGGCAATGTTCGTCCGCCAGTCGAACCCGGCGTATTGGCTCACCGGTTCGAACACGGCGCCGATGCGCCCGGCGATGGAATTGCGGAGCCGTTCCCCGTTTTCTTCGTTTTTCAACTCGTCAACAGCGCCCTTGGCTTTCTCCAGGGCCTCGGCAAGCTCTTCCTTGTCCGCTTCCGTGGCGGCAGCCAGGGCCTTTTCAGCGACTTCGGCCTTTTCCTCGGCGGCCGTGATCTTGGCGGCGTAGCCCTGGGCCACGTCGTCAGGCAGGGCCGGGAAGGTCAGGAGCGCCCAGAGCACGATAGAGATGGCAAGGATGATGGTCCCGGCTTTTTTCAGGTACTGCCAGCCGCGTTCCCAGGTGTGCAGGAGCAGGCCGCGCATCGTCGGCAGCCGGTACGGCGGCAGCTCCATGACAAAGGGCGTGGGCGGGCCGGAAATGATGGTGGACCTGAGCACCCTGGCCGCCAGCAGGGCGATGATCCAGCCCGCCAAGGTAATGCTCAGCATGATGGCCGCCTGGTTCTCCTCGGCGAAAAAGGCCCCGACAAGCAGGAGGAAGACCGGAATCTTCGCGCCGCAGGCCATGTACGGCAAGGTCAGCATGGTTGCCAGTTTTTCTTTGGGGCTGCGCAGGGTGCGCGTCGCCATAACGCCCGGCACGGCGCAGCCGCCCGCGATGCCGCCGCTGATCATATACGGCATGATGGAGGAGCCGTGCAGGCCGAAATAGCGGAAAACCCTGTCCAGCATATAGGCGATGCGGGCCATGTACCCCACGTCCTCCAGGAAGGCGATGAGCAGGAACATGATGAAGATCAACGGCACGAAAGTCATGATGCCGCCGACCCCGTTGATGATCCCGGACACGAGCAGGGATTTCAACAGCCCGTCGGGCAGCGCCGCGCTTACGGTATCCCCCAGCCAGCCGAAGAACCCGTCCACCCAGTCCATGGGAATGGAGCCCACCGAAAAGGCGATGACGTAGACGCAGTAAAAAACCGCCGCCATCAGCAGAATGCCGAGAAGGTTGTGCGTAAGGTAGGTATCCACCTTGTCGGAAAGATTGCGCCGGGCATGCACGTCCGCGTGGCGCACGACGATTTCCCGGCGCAGCACCCCGGCGATATATCCGTAGCGGAAGTCGGCGATGGTCGCTTCCGGATAGGTCTGGAGCGTACCGGCAAGATGGCGGGCCAGTTCGGAATACGCGCCGTCGAGCCTGCCGATGAGCGCGTTGGAAAGAAGACCGGCTTCCCGGATCGCGGGGTCGTTTTCCAAAAATTTCAGGGCCAGCCAGCGGGCCGGATACACCGTATCCTCCGCCTTGCCGCCGGCGGCCAGGTCTTCCTCGATCTCGCGGGTCATGGCCGCGAGCACCGGGTCGATATCCGTACCGTAGGAGATGTTTCTGGAGGCCCAGGGCTTGCCCCTGTTTGCCTTGCCCACGGCTATCGCCGTACGCAGGGCTTCCATCACGCCCACGCCGTTGCGGCCCACGGTTTCCACCACCGGAATATCCAAAAGGCGGGAAAGACCTTTGGTGTCAATGGAATCCCCGCGCCTGCGCACTTCGTCCATCATGTTGAGAGCGATAACGACCGGAATGCCCAACTCGAGCAGTTGCACCGTCAGATACAGATTGCGCTCGAGCGCTCCCGCGTCGATCACGTGCAGCACCACATCGGGCTTTTCCTCGACCAGCATCCGGCGGGCCACAACTTCTTCCTGGCTGTAGGCAGTCAGGGAATACGTGCCGGGAAGGTCCACAACGGCGATGGTTTCTCCGTCGACCTCGGCTTCGCCCGTCTTCTTCTCAACGGTGATGCCCGGGTAGTTCCCCACATGCTGCCGCGCGCCGGTGATGGCGTTGAACATGGTAGTTTTGCCGGCGTTCGGGTTGCCCGCCAGAGCCACGGTCACAGATTTCATATACCCTCCAGGTAAACCGAAAAAAAGCGCGCACTCTCCCTGCCCGGCTTCCACACCGCCCCGCCGTGCTGGCAAAGCGACCGGATGCCGGGTGAACCGAAAAACGAAAAGCCGGAGGTTCTCCGGGCTTTTCCCGCATTAATCCCGGGGCGTTACAGTTATCCAGTCCGCCTCGTTGTTGCGTAATGTCAGGGTAAAACCTTGCAGCCGCAAGGCCACGGGATCTTTCAGCGGGGCGCGGCCCACAATTTCCACGGCCGCGCCGGGAACTATTCCCATATCGCGGATACGGCGGCCAAGTTCGCCCTGGGCCGCGACGGCGGCAATGACTGCCGTTTGCCCCACGCGCATCTGGCGCAAATTGATAGTCGAGCCGCTCTGTTCCATTCTCATTCTCTCCCTCGGCCTTATGCTTGGTGCAAAAAAGAATCCGTGCCGGCGGCGCCGGCACGGGAAGTGATACGCCGTTTACTTCTGGCAGCAGGCCGACACTGAAGCGCTGCCGCAGCTTTTCCCGGAATCGCCCCCGCAACCGCCCCCACAACCGCAGGAGCAGCCCCCCGACTTTTTAAACACATACCGGTAGACAAGATATCCGGCGGCTGCCAAAACGATCAGCCCCACGACAATTGCGTCAACCATGTCTTTCTCCTTTGCGGCCCCGCGCATGACGCCCGAACAGCGTTTGCAGGGACGCGCCCCGGCACGGGTCTGGGGCGTCTCGCCCGCCGCCGACCTCGTCGCACACGATATTGGCCGCGCTCTCGCAATCAAGCACCACGCAGGTGTCGCGCACCTCGATGCGGCAGCCGGTATCGCCCTGCCCCCGCACAATTATTTCCGTGCCCGGAACAAGCCCCAGGGAATACAACCTGGAGCGAAGGCGCTGGCATCCCCGCAGCTCACGCACATGCGTCCGCACGCCGTCCGGAAGATCACGCAACCGGCACCCGCCGTTCCCGCGCGGGCACGCTTCGGAAGCCGGGGAAAGCCCGCCTTCCGCGCCGCATGCCGGGCCTTGATCGAAATCTGGGCACATATATCCTCCATACATGGCACGAGCCACACATAGAGTGATAATGCCTTTCATTATACCTGTAAAGGGCCAGGCGGTTTTCCGTGCAAGAGAAATGAAAGCCCCGCCCAGCACGCCGCTCGCATTTGAAATCAATTCTCTTTGAAATTCGTTATCAACGATATGGAGTAAAATAAAACTGCTGTCAAGCGGAAATTTTCATAGTATCGAAATAGAAAATTATTCTCTTTTAGGGCACGGCTGGCTGGAAAAAATATTCCCGCCGAAGAACTCTAACGCCGGCCCCACCCTCTCGGCGGTGGCCGGCGTTAGAGTTCTTCGGCGGTCCGGCGCTACACGCGCATGGCCCTCGTTGCGTTGAGCACCGCGAGAAGGGCCACGCCCACGTCCGCGAAAACCGCTTCCCACAGCCCGGAGAGCCCGCAGATGCCGAGCCCCATGAAGAGCAGCTTGATGCCCAGCGCCATGCCGATATTCTGCCAGACGATGCCCCGCACCTTGTCCCCGAGGTTGAACAGCCTGACAATCTGGGCCGGGGAATCGTTCAGGATGACCGCGTCCGCCGCTTCCACGGCGGCTTCCGCGCCCACCCCGCCCATGGCTATGCCCACGCGGGAAAGCGCCAGGATGGGGGCGTCGTTGATGCCGTCGCCCACAAAGGCGGCGGTTTCCCTATCCGCCAGCCGGGAAAGGGCTTCCACCTTGCCCTCGGGCAGCAGTTCGGCCTCGTACCCATCCACGCCCACCGTTGCCGCCACGGCGGCGACGGCCTCGCGCCGGTCGCCGCTCAGCATGAAAGTCTTCAGCCCCCGCGCCCGCAGCGCGGCGACCGCCTCCCCGGCCTCGGGCTTGACCGTGTCCGTCACTTCGAGATAGCCGCAATAGACGCCGTCCCGGACGATGAACACGAGAGCCCCGGCGGCGGCAACCTCCGGCACGGGCAAGCCCGCGTCCCGCAGAAGCCTCGCCGACCCGGCAAGATAGGTGACTCCGCCCGCCGTCGCGCGCATGCCCTTGCCCGGCACCTCTTCCACAACCAGGCCGGAAGGCCGGGTGAACCCGCTCCCCACTTTTGCCATAACGGCCCTGGCCACCGGGTGGTTCGACTCCGATTCCGCCAGCGCGGCGGCCAGCAGCAGCTCGTCCTCACTGACGCCCGGCTGCGGCGCGATGCGCGTGACCGCGAATGCGCCGCTGGTCAGGGTGCCGGTTTTGTCGAACACCACGGATTTGATATGGGAAAGCCCGTCGAGCACCACCCCGCCCTTGACCAGAATGCCCTTGCGCGACGCCGCGCCGATACCGGCGAAATAGCTGAGCGGGATGGAGATGACCAGCGCGCAGGGGCAAGAAATGACGAGCAGCACCAGGGCGCGGTAAATCCAGGTATGCCAGTCCGCCCCGCCGACGAGGGGGGGCAGCACGGCCACCAGCGCGGCGAGCGCCACGACGGCGGGCGTGTAATAGCGGGCGAACCGCGTCATGAACCGTTCCGTCGGGGCCTTGTTTTTGGCCGCGTTCTGCACCATTTCCAGAACGCGGGCCATGTGCGTATCCGCGAACACGGCCGTGGCCCTGACCGTGATGACCCCGCCGGTGTTGAGGGACCCGCCGAGCACGGCATCGCCTTCGGCCACGGCCACCGGCACGGACTCCCCGGTCAGCGGGGACTGGTCAAGATGGGTGGCGCCGGAAACGACCACCCCGTCCAGCGGTACGCTCTCCCCGGCCCGGATGACCACGGAGTCGCCTGCCCGCACGTCTTCCACGTCCATGGTGACCACGTCGTCGCCGCACAGGACATGGGCCTTGCTCGGCTTTGAGGCCAGCAGGCTCTGGATGGAATCGCGGGACCGTTCCGAGGCCAGTTCCTGAAAAAATTCGCCGATCCGGTAAAACAGCATGACACCCACGGCTTCGGCGTATTGCCCCAGGCCCACGGCGACCACGGTCGCCCCGGCCATGAGGGTGAACTCGTTCATGACGTCGCGGTCCAGGATCAACTTGCCCGCGACCTTGAAAACGGACCAGCCGCACGCGATATACGGCCCGGCGAACAGAAGGGGCGCGGCCCAGGGGCCGAAGCGGGCCGTCAGCGCATCCTCGAACACCAGCACCAGAGCGAAAAATATCCCTGAAACAACGAGCATGGCGGCTTCCTGCCGGGGGGACATCCCCTCGGAGCCGTGTTCGTGGCCGTGGTCCTGATCGTGCGCGTCCCGCGGTTGCGGCACCGCGCAACTGCCTCCATCCTCGGCGCAGCAAGGGCAGGCGGATGTTTTCATGTCAGTTCTCCTCTGTGGACAGGGCATCCATATCCGGATCGGAAAGAGTATGTATTTCAAGCGAGTGGAATGTATCCGTATCCGAGCCCATGGCGCCGCACAACGCGCGCTCGCGCTCCAGGATATCTTCGATGCGGCGGGCGTCCTCGCGCACGACCGGGGAATCGCCGATACCGGCGACCACCCAGGCCAACGCGCCCTGTACGATCGGGTTCTTGCCGTCCGCCAGACGGTAGTAAACCCATTTCCCTTTTTTCCGGCTCTCGATAAGCCGGGCCTGTTTCAAAATGGACAAATGCTTGGAGGTGGTGGACGGCGAAAGATCCAGAAAACCGGTCACCTGGCAGACGCACATCTCGCGGTCGCGCAGGGCCATCAGGATGCGGACGCGGTTTTCGTCCGTGAGCGCCTTCGCAACAGTCATAAAGTCGAACATGCTTACCTCCGTCATTTCGTTATATGACGAAATATGCCCAATGATGAACATTGTCAAGAGGCGGAGTGGAGGCATTCGTTACCTTCCTGTCTCCATAAGAAATTTCCCTGACGCGGCTCACGCTTTCCTGAGCCGACGCGCGGCGGGGGGGCCAGTTCGTCGTCAGGCAAGGAAGCGTGCCGGATTTGCGTAGGGAGTGGACTCTTTGGTCCATGACCGAAGCAAATCCGGTGCGCTGACGCAGCATCACGGCGAACTGGCCCCCCCGCCGTTTTTTTGCTGTACTTGTGGGGAAAGGACTTCTATAAGGAAACTCTCTTTCGGCAAAGGTGTTTCCATCATTTCATTCTACAAAGTGTGTGCATCATGGGCGGCATTTTCGGCATAGCGCAAAAAGGCGAATGTGTTTCCGAGCTGTTTTACGGAACGGATTATCTTTCCCACCTGGGGACCAAACGCGGGGGCATGGCCGTGGCGGGCCCTGCGGGATTTAACTGGAAAATCCACCGGCTGGAATCCAGCTATTTCCGCACCAAGCTCGAGCCGAGTCTCCGCTCGTTTTCCGGCAACCTCGGCCTCGGCGCCATCAGCGACACCGACGCCCAGCCGCTGACCTTCACCTCCCACCTCGGCCGCTTTTCCGTCGCCTCGGTCGGCAAGATCACCAACAGCGCGGAGCTGGCCCAGAAGGCCAACGAATCGCACTGTTTTTTCAGCGGCGCGTCCGACGGGCACGTGCGGCCCACGGAAATCATCGCCATGCTGCTCAGCGCGGAAAAGACGTTTGAGGACGGCATCCGCGCGGTGCACGAGCAGGTCAAAGGGTCCTGCACGTTCGCCATCATGACGCCCAAAGGCATTTACGCCTGCCGCGACAAGCTCGGCAGAACGCCCCTTGCGCTCGGGAAAAGCCCGGACGGGTACGCCCTGTCTTCGGAATCCAGCGCCTTTCTCAACCTCGGCTACACGCCCCTGCGGGATCTGGGGCCGGGCGAGGCCGTGTTTATCACCCCGGACGGCGTGGAAACGCGCATCGCGCCCGGCGACACAATGCAGATCTGCTCCTTCCTCTGGGTCTATTACGGCTACCCCTCCTCCGATTACGAAGGCGTCAACGTGGAAGCGTTCCGCTACCGTTGCGGCGCCTGTCTCGGCCAAGAGGATGACGTGGAAGCGGATTTCGCCGGCGGCATCCCGGATTCCGGCATCGGGCACGCGGTCGGGTACGCCAACAGCCGCCACCTCCCCTATCAGCGGCCCATTGTGAAGTACACGCCCACCTGGCCGCGCAGTTTCATGCCGCAGAACCAGGAGTCCCGCGATCTGGTGGCCAAGATGAAGCTCATCCCCAACCGGACCCTGATCGAAGGCAAGAGCATGGTCTTTCTGGACGACTCCATCGTCCGGGGCACCCAGCTCAGGGACAACGCCAAAATACTTTACCAATACGGGGCCAAAGCCGTGCACATGCGGATCGCCTGCCCGGTGCTGGTCTATCCTTGCGAGTTCCTCAACTTCTCCTCCTCCCGGTCCGCTCTCGAGCTTATCGGCCTCAAAGCCATCGCGGCCCTCGAAGGCGGAACGGTCAAGGATATCCAGCGCTACGTGGATGCCAACGACCCCAAAAACGCGGCCATGGTGGAATGGATCCGGAACAAGCTGGATCTCTCCTCCCTCAAGTTCCAGAAAATGGACAACATGGTCAAAGCCGTGGGTCTGCCCAAGGAAAAGCTCTGCACCCACTGCTGGGACGGGTCCAGCTACGGGATTTGAGGGCGGAAACCACACCACAAAAAAACAGCCCGGATTGGCATACCAATCCGGGCTGTTTTTTTGTTTATCAAAGACTTACGCCGCGTTCTTTTTCCTGGCCGGGGCCTTGATGGCTTTTTTGGCGGTCCATTTGCCTTCGGCGGCCAGGAACTGGCCGGTGACGGAATTGGGATCCGCCAGGATATCCTCGGGCGTTCCGGCGGCGATGATGCGTCCGCCGTTCTCCCCGCCGCCGGGACCGAGGTCGATGACGTGGTCGGCGGCCATAATCACGTCGGTATTGTGCTCGATGACCACCACGCTGGCGCCGCGGGACACGAGCTGGCGCAACACGGTGATAAGCTTGCCCACCTCGTGCATGTGCAGGCCGGTGGTCGGCTCATCGAGGATATAGAGGGTGCCGGGCAGACTCTTTTTCCCCAACTCGCGCGAGATCTTGATCCGCTGGGCTTCCCCGCCGGAAAGGGTCGTGGCGGGCTGCCCCAGACGCAGATACTCAAGCCCCACGTCTTCCAGAATGGCAAGCCGCCGTTCCAGGGAAGGATAGCTGGAGAAGAACTCCCTGGCCTGGCGCACGGTCAGGTCCAGCACTTCCGCGATGTTCAGACCCTTGTAACGGACTTCAAGGGTTTCGTGGTTGTAGCGTTTGCCTTTGCAGACGTCGCAGGTCACGAACACGTCCGGCAAAAAGTGCATTTCCACCCGGATCTGGCCGTCGCCGCTGCACGCCTCGCACCGGCCGCCGCTCACGTTGAAGCTGAACCGGCCCGGCTTGTACCCGCGCTTCTTGGCGTCCGGCGACATGGCGAAAATATCGCGGATCTCGTCGAATACCTTGGTGTAGGTCGCCGGGTTGGACCGGGGCGTTCTGCCGATGGGCGTCTGGTCGATGGCGACGATCCGCTCGATGGCTTCCTGGCCCTGAATCCCGGCAATGGTGCCGGGACTTTCCACCTTGATGCCCTGGGAGAGCGCCAGATGCTTGTACAGGGAATCCACCACCAGCGAACTTTTGCCGGACCCGGAGACGCCCGTGACGCAGGTCAGGGTGCCGAGCGGGATGCGGCAATCGACGTTTTGCAGGTTGTGCGTGGAAACCCCTTTCAGGACAAGCTCGCCCTTGGCCTTGCGCCGTTTTTCCGGGACCGGGATGGACAGATCCCCGCGCAGATACTTGGCGGTCAGGGACTCGGACGTACCGAGCAGGTCCGGAACCGAACCCAGAAACACGATGTCCCCTCCCTGGGACCCGGAACCGGGCCCGAGCTCAATGACCGTGTCCGCTTCCCGGATGGTCGCTTCGTCGTGCTCCACCACCAGCACGGTGTTGCCGCGCTGCTGGAGGCTCCGCAGGGTTTTGATGAGGCGCTCGTTGTCCCTCGGGTGCAGGCCGATGGACGGTTCGTCCAGAACATAGGTCACGCCAACCAGACCGGACCCGAGCTGGGAGGCCAGACGGATGCGCTGGGCTTCCCCGCCGGATAGCGTCGCCATGTTCCGGCCAAGGGCGATGTAGTCCAGCCCCACGTTGACCATGAACTCCAGCCGGTGGGTAATTTCTTTCAAAAGCGGCTCGGCCACGGGCGCGTGCCGCGCGTCGAACTTCCGTTCCTTCAGCCAGGCCAGCGCCCGGCTGACCGAGAGGGAGGTGAAGGCCGCCAGGTTCAGGTCGTCCACGCGGGCGGCCAGGGCTTCGGGCTTCAACCGCGCGCCGTGGCAGGCCGGGCACGGCATGACCTGCCGGAAACGGGACAACTCATCCCGCCAGGCGTCGCCGTACTGCATGCCCTGCTCCAGGACGTCGATAAGGCCTTTCCATTCGCCCTTGGCTTCCTGGCGCTCGGCCTCGACATCCCGTTCCAGGACAGAGCCGCCGAGCCAGTTCCGGCGCAAGGAAGAATCCGCCCCGGCCCCGGCGGGCTTGCCGTCCGCGGTTTCCCCGTAGAACAGGGCGTTCAGCGCGTCCGGCGAAAAATCTTTCAGCGGCGTCGCCAGGGTGAAGCCCCAGCGCTTGCCGAGTTTGACGAGCCTGTCCTTGTAGCGCTCGAACACCTTGGAATTCTTCCAGGGCAGGATGCCGCCGCCTTCAAGGGAAAGCCCCTTGTTGGGCGCGAGCAGCGCCGGTTCGAAATATTCCACGCTCCCGAGGCCCAGGCAGCGCGGGCAGGCGCCTTGCGGGCTGTTAAAGGAAAACAGCTGCGGTGAGAGCGCCGGGAGGGATATGCGGCAGGTCGGGCAGGCGGCCTCGGTGCTGTGCATGGTCTCGGTGTAGGCATCCGGGTTCTTGGCGTCGGGCACGGCCACACCGATGCGCCCGTCCCCGTATTTCAGGGCCAGTTCCACGGAATCCGCCAACCGGCCGCGAATGCCGTCGCGGATGACGAGGCGGTCCACCACCAGGTCGATGGTGTGCTTCTTGTTTTTATCCAGCACCGGGACTTCGTCCAGGGTCATCATGTCCCCGTTCACCCGGACGCGGGCGAACCCCTCGGCTTTCAGTTTTTTGAATTTGTCGGCGTGGGTGCCCTTCTGCAACGTCACCAGCGGCGCGATAATCAGGCAGCGCGTGCCTTCCGGCAGTTCCAGGATATCCGCGATGATCTCGTCGGTTGCGCGTGATTCTATCTTCTGCCCGCAGACCGGGCAGTACATAGTCCCGAGGCGGGCGTAGAACACGCGCAAAAAGTCGTAAATTTCCGTGACCGTGCCCACGGTGGACCGGGGGTTGCGGGTCGCGGTCTGCTGTTCAAGGGAAATCGCGGGAGAAAGCCCCTCGATCTTGTCCACGGCGGGTTTGTCCATCTGCGGCAGAAACTGGCGGGCGTAAGCGGAGAGGGATTCCACATACCGCCGCTGCCCTTCGGCATAGACCAGGTCAAAGGCCAGAGTCGACTTGCCGGACCCGGACGGGCCGCAGACCACCACCAGTTCCTCGCGCGGGATGTCCAGCGTCAGATTTTTCAGGTTGTGCTGGCGCGCACCTTCAATATGAATGCAATTTTTTTTCATGGCCCGGACACTATAAGCACTTTCCGGCAAGGCGCAAGGACTTAAGCCCCTTCTCCCGCAAGGCTCCAGCACATACAGGCATAGCCCGCTTGCGGCCCTTGTCCTTGCGCGGCCGATGGGATAGCAAAAAGAAACGAAGAAATACCAGGGAAAAAATAATGATCGAGATACAACGGATACGCCTCTGGAACCCTGACAAAAAAAACGCCATGGCTCGGGCGGACGCCGATGCCCTTATAGCGGAAACCCCGGAGCCGGAGCTGCATGTATTCCCGGCAACAGGCGCGAACACGGGCATCGCCGCCGTCATCTGCCCCGGCGGCGGGTATGGGGTTCTCGCTCTCGGCTCCGAGGGGCATTGTTGCGCCGCGTACCTCGCCTCCATCGGCATTACGGGCATGGTGTTGCAATACCGGCTGCCCGCCGGGGATAAAACCGTTCCCACCGGGGATATCCGGCAGGCCATGGCATACGCCCGCGCGCATGCCGGGGAATGGGGGGTTGATCCGGACAAGCTGGGCGTGATCGGATTTTCCGCCGGGGGGCATCTAGCGGCGTACGCTTCCTCCGTTTACGCGGATACCCCTGTAAGTACGCGGCCGGATTTTACCGTTCTGTTCTACCCGGTTATCAGCATGGAAAAACGCAAGCGGGGCATGACGCGCGTCAATCTGCTGGGCAGGCACCCCACGGAGAGGGATATTGAAGAATTTTCCTGCCACCTCAAGGTGCACGAAAAGACCCCGCCCGCGCTGCTGTTCTTGTGCGACGACGACCCGCTCGTGCCGCCCCGGCACGGCGTTTCATACTATGAGGCCCTGAAACGGCACGGGATTGCGGCGTCCCTGCATATTTTTCCCGAGGGCGGCCATGCCTGGGGATTCCGGGGAACGAACCCGGAGGGCGTGCCGTTCCGCTACGGGCGGGAGGTTCGCTCGCTGATTGGGGATTGGATTGTGCGGGTGATGGGAGAAACGCCTCCGCCCGAGAAATAAAGAAAGAAGGCTCCGGGTCAAAACAACCCGGAGCCTTCTTTTTTTGGTATGCCGGTCATCCGGCTTAAAAATCGTCCGCGAAATACGGCTGCTGGTTCGGGATCAGATGCTCGAGCAGCTTGATCGTCTCCGGTTCCGCCAGGATCAGCCGCTGCTTGGCGAAAAACGACGCGCGGCGGTAGTTCATGAGCATGGAGGTCAGCGTCCGGATATCCAAAGCGGCCTCCTGGCCCACAACCACGGGCACCACAATGTTCCGCCCGTTCTCCACCCCCACCACGCTGAATGTGCCGTTGTTCCAGGGAGCGAACGCATCCGCCACCCGGAAACAGAACGGCTCGTCGATCCAGGAAAAGGGGAAGCGCTCCAAAAATTCCTTCACGTCCACGATCCGGGCCATGAAGTACGGCGTGATGGTTTCCACGATCTGGCTGTCGTCCAGGTAAAAGGCCAGGGGCTCGTTGCCGAACAGGTTCCCCTTGACCGCGTCGACCATGGAATGGTGCGCGCCGATAAAATTCCACAAGCCGCGCCTGGCTTCCTGGTCGAGGTACACCATCTCCTTGACGTGGAAGATGTCGTCCTCGATCCAATAGATGACCCAGCCGGTTGGGACGCCGTCCCCGTTGTAATACACGCCGGCGGTGCGCTCTTCCTCGTTTTCCCAGCGCCAGTACTCCTCCCATTCCGCCGCCCCGCGCACCATGGCCCCGTGCGCCTGCCGCGCGAACTTGTTGTACACCTCGAACACGTCCTGGTGTTCGACGCTGTGCCGTTCAACGTACCCCGGCACTTCCACCTGCTTGGGAAGCTGGCTGTCCTTGACCGTGAACCCGATGCAGTCCGAAAAAATCTCCCAGCCGTGCCGCCGGTAGAACGGGATGGAATACGGGGAAAGGTACGATATCCACTGGCCCTTTTCCCGCATATCCTTGAGCGCCAGAAGGATGAGATCCTGCGACAGGCCGAGGCCCGCGTATTCCGGGTACGTTCCCACGCCCGTGAGGCCGCCCATGGGCCAGATGTCGCCGTGGATATTGACTTCACAGGGGTAGATGCAGACGAGGGAGATAAGGTCCTCTCCCTTGAACCAGCCGAAGGTGTCCGCGCGCTCCAGGAGGGGCCGCTTCGAGCGGATCAGCTCCCCGTCCTCGTAGCCGCTGCGCAAGAGTTCCTCGTTCGTCACCTGGAAAACATACCGCAGCAATTGGTTGAACTGGTCGGTATGTTCCGCGCCGAGCTGTTTGACAACGAGCTGCTTTTTCAGTTCCTGTTTGTTCATTCGGGTATGTCCGGAGTTTTTTTGCATTACATAGCCGGGAGACGCGACAACGGCAACAGAATTATACGTTGTGGCGATTTTTACTTGCGGCGCCTGCCGTTATTGCTTTTTTTCCGTTTTTCGGGCCCGGCCTGCTTTTTCATCCTTCGCGGGCCGTCCGGTTCCGAAACCTCCCGCGCGAAGGCGAGGTTGATCTCCAGCCGGGCCGGGCTCACGTCCATCACGGTCACGGCGACCGCCTGGCCCAGGTGATAGATCCTGCCGGTGCGCTCGCCGCGCAATTGCTGCCGTTCCGGGTAGTGGACGTAATAATCGTCGTTCAGTTCCGCAAGCCGGACCATACCCTCGGTCATGGTCTCGCCGATCTCCACAAAAATACCGAATTCCGTCAGGCCGGAAATGACGCCGGTGAACGTCTCTCCCACATGATCGCTCATGAAGAGAACGCCCAGGCGGCGGTATATTTCGCGTTCCGCCTCCATGGCCGTGCGCTCGGTCGCGTTGATATGGTCCGCGATGGATTGCAGACTCTTGCGGCCCGGCAGCCGGGTTTTGTCCGGGCTGTCGAGCGCAGCTTTAAGGGAGCGGTGCACGACGAGGTCCGCATAGCGACGGATGGGCGAGGTAAAATGGCAGTAGCAGTCCGAAGCCAGCCCGAAATGGCCGTCGAGATCCTGGGAATACCCCGCCTGCATCATGGACCGGAGCGCCACCCGGCTAATCAGATACTCGTGGGGCGTGCCTTTGGCGCCGGTCAGGATGGCCTGCAATTGCTTGGGGGACGGCGGCGGCGCGTTACGTCCCGCGCTGCCCGCCATGGAGGGCGGCAGAAGACCGGTGGCCGCCAGCACATGGAAGAGGTTGCGCAGTTTGTCCGGGTCCGGCGCGGGATGCACGCGGTACAGCAGCGGCACTTCCCTGGCCGTCAGGAACCGGGCCACGGCCTCGTTGGCCGCCACCATGAATTCCTCGATGAGCTTGTGCGCGAAGTGCGTCTCGCGCGGGACAAGATTGACGAGGTTGCCGTCGCCGTCGAATACGCATTCCGGCTCGGGCAGTTCAAAATCAAGGCTGCCCCGCCCCGTGCGTTCGTCCGCCAGGATACGCGCCAGAGCCATGGCCTGTTCCAGCATGGGCAGACTGGCCGCGAGATCCCGCCGCGTCTCCTCCTTGCCGAGGATCAGCGCGTCGCGCACCTGGTCGTAGGTCAGCCGGGCGCTGCTCACAATAACGGCGGGGTAGAACGTCTCCTTGACCGGCTTTCCTTTGGCGGAAAAGGCCATTTCCGCCACCATCACCAGCCGGGGCACGCCCGGATTCAGGCTGCACAAGCCGTTGGAAAGCGCTTCCGGCAGCATGGGCTCAACGGAGCGCGGGAAATAGTAGGAGTTGCCCCGCAACAGCGCTTCGTCGTCCAGGCCGCTTTTGGGCCGCACGTAGTGGGCCACGTCCGCGATGGCGACGAACAGGGTGTGGCCGTTCCGCGTTGTTTCCACGCAGACGGCGTCGTCAAAATCCCGGGCGCTTGCGCCGTCAATGGTCACGAAGGGCAGGCGGGAGAGGTCCTTGCGGCCCGCAAGACTCTCCGGGCCGGGATCACACGGGAAGGCGGCGGCCTCCCGCAGCGCGGCGGGCGGAAAAGAGCGCGGGATGGCGTGGTTGGCCTTGACCAGTTCTTCCTTCGCCGCCGTATCGTTCTCGTCACCGAGCAGGGCAAGGGCGGTGGCGGTCCAGAGTTCGGGCCCCTCGGCCTTTTCCGGCCTGATACGCAGCAGGGAATGCTTCGGGGGAACCGATTCAAGCGCGCCGACGTCCGTGAGGAACATGGCCGTGATGCGCGCGTCCATGGGCTCGCACAGGATCGTGCCGTCCTTGAGGAGGCGCACCACCCGCGCGGGCAGTTCCTTCACGCCGCGTTCCAGCACATGGGTGATGCGGCCGTCCTGGTTCTTGCCGTGGCGGCCGGGGAAAACAGCTACCTCCACCCGGTCGCCGTGCCAGGCGCCGCCCAGATGCTGGTGCGCGATGAAAACCTCCCCCTTGCCGGGTGCGTCCAGCCGGACAAACCCGACGCCGGACCGCTGCATGGCCAAAACGCCGCTGAACGTCTTCAGGGCGGAAGCCAGCGCGTGCCCCCCGCCGCCGAGCCGGATCACCCGGCCAGAGGATGCAAGTTCCGCCAAATATCCCTCAAGGGCCTTTTTCTGCCGCCGGGGCAGCGCCAGAACGCGGAGAAAGTCATCCAGCTTCAGCGGTTTGTGCACGTCGCGCAAAATCCGTTCGAGAAGCGCGGGGGAAAGGGCTTCCTCCCGGAACGAGCCGCCCGGACCGCTTTTTGTTTTGGTATTTTTATGTGCCATCGTCCTCTCGCTTCGCAGCAGGCCTGCGTCAGCCATTACAACACATTGGGCAAGCCCTGCGACAGTATAAAAACAGCGCTGACGGAAAAAGAAACCGGCGGCGTGACAGCGTTTCCGGAGCGCGGTATCCGGCGGACCGGCGCCTTATTCGTCCCGCAAGGCGCGGCCCATGAGGGCGCGCACGGCGGTTTCCGGGGCCGTTTGTCCGTGAAAGATGGCCTGCATAGCCTCCGTTATGGGCAGGTCAATGGACCGTTCCCGCGCCAGGTCGTAGGCGGCTTCGGTGGTGGGAACCCCTTCGGCCACATGGTGCATGGACGCGATGATGTCGTCCAGCGCTTCCCCCCTGCCCATGCGCAACCCCACCTGGCGGTTGCGGGATAAATCGCCCGTGGCGGTCAGGACCAGATCGCCCATGCCGGAAAGCCCCATGAAGGTCACGGCGTCGCCGCCGAGCGCCACGCCGAGACGGCTCATCTCCGCCAGACCGCGCGTGATGAGGGCCGCGCGGGAGTTATGCCCGAAGCCGAGACCGTCGGCAATGCCCGCGGCCAGCGCCATGACGTTTTTCAAGGCGCCGCCGCACTCCACGCCGATGACGTCCCGGCTGGAGTAGACGCGGAACATGGGGGTGGCCAGTTCGGCGCGCAGCCGTTCGGCGAGAGCCTGGTCCTCGCAACCCAGCACCACCGCCGTGGGCAGGGACTGCATGACCTCGCGGGCAAAGGAAGGGCCGGAGAGAATGGCGTACCGGGCCGCGAGGTGCGGGGTTTCCTCCGCGATCACGCGGGACATGAGGGCATGCGAGCCGCGCTCCATGCCTTTGCTCGCGCAGATGACGGCCGCGCCGGGCGGTATGTGGCCCGCCATGGCGCGCACGAAACCGCGCATGCTCTGGCACGGGACGGCCAGCACGACGATATCCGCGCCGCGCAAGGCGCTTGCCGCGTCCGTCAGCGCATTGACAGCCGGATGAATGCCGCAGCCGGGCAGGTATTTTTCATTGGTGTGGTTTTCGCGTATTTCACGCGCAACGGCGTCGCCGCGAACCAGGATGGTCACGGCGTGCCCCCTGCCCGCAAAAACATGCGCCAGGGCCGTGCCCCAGCTGCCGCCGCCGAGAATGGCTATGTGCATACAGTCCCCGTTATGAAGGGCGAGGCGCCGCCGGGCGGCAGCGCAAACGGGGCGTTACCCCGGCGCCCGCGAAATGCGGGGGATGCGCGTCCGTGGCGGGGACCGGCCCCCGTCAGTTCTTCGCCGTTATGGCCCTGGCCTTGCCCAGGAGCGTGTCCAGCGGATTGGCCCTGCCGGTCAAAACCGACACGGTCACCGCCTTGCCCGGCGAAAAAGCCGCCGGCAAGCCATCTTGATCCAGGATCACGCGCACGGCAACAGTTTTTTCCGTCTCCAACTCCGGCAGAACGCGGGCAAGCGTTCCCTTGGCCGTCGCAGTAGCCCCGTCGAGAGTTACCTCGCACGCCAGCCCTTCCGCCAGCCATCCTGGAAGTCCGGTTGCATCGTCCTTGGCAAAAGAGGCAATAACCCAAACCTCCCCTTTTTCCTCGGGCGCGATGGCCGCCGGGGTGTCTCCGGGGGTAAGCGTATCGCCGGGCCTGGCCGTCATGAGAATGAGCGTGCCGTTTTCCGGCGCCGTCAGGACGGTGGCGGCGATATCCTGTTCCGCAAGGCGGATTCTGGAAATCTGGAGCTGATACTCCGCAACGCGGGCCGCAAGCGCGGCGCTGACAGGGCCGTTGAGCCGCTCAAGCTTGTCCTGCATTTCACGCTGGGCGCGGGCGTAGCTGGCTTTCTCGTAGGCGTCCCGCGCCTTTTTCAGGCTGATGGCGGCCTCGTCCCTGGTGATAAGCGCCGCCTGCCGCTTAGGGTCCGGCTTCGCGTATTCCGGAGACGCTCCGGCGTCCGCGCGGGCAAAGGCCACATTCGCGGCGGCATAGGTATGGGCGGCAATTTCCACTTGCCGCCGGGCTTCTTCTTCCTCGTTCCGCAAGGCGGCCAGCGGCTTTCCGGGTGCTACCCGCGCGGCCCCCATGGGAGACGGCACAAGCAGGGCGGGCGGCAACTGCGCCGCGAGTTCCGCAAGGTGCGCGCGCTCCCGGGCAAGCTGCCGCTCCATCCCGGACGCATCAAGGGCCAGCAGGGGCTGGCCCTGGGCAACCGTTTCCCCCGCCTTCACGTACACCTCTTTCACCGTGCCGGAAACCGTGGCGCTGACGGGCGCAAGCCGCCCTTCCACCACCGCCTCGATCGAGGAAATCCTGCCCCGAGCCTGCCACAGCCAGTAGCAACCGGCTGCCGCGGCCAGGATAACCAGTACGAAAATCGCCGTTTTTTTCTTCATAAACACCCCTCTCGCAGCGGATACAAACGCGTCAGAAAACCATCGCCGCAAAGAAGACATGCATCTCGTGTACCAAGTCACATCGCGCCGCGCACGGCGCGCGGCTGCCGGAAACCGGGGGTATTGTGTCCCGGAAGCGATTTGTAAAAAAACGGGTGCCCGGGGACCGTGCAACGGAAAAAATCACGGCGGGCATTCGCCCATTTTGATAGATGTTTCCAAGCCGATACAATCACCATAATCGCACCCCTCGGCGAAGTCCGCGCACGCGGCTTCCTGGAACCCCTCCAGGCGGTTCAGCGCGCCGCGGAAATTCCACGCCCGGTGCTGGCGTTTGGTGATGGCGAGGGAACGGTCAAAGTCCTTGCGCGCGCCCATGTGGTTTCCGCCTCTCATGGAAACAAGCCCCCGGAACGCAAACGCTTCGGCGGAAGGATTAAGTCGTATGGCTTTAGTCAGGTCGTCAAACGCCCCGTCCCAGTCTTTCATGTCGCTTTTTGCCAACCCCCGGCGCAGGTATGCTTCCGCGTACCCCGGCTCCAGCGCGATGGCCTTGTCTAAAAGCCCCACGGCAAGCGGGGGGTCGGAGCAGACATCTCTCTTATCCCACAACACGTGGGCCCTCGCGAAAGAGGCTTCCGCCTCCGCGTTCAGCTTGCCGGACAAACCCATGGGATTATGGGGCGCAAGCTCCTTGCCGCCGCATCCGGCCAAAATGACGCAAACAGCGGCAATAAAAAAAATATTCCGAATATGCACAGCGTTCTCCGATAGCTACGGTAAAACTTTTATAACGATAAGCATTATGAATTGAAAGCTGCCTTAAAATACGTTAATTCTATATAGACAATTGCATTATCTTGAATTTTTACACACTTTCCCCTGTTACACCTTCAGCCTGGGGTGCCCGGCACCCCTGCACGCGGATGGACGATGATGCCCTTTAGTACCGTAAAACCTCTGTTGGCGGAAGCGGAAGCTTTGCTTGACCGGTCAGGCCTGCGGACCATGGATGAACTTATCGATATCTGCTGCCAGGGGCTTGGGTATTTGTCGCGCGATTGCGGCGCGTACAGCGGGATAGTGCCTTTTTGCGCGGCAATAGCCCCGCATTTTGAAAACGAGCTTATGGGGCTGGTGCGCGCGCTCAAGAACGGCCCGGACAAGTCCATGGACCCGCTGTCCGTCTACGGTGACGTGCAGGCGCGGGCCTTCGCCCTGGTGGAGGACCTCGCGCTGTTTATGAGGGAGAAAAAACTCCGCGACGGCGGCGGGCCGCAAAGCGCCGTGGAAGAACGCCTGCTCAGTTTTTTCGAAAGCTGCGGCAACTGGAAGCCCGACAGCGGCGAGGTTGTCACCGACACCTATTACAAACTGCTGCCCATTGCCGTCATGCGCGATATCGCGGAAGCCAAAACAAAAAAGCGCATCCACCATTAACGTATGGGGTCCGGCCAGCTTGCCGTGACTAAAAAATGATCCGGGGAGCCGCTTCGGCTGCCCTCGCCGCCATCCATGGCGGCAGCGCCGCACTGTTTTGCGCCCAAGACAGTGCGGCGGCGCTGTTTTTTTTCACGAATTCCCGCGGCGCTTGCCAAGGCGCCGCCTCTCGGCTATTGATTCGCCATGCCGCATACCGCCCCTGCCCGCATAGCCCTCATGTTGCCCCGCTTCAGCCGCTACGGCGGCGTCGAGCAGTTCGGCTACCGCCTGGCCGAGGCGCTTGCCGCCAAGGGACATAGCGTGGATTTCATCTGCGCCCGGCAGGAAATCGCCCCGCCCCCCGGCGTCAGGGTGCTCCGCACCGGCAGGCCGCACGGCCCCCGCTGGATGAAAATGCTGGCCTTCGCCGCCAGGGCCGAAACGCTGCGCCTGGCAGGCCGTTACGATTGCAGCATCAGCCTCGGGAAAACCCTGCGCCAGGATATCCTGCGGGTCGGCGGCGGGCCGCTCCCGGCGTTCTGGCGGTATTCCGAAAAATCATACCCAACCGCCGCCGGGCGCTTGCTTAAACAGTGCCTGCGCCGGGCGAACCCGGCAAACATGCTCACCCGCTGGCTGGAAAACCGCCAATATGCCGACGCGCGGCTCATTGTGGCCGTTTCCCATTTCGTGCGGGACCTCATCATGGAGGCGGCCCCCGGCATCAGCCCGGACCGCATGCGCGTCATTTACAACCGCCCCGACCTTGGCCGGTTCTCTCCCCCGTCCGGGGACCAGCGTGAAAATGCCAGGCGGCAATTCGGCATGGCGCCGCACGTCACCGCCATCGGCCTCGCCACCAGCAATTTCCAACTCAAGGGAACGGCTCCGCTTATCCGGGCGCTGACGCGCCTGCCGGAGCATTGCGCACTCTATGTGGCCGGGGGCCGCAACCACGACGCGTATGACGCTCTCGCAAAAAAACTCGGTCTGGCCGACCGGGTGCATTTTCTCGGCAAGGTCGACGATATGCCCGCGTGGTACCAGGCTCTCGACGTCTTCGCCCTGCCCAGTTTCTACGACGCCTGCTCCAACGCCGTCCTGGAAGCGCTCGCCGCCGGGCTGCCGACGCTCAGTTCCGCATCCAACGGCTCGGCGTATTTTTTGCCGCCGGAAAACATCGTCCAAGACCCGGGAGACAGTGACGAACTGGCTCGTGCGCTTTCCCGGCTCATCCCCCAGGCCGGGGAAAATGCAGCCACCGGCGCGCGCCGCCCGTTCAGTTGGCCGGACGGCGTTGTTTCCGGTCTTGAAGCCTTTGTCGCAACGGTGGAAGACTTCCTCGCCGCGAAACAATAGACGAGCCGGAGCTACAGCGGAAAGAACCCTTTCGGGATCACCCATTTTCCGGGCGCCGACGGCAGGCGCAACGCCTCGCCCAGAGCCTCCATGAACGTATCGCGCGGCACGGCATACGCGCCGAACCGCAGGAGATGGTCCGTGACCTGCTGGCAGTCGATCAGGGTAAATCCCCATGCATGCAGCAGCCGCGCCAGCCAGACGAAGCTGACCTTGGACGCTTCCGGCGCGGTGAAAAACATGGATTCCCCGAAAAATCCCCCGCCCAGCGCCACGCCGTACAAACCGCCGACAAGCTCCCCGTCCCGCCAGGCTTCCACTGAATGGGCATACCCCGCCGCGTGCAGGTCGGTATAGGCCGCCGCCATTTCCGGCACGATCCAGGTCCCTTTCTGGCCGGGCCGGCGCGCTCGCGCGCAGGAACGGATGACCCGCGCAAAGGCCGTATCGAGCGTTATGGAAAAACAACGGGAATTGAGGACCCGACGTAAAGAACGCGGGATATGCGCTTCCTCGGGGCGGAGGATGCACCGTTCCGGCGGCGTCCACCACAAAATGGGCGTATCCGCGTCATACCAGGGAAAAATGCCGTTGGCGTAGGCTGCCAGCAGCCGCTCCCGCGAGAGGTCGCCCCCGACGGCGAGCAGCCCTTCCGGGGAGGCGGCCCATAACGGCGGAAACTTCCCGCTGTTCGTCGACAGAAAAACCGGCATGGCGGTCCTTGAAAAAGACAGCCGGGGAGAGAACGCTCTCCCCGGCTGCCGGGGTTGGCATTCCGAAGTGTTATTTCGCGGTGACCGGCGTCTTTTTCGCGGCTCCGGCGGCGATCTTCCTGCCGCCCTTGCCCGAGGGCTTTCTGTTCTTGCCCGGCGCCGTTTTATCGCCGCCGGATTGTTTGGCCCGGGGCCGTTTTCCGCTCCCGGTGGTGTGGGCCGGCAACAGCTTCACCGGCTTTCCGGCTTCCAGGCGGAGCGTTTTACCGCCCTCCGGCAGAGTGTCGCCTTTCACTGATCCGTCATAGATGAACAGCAGTTTTTCCGCCGTAAGGCTTTCCGCATCGATAACGACCCGGCCGCCCCCGGCAAGCTTGCCGAACAGCACCTCGGCAGCAAGCTCGTCCTCAACGGACTCGCGCATGACTCTCGCCAAAGGCCGCGCGCCAAAGGCCTTGTCGTAGCCTTTTGCCGCGAGCCAGGCCCTGCCGTTTTCCGTCAGGAGCATGTCCACGCGCTTTTCCTTGAGCGAGGCGGCAAGCTGGGTCGCGAACTTGTCCACGATTCTGCCCATGACCTCCGGCGACAAACTGGCAAAGGGCACCATGGCGTCCAGCCTGTTGCGGAATTCCGGCGCGAAGAGTTTTTCCACGGCCTTCTTGCCCTTGGACGCCGCATCCGTTCCCTTGTCCGAGGGCGTGAAGCCGAGGGAGCGCGCGCTCATCTCAAAGGCGCCCGCGTTGGACGTCATGATAATGACGACGTTGCGGAAGTCCGTTTTGCGGCCCGTATTGTCGGTCAATGTCGCGTAATCCATGACCTGGAGCAGGATATTGAAAATATCCGGGTGCGCTTTTTCGATTTCGTCCAGCAACAGCACGCAGTGCGGGCTTTTGCGGACGGCTTCCGTCAGAAGGCCGCCCTGGTCGAAGCCCACGTATCCCGGAGGCGCGCCGATAAGCCGGGAGACCGCGTGTTTCTCCATGTATTCGCTCATGTCGTAGCGCAGGAACGGCACGTCCAGGGACGCGGCGAGCTGCTTGGCGAGCTCCGTCTTGCCGACCCCCGTGGGGCCGTAAAACAGGAACGAGCCCTGGGGCCTGGTGTGCCCGCCGAACCCGGCCCGCGCGCGAAGCACGGCCCTGGTGAGGATGGAAACGGCTTCCGTCTGCCCGAACACGCTTTTGCCCAGATCCTCGCCCAACGTTTTCAGCTTGTCGCGGTCGTTGTTGCTGACCTTGACCGAAGGAATGCGCGCCATGGCCGCGACCACGCGTTCTATTTCCGCCACGCCGACGAGCGCCGCCGCCCTGTCCGCGCCTTTGGCGCCGCGCGTGAGCCGCATGGCCGCGCCGGCCTCGTCTATGACGTCAATGGCCTTGTCCGGCAGGAGCTTGTCCTGCAAGTGCCGCACGGAAAGCGTCACCGCCGCGCGCAGGGCGGGCAGGGAGTAGCGCACATTGTGGTGTTCTTCGTAATACGGTTTCAATCCTTTCAGGATCGCCACGCATTCGTCCTGGGTCGGTTCCGCGACGTCGATCTTCTGGAACCTGCGGGACAGGGCGCGGTCTTTTTCAAAATGGTTGCGGTATTCCTCATGCGTGGTGGAGCCGATGCAGCGCAGCCGCCCGGAAGCCAGCACGGGCTTGAGAATGTTGGAGGCGTCCATGGCGCCGCCGGTCGTGGCCCCGGCGCCCACGATGGTATGGATCTCGTCGATCACCATGATGGACTTGGGCACACTCTGCAACGCGGCCATGACGGCTTTCAGCCGGCCTTCGAAGTCGCCCCGGTATTTGCTGCCCGCGAGCAGGCTCCCCATGTCCAGGGCGAACACCCTGGCCTGGGCGAACATCTCGGGAACGTCGCCGTTCACGATACGCAGGGCCAGGCCTTCGGCGATGGCTGTTTTGCCCACTCCCGGATCGCCCACATACAGGGGGTTGTTTTTCCGGCGGCGGGACAAAATCTGGACCGTGCGGGCAAGTTCGGCGGACCGCCCGACCAGCGGGTCGATCTGCCCTGCCCGCGCCTTGGCCGTCAGGTCCGTGGTATATTTCTGGAGAATTTTCTCGTGGCTGCCTTCCTCGCCTTCGGGTTCGCCCTTTTCCGGATAGTTCCCCTCATCGCGGGCGGGCTTGACGTGGGAAATGACTTCCAGCAGCGCCACGCGGGTTATCCCCTGGGAAAGCAGGAAATAGCCCGCGTAGGAATCTTCCTCGAGCATGGCGGCCAGCACGTCGCCTATTTCCATGGTATCGCGGCCGGCGTCCTGTATATGGCGCATGGCGCGCTGCAAGACGCGCTGCACGGCCAGCGTCTGGACAACCTCAACTCTGGCGCCTTCCGGCAGCGCGTTGAGATAGGTTTTAAAAAAATCCTCAAGACGGCGCCGCACGGCGGTGATATCCACGCCGCACGTCTCCAGAATCTCCTCGCCGTACCGCTCCCCGGTGATGGCGAGGAGGAGATGCTCAAGGGTCAGATATTCATGCCTGCGGTTCTGAACATCCGCAACGGCCGCCGCAAGCGCGGCTTCCAGGTGTTTTCCTAACATGGCAACCTCGTAAAGGCAGTTTTTGCCCCGGCTTTCGCGGAAGCACAAAACGTGCCCGATCAGACATCCTCCAGAGAACAACGGAGAGGGAAACCGGCGGCGCGCGCCCTGCCGTGCACGATGGAGACTTTGGTCTCCGCGACTTCCGCCGGGTACACGCCGCAATCGCCCCGCCCCTTCTCATGGACGGCCAGCATTACCGCGACCGCCTCATCCTGGTTTTTATGGAAGACGGTACATAATATTTCTACCACAAAATCCATGGTTGTATAGTCGTCGTTGTGGAGAAGAACCCGGCAATGTCTGGGTTCCTTGAGCGCCACATCGGCCACGGTTTCACCGGCGGGCGTGTATTTGGGATCTGTCGGTAGTGTCATGGCGCGCTGTTCCGTTTTCTAAAGAATGAGCATCATCCGAGGTTCGTCAAGCGGTCCGGCGCATTGCAGCAAACCGTTCCAAAGCCGTCCATTCGCGGTATGTGTCTTGGTTTGATTCCGTAGCGTATTTTCCCTTGGGACTTATAAATATTATCAAAACGCCCCGGCCTTGTGAAGCGAAGCGGAACAAGACCCGCCCGGGGAATGCGGACGGCCGGCGGTATAAGAAATCCCCTGTCGCGAAACAGGGGATTTCTGCAGAAGGGGAAAACCGGATAAAGCGTTACAGGGCCTGGGATGCCGCGGCCTGGGCCACGATCCTCTCGCCTTCGGGCGTTTGCAGAACCTTGCCCAAGGCGCTCACGACGGAGGCGTCATAGTCGGAGGAATCTTCCTTGAGGATGGAAAGGGCTTTTTCCACGGGAATGGCCGCGCGGTAGGACCGGGGGCGCGCCATGGCCGTAAAGGCGTTGGCGACGGCCAGAACCCGCGCGGGCATGCCGATCTGCTCGCCGGTGAGTTTTTGCGGGTACCCTTCGCCGTCGAGGCGTTCGTTCATCTGGTACACGGCTTCCAGCACGGGCAGTTCGAACTCGATATCCTTCAGGACTTCGCGAGCGTATTCCACGTGCTGTTCCATGATCTTCTTCTCGTCTTCGGTCAGGGCGCCGGGCTTGGTCAGGACCTCGCGCGGCACGAACATCTTGCCGATCTGCGAAAGCGAGGCCGCCGCTTCCACGGTGGCCACGTCGCGGTTGGACAGGCCGAGCGTCTTGGCGATGCCGACCGCTATCTGGCCCATGATGCGGGAATGCCCGCCGAGGAAGGGGTCGGACGCTTCAATGGCCCGCACCAGGGCGTGGATCGTCTGCTGCACCATGCGGCTGCCGCGTTCCTGGGCTTCCACCTGTGCGGTGATGTCGCGGAACACGGACACGATGCCTGTCAGCTTGCCTTCCTCATCCTTCAGCCCGGCTTTGGAAATCTGGAAGAAGTGCCGTTTGGACTGGAGCCAGATGGTCTCGTCGATGGTCACGCTGTCCGCGCCGTCGATGATTTTCTGGTCGGAAATACGCAGGCGCTTCGCCGTGTCAAACCCGAAGACGGCCTTGGTGTCCAGCCCTTCCACCTCTTCGGGGGAACGGCTGACCGCCAGGCCGAAGGCCTTGTTCACATAGCGGTAGACCCCGGTTTCGTCCGTCATGGAGATGGGGTCTTTGATCGTGCCGTTGATGCCGTCAAGGAGCTGCTTCTGGTCGCCGATGACGCCGCACAGATCGCGGAACTGCCCGGCGATCTCTTCCTGCTCCTTGCCCACGAGGCGCCACCAGAACACGCTGACGACGAGCGCCAGCACCAGGGAGGCGAGCACGGCCAGGATGATGATGCGCTGCACGGCTTCGTGGTAGTCGATGCGGGAGGCGAGATAGGAGCGTTCCTGCACGATCCACCAATCGGTCCCGGGTATGCGGCGGCCTGCGGAATACACGTCCTCGCCGCCGCCGACGGACAGCCGCACGCCGAACGGGAGCGTATCCTCGGTAATCCCGGCGGGAGCGGCGACCTTGGACAGGGAACCGGAGCCAAGCTCCAGCTTTTCGTATCCGTCCGTGATCTTCTGGATAAATTTGACGGCAAAACCCTCACCCGCGACGGTCGTCGTCTGCACCAGCTCGCTCAGGTTGTTCTTCCCGGTCACGGCTTTCGTCAGGAGCAGCACGGAAACGGGCCTGGCCTGCGTTTCAAAGGCGGGCGGGAAAATGGGAAGCACCAGATCGTGCACCAGTCCGAAGGAAGAGGTGTACACCGGGGAAACAACGGCCTTCCCCGTCTCCACGACCGAGGCGACGCGGCGCTGTTCCGCATCGGAGAGCGCGGGCGTCGTGGCCATGGTGGAAAGGTAGGTATTCCCCTGCGCATTCACGATACGGCCGGCGACAAACCCTTCTCCCTGGCAGAAATCGCGGAGCGTGACCACCATCAGGGGCACGTTGTCCATGAGTTTGTCCAGGGCGTCCTTGTCCGCCGGAGCCGCCCCGTTGTCTCTTTTCTCCGGGGCAATGAGTACGCCGATATCGCCCTTGTAGTTGTTCACCTCCGCCGCGAAGAAGGTAAACATGGGCGCTTCCAGCAGCCGCGAGGCCGCGTTTTTCAGGCCGTTCACCTGCGTGTCCACCGCGGCGACGCGGTCGTCCACCAGAATCTTGGCCCGGTCGGACAAACGCTCTTCCAGTTTCACCTCTGTGGACCTGACTTCCTTGTACGCCCAGAAAGACACCAGGGCGACGGCCACAATCAGGGTGCCTACCCCGAAGGCCACGAGACGGCTGCGCTTTTGCGTCGTCCCCACGGTTGCTATGTCCACGGGTTGCGGGGTCATGTTTTGTGCCATTGCTGTTCTCTCCACAAATCGGTTGAATAAACCCGTTCATCCGGCCCGGCCGGCCGTGCTGGAAATGCTCTATTTCTTTTTGGGGCGCACGTGCGCCCAGCGGTAAACTTCATTGATGGAATATTGCGGCGCGTAATGCTGGTAGCGCGCATGCGAGAGGACCAATGTGGTCAGGTTGTCCAGCACGTACGCGTCATCATCAATATATATGACCAGAACGGCGTGGGCCAGGTTCCGGATGGTATCCATAAGCGCCACGACCCGCATGTTTTCCGGGTCGACGCCGAGTTTCATCAGGGCGTAAAATTTGGTTATGGCGTAATCTTCGCAGTCGCCCGAGTTGAGCAAAAATTCCTTTGGCGTCGCCCAGTAGTCCGACACCTTGTACACGGCCTGGTCCGTCTTGTAAGGCCAGCGGTTGAAAAACGCGGTCACGGCCTTGGCCTTTTCCATGTCCGACGCGTTTTTCACCCTTTCGACAAGTTCCTGCCATTGCTTGTACACGCTCGCGGGGCGCATCACGGTGCTGAGGTCGCCGTCAAAGGTCCGCGAGCGCTGCTCCGCCGCCACGACACGCTGCCATTTGGGCATGTTTTTCAGAACCCCGCGGAACTCCACCGTGTCGAACAGACGGATGGACGTTTTTTTGGGGCCCGGCGCTTGCGCGTCTTGTGCTGCGGACGCTTGCGCGTCTTGAGCCGCGGCCCGTTGCGCGGCCAGCGCCTCGACGTCGCCCTGCCCCTGCGCCGCCTGGGAAGCGGGAGGAGCAGGAGTTGCCTGCGCCGCCGGGCTGGCCTGGGCGGCCTGAGCCTGCGGTTTGGCCTGGGCGGCCAGCAGCATGGGCGAATGGTCGTCCCGGACAAACCCGGCGGTTGCCGGGCCGTCTTCCGCCCGCGCCCCCGCAACGGCTACCGGCGGCGTTGCCGCTTCTTGCTCACCGGCAACAGCCCATCCCGGAGCCGCAACCAGCAGGCTTGCCGCAAACGCTGCCACAACCGGCAGAAGGCGGACTGTCTTCATACAGCCGCTATCAAGGCCAGGCAGCCCTTTGCGCATATCACCGCTCGGTGAGGGCGTTCTGCTTCGCCTTGGTGATAGGCTTGAGCAAATACGCCAACACGGTTTTTTCACCCGTTATAATGTCCACGGACGCCTGCATGCCCGGCTTGATCGGCAATTCCTTGCCTTCACGGGATGTCAGGCTGCTTTTCGTCGTACGGAGCTTGACCTGGAAATAGGGTTCGCCCTTCTTGTCCTCGATGCTGTCCGCGCTGATGTCTTCCACAAAGCCCTCAAGGCCGCCGTAGATGGAAAAATCATAGGCGGTCAGCTTAATCATGGCTTTCTGGTCGTTCTTGATGAACCCGATGTCCGTGGGTTTGATCCTGGCTTCAACCAGGAGCGTATCGTCCAGCGGCACAAGTTCCAGAATGGTTTCCCCGGGCTTGATGACCCCGCCGACGGTGTTGATAAGGATCCGTTTGACCGTGCCGCGCATGGGGGACAGTATTTCCGTTCTGGTCAGCCTGTCCTGGATGGCCGCGACGTTTTCCCGGAGGCTGGAGTTCTCCGCCCGGCGCTTGCTCATTTCATCGGTCGCGGTGGCCACGATCTCGGTCCTGCGGGTATTCATGCGCTGCTCGGCCTCTTTCACCGAACTGCGGCTTTTTTCAATGCTTTGAAGCACCGTGTTCAGGTCGCCCTCAAGCCCTTTGACCTGCTGGACGACCTGGAGATAATCCAGGCGGGAGTAAATCCCCTGCCGCACCAGCGGTTCCACCATGTTGCGCCGCTCAATGGTGATGCGGAGGTTTTCCTCGATCTGCGCCTTCTTGGAGAGGGCTTCCTCAACCTCTCTGTTGCGCTGGTCGATCTGCGATTGCAGGGCCTGGGCTTCGCTCAAAAACTGGGCCATGCGCGCCCGATATGCGGCCATCTGGTCGCGGATGGCGGCGGGGAACTCCCGCATCAGATCTTCGGTATACACGGGTTCCGAGCCCGCTATTTCCGCCTGAAGCCGGGTGATGGCGATCTCGTTCTCGCGCATGCGGGCCTGGGCCTCGCGCAGGTTTGCCTCCAGAATGCGCGGCGAGAGTTTGGCGAGCGGCTGCCCTTCGTTCACGTCCACGCCTTCGCGTACGAACATTGTTTCCAGGATGCCGCCTTCGAGGTTTTGGATTTCCTGCGTTCTCTGGGACGGGATAACCTGGCCCATGCCGCGCGTGACCTCATCGAGCTTGGCCCAGGAGGCCCACAACAGAAAAACCGCGAAAAAAAGAAGCACCGCGAGGGACATGATGTAGGCGAGCGGGTGCCCGCGGTTCTGGAGCGCCTTGTCCACCTCGCTCATGTATTCAAGGTCCGCCGGGTCCGCGCTGGGCGGGACCAACCAACTCGAAATACTCATAATGGCTATCCTTCAAAGACCGCGCCTTCCGGGGCTATCGCACCGGCGGGAGCGCCTTTACTGACTGTGGCTTGCTGCGATTTCATGCCCGGAATGGTGCCCGTCTTGGCATGTTCGCCCCGCAGGGCGGAAAGGACGGCGTTTTTCGGCCCGTCGGCGATGACGCGCCCGCTGTCCATAACCATGAGCCGGTCCACCAGATCCAGGAGCGAGAGCCGGTGCGTTATCAGGAGCACGGTCTTGTCGCCCATGACGGTGCCGAGGCGCCGCTTGAACATCAACTCGGAGTTGTTGTCCATGTTGCTGGTGGGTTCGTCCATGATAAGAATGTCCGGGTCCTGGAGAAGCGCGCGGGCAATGGCCACGGACTGGCGCTGGCCGCCGGAAAGAGACATCCCCCGCTCCCCGACGGGCATGCCGAACCCGGCCGGGTGGGCGCGCACAAAGTCCGCAACCCCGGCGATGGTGGCCGCCCGCAGGATCATGCGGTCGTCCGGGTTCACCGAGCCGAAGGCGATATTCTCACGCACGGTGCCGTAAAACAGGTAGTTGTCCTGTGACACGTACCCGATACGCGACCGGAGGTCCGTGGGGTCAAGCTGGCGGATATCCACGCCGCCCATTTTAACGGCGCCTTCCGTGGGCTGGTAAAGGCCGAGGCAGAAACGGCCGAGCGTGCTCTTGCCCGAACCCATGCGCCCAATGATGCCCACCTTCTCGCCGGGCCGGATATGCAAACTGATGCCGGTCAGGGCCTCGCGCTCGGAGTTGGGGTATTTGAACGAAAGACTGTCAAAGGTCAGGGAGTGCTCAAGCCTGCCGAATTCCACGAAATTGGCCGCGTCTTCGCGCTCCACGGGCAGCTTCATCAGTTCGTCAAGAGACTTCAAGGCCATCCGGGACTGCTGCAGGCGGGAAAGCATGCCCGCCACCTGGGAGAGCGGCGCCATGGCCCGGCCCGCCAGCATGTTACAGGCGATGAGGCCGCCCATGGAAAGCTCGTCCGGGATACGGTACACGCCCCATATAATGATGCCCACGCTCACCACCTGCGTGGTCAGCATGGTCAACGTGATGGAGAGGTTGGACATGCGCTTGCTCTGGCAGTTGGAGTTGGCGCTCTGCCCCACGATCCGCTCCCAGATATCCTGCATGCGGCCTTCGGCCATGCTGGTTTTAATGGTTTCAAGCCCGTGGATGATTTCCACCAGCAACGCGTTCTTCTGCATGTTCTCTTTGAAGCCCTTTTCCGCCGTGCGCTGCATGGGCAGTTGCAGGAAAAGGCCGCCGCAGACGACCACAGGGATGGCCATGAGCGGTATTATCACCAGCGGACCGCCCAGAAGGCCGATAATAATCAGGAAAATGAAGAGGAACGGCAGGTCGACGAGCGCCAGCAGCGTGGTGGAGCCGAAAAAGTCCCTTAAGGATTCGAATTCGCGGAGGTTGTTGGCGAGCGAACCGGTGGAATCGGGCTTGGCGTCAAGCCGGAGGCCGAGAAGGTGGTGCATCAGCCGGCTTGCCAGGATGACGTCCGCGCTTTTCCCGGCCGCGTCAACGAAATAGCTGCGCAGGTTCCGGAGCAGGAAGTCGAAAATATAGGCGGTGGTTATGCCGACGGCCAGCACCCAGAGGGTGTGGTGGCCTTGTTGGGCACGACGCGGTCGTACACGTTCATGAAAAAGAGCGGCCCGACCAGCGCCAGCATGTTGACGACGATGCTGGCCCCGACCACGTGCCGGTAAATGGGCAGATAATACAACAGCGTATCCCAGAACCAGCGCTTGGCCTTGAGGAGTTTGATTTCACTCGCGCGCTTGTCCAGCTTGGCCTCGGGCTTGCCGAAAAAGGCGTAGCCTATGTACTCGGCCCCGATCTGCTCAAGGGTGAGCGTCTGCGGCACCAGGCCCGTCTCGGGAAACATGACGTCGACGTCCGCGTGCCCGATGCGCGTCAACACGCAGCACTTGTCATCCTTGAGCAACAGGATGCACGGCAGCGTCAGCGGCGAGATCTGGGCGAGATCCCGGCGCATGATGGAAGCCTGCATGCCCGCTTCCCTGGCCGCGCGGATGCACGCGGCGGGGCGGATCATCCCTTCGGCGGCGGGCAGGAAGGAAATCAGCAGTTTTGTGGACATGGGCTTGTCATGCAGCCGGAACAGCATGGCAAGACACTGGATGAGCGGCGGGTCAAAATCCACGTCCGAAGGTTCCACAACCATCGCGGGATGCCCGCCCCCCGCCGGCTGCGGCTGTGCAGTCCCAGGGGCGGCTCCAGGGGCAACTCCGGGGGCAACTCCGGGTGTGGCTCCGGGCGCGGCCCTAACGGCGGAAGCAGCGGCAGCCGCTGCGGCCTTAAGCGCCTCGGCGGGCGGATTCTGCCCCTGCCCGGCGCCGTTGCTGGTCGAAACAGCGCCCTGTTCGGCGACAGGCGCATTCTTTACGGTATTGGACACGGATTTCCCCTCGTGTAAGAACACATGAACACGGCGGGACCTTGAGAAAAGATTTTCCCACCGTATTGCATCTTGTATAACACCGGATATTACTAGCCATGGTATCCAGGGTCAACAGAAAGTGACAAATCCCGGACAAAACACCGCGCCGTTGTTATAAAAAAAGCATCCGGTTTGATTTTCCGGGCACGTCCATACCGGCGGCATGGCATCCGCCGGTCCCCTTTCCGGCATGCATCCGGAACAAATACTGTATATTCAGGTTTTGTCCACCCCCAAAATGTATTTTTCTCTATAAAAAACCGTTTTTTTTCGGCGAGGGGGCGGTTCGAAAAGCGCTTATTCTTCCATGAAAAAGGCCATGGAGTGGCGCTTCGGGAGTCCGAAAAGCCACGCCATGGCCCTCTCTTGGGCTGGACAAACGGGCACGCTCCGCCGCCGCATCGGCGGTCGCGTCCGGGCCTGTTCCAGGCGGGATAACGAGAGCGGTTAGGCCCTTGCGCTCAGAGAAGGCAGGGCGCCGTTCGCTTTGACGGCGTCCAGCTGCACGGCGGTGCCGTAGCAGGTGAAAAACTTGCTGCCGTCGGGATGGAACGCCACGTTTTCCTGGTATCCGATAATCGCCTGGGCGCCCTTGTTCACGGCTCTCGCGGCCATGTCGTAAAAGGCGTCCTCGGAATCGTACCCGCGGGAGACAACAAGGCCGAGCACCTTGCCCACCTTGCGGTCTTCATCAAGATCCGCGGTGGTGGTAACCGGAAAACGCCCGGTCAGGAACAATTCCTTGACCTTATCAAGGTTTTCGACCTTGCGGACCGGGGCCTTCTTTTTCTTGTCAGCGCCACTCAGTAAAAAAAACATATGAGCCTCCTTGGTCTCGACGCGGGATATCCGCGCCGGTGCAACTCTGCCCGGCATATTGCAAGAGGCTTGCCAAGGGGTAATTTACAAGGAACCGCAAGGGCTGGTTACAACGGCGTCAGCCTTCCGGCAGGATGTTCCCCGTGGTTGGACGGAAAACTGACGGGGAGGATCGGCGCCGCCAAAGAAGAAAAAGAGGGCTCCCGGCCGTTCGGCAGCGTTGCCGAACAGCCGGGAGCCCCTTCACTCTTTCGCGCCGCGGCCCTACTTCCCGAGCCGCCGGATAATTTCCTTGGCCGCCGTGCGGCCCGCGCCCATGGCCAGGATGACCGTGGCGGCCCCGGTCACGATGTCGCCGCCCGCGAACACGTTGGGGATGGAGGTCTCGCCGTTTTCGTCCGCTTCGACGTACCCCCACTTGTTCAGCTTGAGTCCCTTGGTGGCGTTCAGCAAAATGGGGTTGGACCGCGTGCCCACGGCCACGATGGCGAGGTCCGTGTCCATGTACGTTTTTTCCCCCGTGGGCATGGGGCGGCGTCTGCCGGACGCATCCGGCTCGCCGAGTTCCATACGTTCCAGGGTTACGCCCACAAGGCGGCCGTTGGCGTCGCCGTGGAAGGAGACCGGCGCGTTGAGCACGGCCAGCTTCACGCCCTCTTCCTCGGCGTGTTCCAGTTCCTCGTGGCGGCAGGGCATTTCCGCCCGCGTGCGGCGGTACACGATGGTCACGTTGTCCGCGCCGAGGCGCAACGCGGTGCGCGCGGCGTCCATGGCCACGTTGCCCGCGCCGTACACTGTCACGTGCTTGCCGATGTACGTGGGTGTGTCGTAGTTGGGAAAATCGTACGCGCGGCCCAGGTTGGAGCGGGTCAGATATTCGTTGGCGGAAAACACGCCGATGAGGTTTTCGCCCGGCACGTTCAGGAACTGGGGCAGACCCGCGCCCACGCCGATGAACACGGCGGCATAGCCCTGTTCGAAAAGCTCCTCGACCAGAATGGTCCTGCCGCCGACCCAGTTGGTTTTAAAATCCACGCCCATCTGCTTGAGGGCCGCGATTTCCTTTTCCACCACAAGGGTTTTGGGCAGGCGGAATTCCGGAATGCCGTAGACCAGCACCCCGCCGACGACGTGCAGGGCTTCGAAAACCGTGACCGCGATGCCGCGCGCGGCCAGGTCCCCGGCAACGGTCAGGGAGGCCGGGCCCGCGCCGATGCAGGCGACCTTCACGGAATCGTCCGGCAGTACGCAGGCCGCTTCCCCGGTAACCTGGGCGCAGGCGTCGGAGGCGAGGTAGTGGTCCGCGACAAAGCGCTCAAGGCGGCCGATAGCGATGGGCTGGCCCTTCTTGCTCAGAATGCACTTGCCTTCGCACTGGTCTTCCTGCGGGCAGACGCGGCCGCAGATGGCGGGCAGCGCGTTGGTCCGCTTGATGACGGCATAGGCGTCCTCAACCTTGTCCTCGGCGAGCTTGGCGATAAAGTCCTTGATCTCGACTTCCACGGGGCAGCCCTGCACGCAGAGCGGCTTTTTGCACTGCAAACAGCGGCGCGCCTCTTCCAGGGCCATTTCGCGGGTGTAGCCGAGGGCCACCTCGTTGAAATTGCGCACGCGTTCCGCCGCGGGCTGGCAGGGCATGTCCACGCGGGTCCCGATGGTCTTTTTGGTCGTAGCTGTATCAGTCATGGCTGTGGCACCTGCAGTGTTCGTTGTAGCATTCGGTTTCCTGGGACTTGAACGCGCCGAGCCGCTGGCGCATTTCCGCGAAATCAACCTGGTGGCCGTCAAATTCCGGCCCGTCCACGCAGGTAAACTTGGTCTCCCCGCCCACGGTCACGCGGCAGGCCCCGCACATGCCGATGCCGTCCACCATGATGGAGTTGAGGCTCACGGTGGTCTTGACCCCAAAGGGCCGGGTTGTCTCGGCAACCGCCTGCATCATGGGCACCGGCCCGATGGCCACAACCTCGGCCACGCTCTTGTCATTTTCCAGACGCTCTTTCAGCGTTTCCGTGACAAGGCCCTTGCGGCCCGCGCTGCCGTCGTCCGTGCTGACCAGCACTTCCGGGCAGAACAGGGACAGCTCCTTTTCAAACAGGAGCAGGTCTTTGCGCCGCGCGCCGATGATGGCCACAACGTGGTTGCCCGCCATGTGGTGGCCCTTGGCGATGTGATGCATGGCCGCGATCCCGGTGCCGCCGCCCACGCAGATGACCGTGCCGACTTTTTCGATATGCGTGTCCCTGCCCAGCGGGCCGCAGAGGTCGAGGATGCTGTCCCCTTCGTTAAGCTCCTCAAGGAGCGAGGTGGATTTGCCCAGCACAAGGTACACGATGGTAATGGTGCCTTTGGCCGCGTCCGCGTCCGCGATGGTCAGGGGAAAGCGCTCGCCCCTCTCGGACAGGCGCAGGATGACGAAGTTGCCGGGTTTGGCCTTGGACGCGATCTGCGGGGCGTACAGGACGAGCTTGCTGGTCTGTCCCGGAATCAGAGATTCCTTGGAAAGAATGGGGGTTGGCATGATGCGATACTCCGGGAGGTAAGAATCCGGGTGCATGACGCGCAATACACCGCGGGTGAAAATTTTTTCCCAGAGGTAGTCGGTTTTATTGCCACCGTCAAGGGAAGGAATATAAAGGGGTAGTTAAGACGAATTTAAATGATCGGCAAAATGTTTTCCTCAGTGTAAAGCACCGCAAGAATCAAAAGCAAGGAGCCCCCGCGACCGGAGGGGCTCCCTTGCTGTTTGCAACGTTGCGAACCAGCCGGAAAAATCCGCCGGGCGAGCCGTCAGGCGAACCCAAGCGCCTCGCCCAGTATCCGCTTGCCCTGGTCGTCGCTGTGGAGCTGCCAGAAAGCGTTCTGCACGGGCCAGAGGTTGGCCTGGGGCAGGTACTGCTTCACCCGGACCGCCCAGCCCGTGAGACGCGGCCAATCCGGCTTTTCCCCGGCGAGAGCCCGCAGCATGGCCGCCTGCACCATGCGGGCCGCCTGCTCGTACATGAGCGGCGGTATCTGCATGTCCCGGCAGAAGGCAAGAACCTGGGCGCGCTTGGCGTCCGCCGCCGAAACGTCCAGCACGCAGGCCGCCAGAAGGTGCGGCGCGAAAGCGGCCCAGTCCCAGGCGTAGGGCATGGAGGTCTGAGCCTCCTCCCAGTTGCCCGTCAGGCACAGCACGTGCCGGGCCATGGTCGCGGCCTGCTCCGCGCCGCGCTTTTTCACCGCTTCCACGAATTGCAGGGCGACGTAATCGCGCGTGTGCCGGGGCATTTCCCCGAAATTGCGCGTCACGTGCGAACCGTCCGGCAGGGTCACGGTGATGCTGCCCGCGTCAAACGCGCCCGTGGGCAGCCGGTCGATGCGCGGGGCGTGCCAGGTCCAGACGAGCGCGTCCCCTCCCTTTTCCAGCGGGGTGCCGAGCCTGGCCGTGCCGGAAATCACCCGGACGTCCCCATCCTGCGCGGATTCGACGGAAAGCGTCACGGCAAAGGCGGGCCAGGCGAAGGTCGTTTCCTCTCCCTTGGCGGGCAGGCCGCCCTCAATATCCAGCAGCGCCAGGGCCAGCAGGCAGAGCGCGGCCGCGTCCTGCTGCCGGGGCATGACGCGCTTGCGCAGGATGGTCGCGCCCGAGCCCTCCTCCGGCTTGTTGGAATCGGCCTGGGCCAGGGTGTCCCGGAAGGCGTCGCGCAGGTCAGGGCCGCCTGTTTGCAGGGATAATTCCATTGCCCGCCACATGAAGGTCATGCCGTTGACCGGCTCGATGCGGGAAATATCGTCAAAAAACCAGGCGCAGCTCGCGAACGAGGCCACGGCCTGCTCCTGCATGGTCAGCAGCTTCCAGGCCGTGTTCGCGGCGGCCTCGCCTCCGGTGAAATGCTCCTTGGCGAAAGCTTCCCCGGCGCTGCCGTCCGCGAGCACCCGTCCGTAGGCGACGAGCGCGGCGCGCGGGTCCTTGAAGCAGGCTTTGCCCGCCGCGAAAAAGTGCGCGTCCAGGTCGGTCTTGGCGTCGGCCAGGGCCTTGCGCAGCGGGCCGCGCCATTTTTGATTCCAATCCGGGTGCCCGCCCGTCGTGCAGCCGCAGTTGGAGCGCCAGCGCTCCACCCCGTGAGCGCAGCTCCAGGAGGAAGGCTCTATCAGCACCGCGCTCCAGGCCGGGGGGGTGGCCGCGAGGTATGCGCCGGGGTTGGTCAGGCCAAGGCCGTCGCGCCCCGCCCTGCCCTGGGCCAGCAGATAGGCCAGAGCCATTTCCCCGAAGCGGAAGTGGTGGCCGTAAGTCTCCCCGTCCGTGGCCAGGGTCAGCAGCCCCCCGGTCGCGCCGCCGTTCACGCGGTTCCAGAAGTTCTCGCCGTTTTCCAGCAGCCGGTCAAAGGCCACGGCCTGGGAAAGCACGCCGTGGTAGAAAAAAACCGCCATGGACGCGCCGGAGGACAGTTTCACCCGGTAGGGCCGCGTCACGTCGAAATTGCCGCCGGAAACCGGCGTGAGCTCCCCGTCCGGCCCGGCGATGGCCTTGGCCTGGTGGGGCGAAAGGATGACGAACGCGATGCCCGCGTCCGCGAGCGCCTGGAGGGAAGCGTCGTCCGCCGCGCTTTCTGCCAGCCACATGCCCTCGGGTTTGCGGCCGAACCGTTTTTCAAAGTCGGCCACGGCCCAGGCGACCTCCAGTTCCTTGTCCAGAGGCGAAGCGAGCGGCATGATGACGTGGTGGTATACCTGGGCGATGGCGTTGCCGTGCCCCCAGCGCTCCAAGGAAGCCGCATCCGCTTGCAGGATACGGCCGTAAATCGCGGGTTCGTTGCGCTCCAGCCAGTGCAGCAGCGTCGGCCCGACGTTGAAGCTCATCCATTCGTAGCAGTTGCAGATCTCGACTATTTTGCCGCCGTCGCCGATACGGTGCGCCCAGCCGATGGGGCCGTAGCTTTCCGCGACGATACGCTCGTTCCAATGCCGCATGGGCGCGGCGGACGGCTCGATGAGGATGCGGCCGAGCCAGGGATCTTCGCGGGGCGGTTGATAAAAATGGCCGTGGATGCAAAACTGGCGGGAAAGGGAGGGCATGGCAACTCCAGCAAAAAAGTTGGGGGAAACACCTACCGGGCCGGGCGCGGGGCGCGCGCTCCTCGCGGCGGCAAGACTCTTGTCCTGATATACCTATACATGGCGGTACCACTTCCCGGCAAGCGGATCAACAGGATGCCGGGAACATATATTTATCAAAAAGGAGCAAAAACGGTTCCGCCTTTGACAGAGGGCTTTTTTTTCTGTACCTAAAACGATACGGCAATTCTAACCACAACGGGACAGCTGTTCTATGCTCGACATAAACATCACCCTGCTCATCCAGCTCGTCAATTTTATCGTGACGCTGTTTGTGCTCGACTTTTTGCTGATAAAACCCATCCGCGGCATTATCAAAAAACGCCGCGACCTTGCGGGCGGCATGCTTTCCGACGCGGAAACGTTCACCACCGAGGCGGCCGTCAAACTGGAAAAGTATGAAGCGGCCATGGCCAAAGCCAGGGAAGAGGCGGCAGCCGCGCGTGAAGCGCGCAAAACCGAAGCCCTCGCTAAGGAAAGCAGCCTGCTGGAAGCCGCCCGCCAGGAGGCGCACGAGTTTTTGCAAGCTTCCCGGGAAGAAACGAAAAACGCCGTGGCCCAAACCATGGCGGCGATGGAGAACCGCATTCCCGAACTCTCCCGGATGGTCGTGGACCGGCTGCTCGGCAAATCCAAACGGTCTTCGACTGCTTAGGGAGGAATGGTATGCGATATTTCCGTGTTTCTTCCTGCGCCCTCGCTCTGGTTCTTCTGGCGGCGGGCGTCGCGCACGCGGCCGGGGACGGCCATGGGAACGACTGGGGGAACCTCGCCTGGCGCCTCCTGAACATCGCCATCGTTGTCGCCATTATCTGGAAACTGGCCGGCAAAACGATCGCATCCTTTTTCACCGGCCGCAGCGCGGGCATAGCCCGTGAGCTCGACGACCTTGAAGCGCGCAAGGAAAAAGCCCGCCAGGATCTCCTGGACGTGGAAAAGCGCATCGCCAACCTCGAAAATGAGCGCAAAACCATCCTGGCCGATTACGAAGCGCGCGGCGAAGCGCTGAAAGCGGACATCATCGCCAAGGCCGAAGCGGCGGCGGCGCAGATCATGACCCAGGCCAAACAGTCGACCCGGAACGAGATAGACAAGGCTCTCGCCGAACTGCGCGAAGAGCTGGCCGAAAAGATCATTGCCGCCGCGAGCGAGTCCATTGCCGGCTCCCTCTCGGCCAAGGACCAGGAAAAACTGCTTAACAGCTTTCTGAACAAGGTGGTGCTGCAATGACAGGTTCCGTAGCGGCACGCCGGTACGCCAGGGCGCTCTTTGATCTCGCGAAGCGGTCCGGCATGGAAACGCTGGAAAAAACAGGAACGGACCTGCAAAACGTCGCTTCCCTCACGCAGGAAAGCCCGGAACTTGCCCGCCTGTTCCGCGACCCGGTATTCTCCGCCGAGGAAAAACGCAACGTTCTGGCCGCTCTGGCCGACAAACTGGAAGCGGGCGTGATGGTCCGTAACTTCCTGTACCTTCTGGCGGAAAAGCACCGCCTGATGTTCCTGGATAAAATCGCCGGGGAATACCAGATGCTGCTCGACGAGGAAAAGGGCATCCTGCGCGGCGAAATCGTTTCCGCCGTGCCGCTGGACGAGGCGGCGCAGGCGGACGTGCTCGGCCGGCTTGCTAAAAAGTCGGGCCGGTCCCTGGTCCTCGATTTCAAGGCCGACAAGGCCCTGCTTGGCGGCATGCTGCTCAAGGTGGGCGACAATGTTATGGATGCGAGCCTGAAGACCCAGCTTTCCCTCCTCAAGGACACCATTAAACGGGGTGCATAGGATCATGCAGATAAAAGCGGAAGAAATCAGTAAAATTATTGAAGGCCAGATCAAAAACTACGAGCAGCGCGTGGAAATGAGCGAGACCGGCACCGTCCTGTACGTCGGTGACGGCATCGCCCGCGTGCATGGCGTAAAAAACGCCATGTCCATGGAACTGCTCGAGTTTCCAGGCGGCCTGATGGGGATGGTCCTCAACCTCGAAGAAGACAACGTGGGCGTGGCGCTCCTCGGCGAAGACACGCACGTCAAGGAAGGCGACCCGGTCAAACGGACCGGCAACATCTTTTCCGTGCCCGTGGGCGACGCGGTCATGGGGCGTGTTCTCGACCCCCTGGGCCAGCCCATCGACGGCCTCGGCCCCGTGGCCTCCACGGAAACGCGGCCCGTGGAAGTCAAGGCCCCCGGCATCATCGCCAGAAAATCCGTGCATGAGCCCATGCCCACCGGCCTTAAAGCCATCGACGCCATGACCCCCATCGGCCGGGGCCAGCGCGAGCTTATCATCGGCGACCGCCAGACCGGGAAAACCGCGGTCTGCATCGACGCCATCATCGCGCAGAAGGAAACGGACATCCACTGCTTCTACGTGGCCATCGGCCAGAAGCGGTCCACCGTGGCCCTTGTCGCGGACACTCTCCGCAAATACGGCGCCATGGAATACACCACCATCATTTCCGCAACCGCCTCGGACCCGGCGCCGCTCCAGTATATCGCGGCCTACTCCGGTTGCACCATGGCCGAATATTACCGCGACAACGGCAAACACGCCCTTATCATTTACGACGACCTTTCCAAGCAGGCCGTGGCCTACCGCCAGATGTCCCTCCTGCTCCGCCGCCCGCCGGGCCGCGAAGCCTTCCCCGGCGACGTCTTTTACCTGCACTCGCGCCTGCTTGAACGCGCGGCCAAGCTCTCCGACGAGCATGGCGCTGGGTCCCTGACGGCGCTGCCCATCATCGAAACCCAGGCGGGCGACGTTTCCGCGTACATCCCCACCAACGTGATCTCCATCACGGACGGCCAGGTGTACCTGGAATCGAACCTGTTCAACGCCGGGGTGCGCCCGGCCATCAACGTGGGCCTGTCAGTCTCCCGAGTCGGCGGCGCGGCCCAGATCAAGGCCATGAAACAGGTTGCCGGCACCCTGCGCCTGGACCTTGCCCAGTACCGGGAACTGGCGGCGTTCGCCCAGTTCGGCTCGGACCTGGACAAGGCCACCCTGCTCAAACTCGAGCGCGGCGCGCGGCTGACGGAACTGCTCAAACAGCCGCAGTACCATCCCCTGCCCGCCGAGCAGCAGGTGTTTTCCATCTACGCCGCCACCAAGGGCTACATGGACGATATCCCGGTTGCCGCCATTGCGAAGTTTGAGGCGGGCCTGCTCGAGCACGTCAAGACCTCCGAACCGTCCATCTTGGAGGACATCAAGACCAAGAAGACTCTGGACAAAGACCTGGAAGCGCGCATGGGCGCGGCCATAGAGGCGTTCAAGAAAGGGTTTTCGGTCAACTAGGAACCGCTTGCCTGAATGAGGATTTTTGTGCTCTACCAAGGAAGGCGAGTTCCGGGCGGAGCGAAGTGTATCAAGACATACATGAGCTTCGCACGGGACGAGGCTGACGCAGGCAGGGCGCAAAAAGACCATTCAGGCGCCGGAGGTACGCATGGCATCGCTTAAGGACGTCAGGAACAAAATATCAGGGGTCGGCAAGACCAAGCAGATAACCAAGGCCATGAACATGGTGGCCTCGGCCAAGCTGCGCGGCGCCCAGTCCCGGATGGAAAAGTTCCGCGCATACGCCGACAGGTTCCACGGCGTGCTCCAGAACCTGGCCGCCAGCGACATGGAGCTTGTCCACCCGCTGCTGGTCCCGCACGAGGAAGTGAAAACGATCGGCATCATCCTCGTCACATCCGACCGGGGACTGGCCGGCGCGTTCAACATCAACATCATCGCCGAAGCGTTCAAACTGGCGAAGGCGAAGCAGGCCGAAGGCAAGGAAGTGGTCTTCTTCTGTGTGGGTAAAAAGGGCCGCGACGCCGTCCGCAAGTCGCCGTTCGCGATAGCGAAGGACATGGCGGGCGACATGAATACCTTTGACTTCAGCCTGGCCGACAGGACCGGGGTGGAAATCATCAGCCGGTATACGGCGCTGGAGCTCGACGAGGTCTACCTCGTGTACAGCGAATTCGTCAGCCTTATGCGGCAGATCCCAACGCCCCAGCGCATTCTGCCCGTGGTTCCGAAAGAAGTGGACGCGAACGCCCCGCCGCAGAGCAGGACGGAGTATACCTTTGAACCCGCCGGGCAGGCCCTCATGGACGTTTTGCTGCCGCGCGTGGTCAAAGCGCTGATCTACTGGGGCCTTTTGAGCACCTCCACCAGCGAGCACGCGGCGCGGATGACGGCCATGGATAACGCCACCCGCAACTGCGACGATTTGATACGGTCCCTGACCCGGCTCTTCAACAAGACCCGCCAGGCCGTCATTACCAACGAGCTTATTGATATCGTGGGCGGCGTTGAGGCGCTCAAGGGATAATTGAGTGATACCGCTCTAGCAGAAGGGAGCCAGCAATATGAGTCAAAACATCGGCAAAATTTCGCAGGTCATCGGCGCCGTCGTGGACGTGGAGTTCCCGGACGGCAAACTGCCGAACATCCTGACCGCCCTGGAGATCAAAAACCCCAACAACACGGATGCGCCGGAGCTTATCTGTGAAGTCGCGCAGCACCTGGGCGACAACGTTGTACGCACCATCGCCATGGACGCCACCGAAGGCCTGGTCCGCGGCATGGACGTCACGGATACCGGCAAACCCATCATGGCTCCCGTGGGCAAGGCCGCTCTCGGCCGCATCCTGAACGTCGTGGGGCGCCCCGTGGACGAACTCGGCCCCGTGGAAACGGACACATACCTCCCCATCCACCGCGAAGCCCCGGCCTTCGCCGAGCAGAATACCAACGTGGAACTCCTGGAAACCGGCATCAAGGTCGTGGACCTTCTGGTCCCCTTCCCCAAAGGCGGCAAGATGGGCCTCTTCGGCGGCGCGGGGGTGGGCAAGACCGTTATCCTTATGGAAATGATTAACAACATCGCCAAGGAACACGGCGGCCTTTCCGTGTTCGCGGGCGTGGGTGAACGGACCCGCGAAGGGAACGACCTGTACAACGAATTCAAGGAAGCCGGCATTCTGGAGAAAGCCGCCCTTGTTTACGGCCAGATGAACGAACCCCCGGGAGCGCGCGCCCGCGTGGCCCTGACCGGCCTGACCGTCGCCGAATATTTCCGCGACGAGGAAAACCAGGACGTGCTGCTCTTTATCGACAACATTTTCCGCTTCACCCAGGCCGGATCCGAAGTGTCCGCCCTCTTGGGCCGCATGCCTTCGGCCGTGGGCTACCAGCCCACCCTCGGCACGGACCTGGGCGGCCTTGAGGAACGCATCACCTCCACCACCAAGGGTTCCATCACCTCGGTGCAGGCCATTTACGTGCCTGCGGACGACCTTACCGACCCCGCGCCGGCGACGACGTTCTCGCACCTGGACGGCACGCTGGTTCTGTCCCGCGCCATCTCGGAACTCGGCATCTACCCCGCCGTGGACCCGCTGGACTCCACCTCCCGCATCCTCGACCCGCTGGTGGTTGGCGACGAGCACTATGCCGTGGCGCGCGCCGTGCAGCAGATTCTGCAGAAATACAAGGATCTCCAGGACATCATAGCCATTCTCGGCATGGACGAACTCTCCGACGAAGACAAGCTCATCGTCGCCAGAGCCCGCCGCATCCAGCGGTTCCTGTCCCAACCGTTCCACGTGGCGGAAGTCTTCACGGGCACGCCGGGCCAGTATGTGAAACTTGAAGACACCATCAAGGCGTTCAGGGGTATTATCGACGGCACCTACGACCACCTGTCCGAGGACGACTTCTACATGGTGGGCAACATAGATATGGCCGTCGCAAAATACAACAAGCGCCAGGATGCGGAGCAAAAATAAATGGGCAGGCTCCAACTGGAAATCGTCACGCCCGACAGGGTTGTGCTCAAGACGGAAGCCGATTACGTCTCCCTTCCCGGCGTGGAGGGCGATTTCGGCGTTCTGCCCGGCCACATCCCGTTTTTTGCCGCCCTCAGGATCGGCTGCATGCACTTCGAAGTGGACGGCAAGACCACCTGGGCCTGCATAACAGGCGGCTTCGCGGAAATTGCCGACAACCGCGTGCAGGTTCTGGTCGACACGGCGGAACTGGCCGACGAAATCGATATCGATCGGGCCGAGGCCGCTTTCCGCCGGGCCCAGCAGCGGCTGGAACTGGCGAAAAAAGGCACCAACGTCAACATCGCGCGGGCGGAAGCCGCGTTGCAGCGGGCCTTTTCCAGGTTGCAGGCGGCGAAACTGCGGTAGCGAAAACAGCTGTGATACCGTTGCGGGGCCGGAAGACCGTCTTCCGGCCCCGCCGTTATTTTCGGCAGGATGCGCGGGATCACCCGCCGTGACCGCCGGACCGCGGTATCCCGCCCCACGTAAGCCCGTTCTGTCCATTGCCGTTCCCGCTGCCTTCTGATATGACTGGCGGGTTATAACGAGTCCTTATCCACCGGAGAATTCCATGGCCAAAAAACCTTCCACATCCCCCGCGGACATGCGCCTTGAGGCGCTCAACACCGCCCTTTCCACCATTGAACGCAAGTACGGGCAAGGCTCGATCATGAAACTGTCCGATGACGTTCATGTCGCCATACCGGTCATCCCGACCGGGTCCATCGGCCTTGACCTGGCCCTCGGGGTCGGCGGCATCCCGCGCGGCCGGGTGACGGAAATATACGGGCCTGAATCTTCGGGTAAAACCACCCTGACCCTGCACATCATCGCGGAAGCCCAGAAGCTTGGCGGCATCTGCGCGTTCATCGACGCCGAACACGCGCTGGATATCAAATACGCCTCCCGCCTCGGCGTCAAGACCGACGAACTGCTCGTCTCCCAACCGGACTACGGCGAGCAAGCCTTGGAAATAGCGGACATGCTGGTGCGCTCCGCTGCGGTGGACCTGGTGGTCATCGACTCCGTGGCCGCCCTTATCCCCCAGGCCGAACTTGAAGGCAGCATGGGCGAAACCCAGGTCGGCGGCCAGGCGCGGCTCATGTCCCACGCGCTGCGCAAACTCACGGGCACCATCCACAAATCCCGCACGGCCGTGGTGTTCATCAACCAGATCCGCATGAAGATCGGCGGCATGACCGGCTACGGCAACCCGGAAACCACCACCGGCGGCCACGCCCTCAAGTTCTACGCCTCCGTGCGTATGGACATCCGCCGCATCCAGACCCTGAAAGACAAGGACGAAAGCTTCGGCAACCGCACCCGCGTCAAGGTGGTCAAGAACAAGGTGGCGCCGCCCTTCCGCGAAGGCGTGTTCGATATCCTCTACGGCACCGGGATTTCCCGGACCGGGGAAATCATCGACATCGGCTCCGAGGCCGGTATTATCGAAAAGAGCGGGTCCTGGTTCGCGTTCGGCGGCGAACGCCTGGGCCAGGGCAAGGAAAACGTCCGCGCCCTGCTTGAGGAAAACGCGGAATTGCGCCTCGCCATCGAAGCCAAGATCATCGAGCACCTCGGCCTGCACCCCGAAAAAATCCCCCAGGGAGCCGCCTCCGCGGACGACGACGACGAATAGGATCATGTGGGGGGAAGGGGAAAGAACTTTTTGAGGAAAAGTTCTTTCCCCTTCCCCCCACGCCCCCCATCCCCTTTCTCCAAACCTTTTTATTTGGGAGTGAGGGGAGTATTGTGTACAACACAAACCGAGAGCAACAAGCAACGAAGCCGTTATATGTTGCCGCAAGCGCCATCCACCCCGACGGGGTGCAGGGGGGCATCCCCTGCCAAGAAAGGATTCTTTCATGTTGACAGCCAATGACATCCGCCGCAAGTTCATCAAATTTTTCAAGGACAACAGCCATGAGGCCGTGCGGTCCTCGTCGCTCATCCCGAAGGACGACCCCACCCTGCTTTTCACCAACGCGGGGATGGTCCAGTTCAAAAGCATCTTCCAGGGCCTGGAAACACGGCCCTATACCCGGGCCGTGACCGCGCAGAAATGCCTGCGTGTGGGCGGCAAGCACAACGACCTGGAAAACGTGGGCAGAACCGCCCGGCACCACACGTTCTTTGAAATGATGGGCAACTTTTCCTTCGGCGACTACTTTAAAAAAGACGCCATCCGCCTGGCCTGGGACTTTGTGACCAAAGAGCTGGAGTTGGACAAAAGCCGCCTCTGGGTGACGGTCTTTGAGGAAGACGACGAAGCGGCCAAACTGTGGGAAGACATAGCCGGGGTCGCGCCGGAGCGCATCTTGCGCATCGGCGAGAAGGACAACTTCTGGTCCATGGGCGATACCGGCCCCTGCGGCCCCTGCTCGGAAATTTTCGTGGACCAGGGCGCGGACATGGCCTGCGGCCCCAACTGTGGCATCGGCACCTGCGATTGCGACCGGTTCCTGGAAATCTGGAACCTGGTTTTCATGCAGTTCAACCAGATCGAGCCGGGAAAACGCGAAAAACTGCCCAAGCCGAGCATCGACACGGGCATGGGCCTCGAACGCACGGCGGCCATCTGCCAGGGCAAACGCTCCAACTTTGACTGCGACCTGTTCCAGGACCTCATCGCGTACATCGCGGACCTCGCGGGCGTGCAATATTCCTTCAGCGACCCGGATACCAACGATACGGATACCGCGCTGCGCGTCATCGCGGACCATTCCCGCGCCATCGCCTTCATGGTGGCGGACGGCATCATGCCCTCCAACGAGGGGCGCGGCTACGTCCTGCGCCGCCTCATCCGCCGGGCGTACCGCTTCGGCAGGCTTATCGGCATGCGCGGCGCGTTTTTGTGCAAGACGGCGGTCAAGGTCGTGGACATCATGGGAACGGACTACCCCGAGTTGGTGGAATCAAAGGATTTCATCGCCCGCCTGGTGCGCGAGGAAGAGGACCGTTTCGACAAGACCCTGGACAAGGGCCTTGCCCTGCTCGAGCAGGAGTTGGCAACCCTTGCCGCGGGCGGCGGGCTTTCCGGGGATGTGGCCTTCCGGTTGTACGATACCTACGGCTTTCCCCTGGACATCATCAACGACGTGGCTGAAAAACGCGGGTTTACCGTGGACGAGGCCGGTTTCAACGCGGCCATGAAAGAGCAGAAACAGCGCGCCAAGGCCGCCTGGAAAGGCTCAGGGGAAGCGGATATCGCCGGGCGGTTCGTTTCCCTGCTTGAGGAAGGCTTGCATGCGGAATTTTCCGGCTACGCATCTTTGAAGGACGCAAGCCGCATCACGGCCCTGGTCGGCGCGGACGGCGAGCGCGTGGATACCCTGGCCGCCGGCGCGAAAGGCTATGTTGTCACCGGCCGCACGCCGTTCTACGGCGCTTCCGGCGGGCAGGCCGGGGATACCGGCGAAATCGCCACCCCCACCGGCAAGGCGACCGTGACGGACACGCTCAAACCCCTGCCCGCCCTGACGGTCATGGCCGTTACCGTCACCTCCGGCTCCCTGCATCTGGACAGCGAAGCATCGCTCGCCGTGACGGAAGGCGAACGCATGGCCTCCGCCCGCAACCACACCGCCACCCACCTGCTGCACGCGGCCCTGCGCGAAGTGCTGGGGAGTCATGTGCACCAGGCGGGCTCCCTGGTCGCGCCGGACCGGTTGCGCTTCGACTTCACCCACATGGCGGCCATGAGCGGCGAGGAACTCGCGGCAGTGGAAGACAAGGTCAACGCGGCCATCATGGCGGACATTTCCCTTGAGGCCGCTGAAATGAGTTATGACGAGGCCATAGGCAAAGGCGCCATGGCGCTCTTCGGCGAAAAATACGGCGACGTGGTCCGCGTGGTCTGCGTGCCGGGCGAATCCACGGAACTGTGCGGCGGCACCCACCTTGACCGCACGGGACAGGCGGGCCTGTTCACGATCATCAGCGAATCCGGCATCGCGGCGGGCACACGCCGCATCGAAGCGGCCACCGGCTGGAACGCCCTGGCCATCTCCCGCGCGCAACGGGCCGAATTGCAGACCGTGGGCACTGTGCTGAAAGCCAGGCCCGGCGAAATCGCGGACAAGGTCGCGGCCTTGCAGAACGACATCCGCGCCATGAAGAAAGACCTGGAAAAGGCCGCCTCCCGCGCGGCTTCCGGCCAGGGTAAAAACCTCATGGATTCCGTGGAGACGATAAACGGCATGAAAGTGCTGGCGGCCCGCTCCGGCGCGCCGACGATCAAGGCCCTGCGGGAGACCATGGATGACGTGCGCTCGAAAATGCCCTCGGGCATCGCCTGCCTGACGGCCGAGGAAGACGGGAAGGTCAGTTTGATTATCGCCGTTTCCAAGGACCTGCAGGACAAGTTTACCGCGCCCGCGCTCATCAAGCAGGTTGCGGGAAAAATCGGCGGTTCCGGCGGCGGCAGGCCCGACATGGCCCAGGCCGGCGGCAACGCCCCCTCCGGCATAGACGCGGCCTTTGCCGAACTGAGAACCATACTCCAGGGGTGATCTGAACCCCGGAACGCCAAGCCCCGCGCGCCGGAACATACCGGCGCGCGGGGCTATTTGTTAGCATAGCCTAGGCCGCGTCTTCGGCTGTATCGGGTGCGTCGGGCGTCAGCTTGCCCGACATGGCGAAATAATGTTTTGAGTACGATTCCGGCAGCCTGCCTGTCAAACCGGCGCCGATCATGGCATAGGCCGCGGAAAGCAGTTCTCGGCGCGTCTCCAACTGGCGCAGGCGCCGCATGGGGGCTTTCTCCGCAAGAAGCCGCGCGAAAATGGCGCCGACCTCCTCGGCTCTGTGCCGGGCCAGGTGGTACCGCGCGACCAGATCGCGGCCGTTGGCGGCTATTTCCGCCAACCTTTCCGGAACGGCCAGGGCGTTTGCCGCTATTCCCGCGGCCTGGGCCCAATTGTTCCGCGCATAGAGCGGCAGGATCGTTTCGCCCGGCCTGAACAACTCGTCAAGGCCGTGGTTGCAGATTTCCATCAAGAGCCCCGTGCCGCAGCTTAAGGCTTCGAAACAGCGGTAATTCACCTCCGAGCAGGCTGTCTGGTTCAGCACGATCCGCGAGCGGGAAAAAATATCCCTGTACGGCCCGGAATACACGACCAACGGGTGCGCCCGGCGGAACCCGTCCAAAAACGGCTTGCGGTCCGGGTTGTTCGGGTGTTGCCGCGTACCGACAAAGGAAACGGGGATATCGCGCGCCTCCATGGGGGGCGACTCTTCCAGCGCCGGGGCGAAAAGCGGCAGCCAGCGTACCAGGACAGTATCCTTCGGAAAAAACGGCAGGTGGTCTTTCTGGGCCACGAAAACAGCGTCAAACGCGTTGGCGAAGCCGAAATGCCACATGTGGCAATAGGTGTCTATGGAATAAAATGCCGTCACGCAGGGCAACTCTTCTATCCCCGGCAAATAGGGCAGATTGCTCGCATCGCACCAGAAAGCGCAGTCGGGAATGAAGCCCGTGGAGCAAACCTGCGCATACAAACTCACGGCGTTGCGGGGTGAGGTTATCTGAATGTCGCACTCTTTTTCGTACCCCACGCTCAACACTTCGTGTCCCAGCGCTCTGAACGCCGGAACGAGCCGCATGGAGTCTATGTTCAGAATTCGCACCTGTGCTCCCCTTGATCTTGCCTATATAAACCGCCGTCGGCCAACCCGGCGGCGGGCGGGTGAGAAAAAAATGCCGTTCCCGCCGTATGGCATGGTTGGTTGCAAATCAAATGCCAGAATTATGTTCCCGCCCTTCATCCGGGCCGTCGCAGAAAAAAGGGGAAAACCCTTTCCGACACCTTGACAGCGGCAGCCGGGTGACGTAAAAGCCTTTCTTCGTTCACTGAGCGGGAGTAACTCAGTGGTAGAGTGCAACCTTGCCAAGGTTGAAGTCGCGAGTTCAAATCTCGTCTCCCGCTCCAAAATTTGCCTGCCGCCGAAGGCGCATAATGCTTTCGCCATGCGAGGTTGAGCAGCCAGACGGCAAAAAGTTTGTGTATCCGGCGGCATAGCCAAGTGGTAAGGCAGAGGTCTGCAAAACCTCCATCTCCGGTTCAAATCCGGATGCCGCCTCCAGATACGCGGGAGTAACTCAGTGGTAGAGTGCAACCTTGCCAAGGTTGAAGTCGCGGGTTCAAATCCCGTCTCCCGCTCCACGAAAAATTAAGACGACCGTCTTTTGATACAAGGGGCTTGCGGCCATGCCGCAAGCCCCTTGACTTTGTTGCTTACATGACGCTCGCGGCATGCCGCGAGCGTCTTCTCTTTCCGGCTTGCCCCGGATGATGCCACGATGATTGCGGAATTGATCTTTATCACTCACCGTCGCAGGTATGTGCATCCATTGATAAAACCAAACCGTCGGCATCTCCCTGGAATTATTTACTTGACAATATAAACAGACCTATTCAAAATTTTATTCACTCTGCGCAATCCTCTTTTTTTCTACCGGCAGTTCAGATCAAACCTGGAGAAAATATATCCATGATGCAAAAGCGTTACACGCCGTTATTGTTGTTTGTGCTTCTCCTCTCGGCTTCCGGATGCGGCAGCGGCAAGGAGGAAGCCCAAAAACCGGCTCCGTTGAAGGTCGTGGTCGCGGAAGTGGCTTCCGTCAAAAGCCCCATCGAAAGGACGTTTAACGCCACCCTGGCAGCCAAGGAAACCGTTGAGGTCCGCTCCCGGATCAGCGGCTACATCAAGGAGCGGCTTTTTGAGGAAGGCGCTTTTGTCAAGGCCGGGGACGTTCTCTACAAGCTGGACGACCGCGACCTTGTCGCCACCCTGAATTCCGCCAAGGCCAACACGGCCAAGGCCAAAGCCACCTGGGAAAACGACGTGGTCACCGCGAACCGCTATATCCCGCTGGCCGCGAAAGGCGTTGTGGCCGTGCAGGATAAAGACAACTACGTCGCCAAGGCGGCGGAATCCGAGGCGTACTATACCGCGGCGAAAGCCCAGGAAGAGCGGGCCGCGGTCAACCTCAGCTATGCCACCATCGCAACGCCCATTACGGGATACATCACCCGCTCCCTGGTGGATGTGGGCGGGTATGTGCAGGCCGGCAGCGCCCTCCTGACGACCGTTTACCGCACGGACCCCATCCGGGCCGAATTCTCCATAACGGACAAGGAGTTCGCCCTGTTCCGGAAAACCGTCATGGAACACGGCAGCGACCCCAAGGCCATGGCCTTCCGGCTGCAACTGACCGACCAGCATATAGACTATCCCCATACGGGCGTTCTTGAAATGGCGGACCCCGTGGTGGACAGCAAAACAAACACCATGGGCGTGCGGGCGGAGTTCCCCAACCCGGATCATCTGCTGCGCCCGGGCCTGTTCGTCAACGTCATCGGTTCCCTCGGCGAGTATGAAACGCTGACCGTGCCGGAAGTGGCCGTCTTTGACCAGACCAACGGCAAAGCCGTGTATGTCGTGGACGACAAGAACGTTCTGGTCGCCACCCCCGTGGAAGTGGGCAAACTCTCCGGCGAGAACCGGATCATCGAAAAAGGCCTGACCGCCGGGCAAAAGGTTGTGGTTGAGGGGCTGGTGGCGGCCCGGCCCGGCATAACGGTGGAAATTGTGACCAAACAGGCTCCCGGCGCGGCGGAAGCAGCACCCTCGGAGCAAACCGGCAAGTAGCGGCTCCGCGCCGTTCCGGTACGCGGCCCGTCCGCGAGACGGCAGGCCGGGCGCGGTTTTCGCGCAACAACGGAAAAGACAAACGGAAGAGACAAGGGACAGGCGATGTTCAAGTTCTTTATTGACCGGCCTATTCTGGCGGCCAGCATTTCGACCCTGATCGTGGTTTTAGGCTTCATGAGCCTCAAAAGCTTGCCCCTTGCCAACTATCCCAGGGTCTCGCCGCCGTCCATCTCCGTGTCCGCCTATTATCCGGGCGCGGACGCGCTCACGGTTTCGGAATCGGTCGCGGCCGTCCTGGAGCGCCAGATCAACGGCGCCGAGGGCATGCTCTATATTGCGTCAAAATGCTTCAACAACGGCACGCTTTCCATGACCGTGACGTTCGATATCAGCCGCAACGACGACCTGGCGCTGGTGGACGTGCAGAACCGGGTTTCCGAAGCGGAATCCTCCCTGCCCCAGGAAGTCATGCGCCAGGGGCTGACCATCCGCAAACAGTCGCCAGACATGTTGATGCTCATCAACCTCTATTCCCCCAAGGGGACGGTCAGCGACCTGGATCTGGCCAACTACGCCTCCCGCTTCATCAAGGACGAACTGGGCCGCATCAAGGGCGTCGGCGACGTTTCCCTGATGGGCGCGGACGATTACGGCATGCGCATCTGGCTGGACCCCGAGCGGTTACAGCACTACAACCTCACTGTTTCCGACGTGCGCGCGGCGGTCAACGACCAGAACCAGCTGGCCTCGGCGGGCACGTTCGGCGCCATGCCCTCCTCGCCCTCGGTTAAATTCGAGCGGACCGGGCAGATCAAGGGGCAGCTCACCACGCCCAAAGAGTTCAGCGAGCTTGTTCTGCGCACCAACAGCGACGGCAGCGTGGTGCGCCTTACGGACGTGACGCCGAACCTCACGCGCGCGGACGGATCCGGCAACACCGTCACCCGCCCCGGCATAGAGCTGGGGGCCGAGGGGTACGACAGTTACAGCCGGAGGGACGGCAAACCATCCACTTCTCTTATCATCTACCAACTCCCTTCCGGAAACGCGGTGGAAATATCCAAAACCGCCAAGGCCCTTATGGAAAAGGCCAAGGGCAAGTTCCTGCGGGGCGGCCTGGATATGGATTACGCCATCGGCCTGGATATGGCGGAATACGTCACCGTCTCCCTGAAGGAACTGGTCCGCACCTTGATCGAGGCCCTGGTGCTCGTGCTTATCGTGGTGTATCTTTTCCTCGGCTCCTTCCGCTCCAGCCTGGTTCCCATGGTGGCCGTGCCTGTTTCCCTCATCGGCGTGTTCGCCTTTTTCCCGCTTTTCGGCCTCAACATCAACAACCTGACGCTCTTTGCCCTGGTCCTGGCCGTGGGCATCGTGGTGGACGACGCCATCGTCGTGGTGGAAGCCGTGGAGGTGCGCCTGGACGAAGGGCACGCCCCGCGGGAAGCGGCGGTTCTGGCCATGAAAGACGTGGGCTTCACCATCGTGGGCATAACCTTTGCCCTTATTTCGGTGTTCCTGCCCATGACCATGCTGGGCGGCCTCACCGGGAAACTCTACCAGCAGTTCGCCCTGACGCTCGCTTTGTCTGTGGGCATCTCCGCCTTCAACTCCCTGACGCTGAGCCCCGCGCTCTGCGCCCTGCTCCTCCACTCCCGGAAGGAAGGCGTGGAACCATTCATTTTGGTCCGGCTCTTCAACCGGTTCTACGACACGGTCTTCAAAGGCTATTCCAATATGGTCGGCATCGTCGCCCGCCGGGGCCTTATCACCGTCGCCCTTATGGCGGCCGTCTATGCCGGGCTTTTCGGCGCCATGAAAGCGCTGCCCACCTCCCTGGTGCCCGTGGAAGACCAGCGGGTGTTCTTCATGGCCGTGCAGATGCCCAACGGGGCGGCCCAGACCCGCACCAGAGAGCTTGCCGACGCCCTGAGCCTGGAACTGAAAAAAGCCCTCCCGGAAGTGGAATCCGTTACCGTTCTCGGCGCGCAGAACGTGGCCACGGGTGTGCAAAGCTCCAGCGTGGCCACCTGCGTTGTGCTGCTCACGCACTGGGATGAACGCAAAGGCGAGGGCCAGGACATCGTCAGCGTCATCCAAAAGGCGCAGGCCCTGGCCCGCGAAAAATTCCACGAACCCATGGTGATGACGTTCAGCCCCCCGACCATCTCCGGCCTCGGCATGAGCCCGGGCGTGACCTATGAAGTGGAAAACCAGGGCGACGACCAAAGCCCCGAGGCTCTCGTAAAACCCGTGGCCATGCTGCAGGAAGCGTTCAGCCGCCTGCCGGAACTCGCCGCCCCGTTCACGGCCTTCAGCATGCACGGCAGGTTCGTGGCGCTGGATGTGGACCGGGAAAAGGCGAAACGCCAGGGCGTGAACCTTTCGGATGTGTTCTATACCGTCGGCACGCTCCTCGGCGGGTCCTACATCAACGATTTCCAGGAGTTCGGCCACAATTACAAGGTCATGATGCAGGCGCGGGACGACTACAGGACCAGCCCGGAAATTCTGCGGTTCTTCAACCTGCGGAACGCGAACGGCGATCTGGTGCCGGTTTCCGCCTTTATCAGCACCACGGACAAATCCGGGCCCGAGTTCCTGACCCGCTACAACCTTTACCCCTCAATCGAATTCATGGCGGGCGCCGCCCCGGGCCACAGCACGGGGCAGGCCATGGCGGCCATGGACAAAGCCGCCAGGGACGCCCTGCCCACGGGCTACGGCTTTGAATGGACCGGGCAATCCTACCAGGAACAGCTGGCCGCCGGGCAGACGTCCGTCGTGCTCGCCCTGGCCCTCATCTGCTGCTTCCTCGTCCTGGCGGGCCTGTACGAAAGCATGACCTCGCCCTTCGTGGTCATGGTCTCGGTCGGCATAGCCATTCTCGGCGCCATGCTCGGCCAACTGGCGCGGGGGCTGACCCTCGACGTGTTCATGCAGGTGGGCCTGGTCATGCTTATCGGTCTGGCGGCGAAAAACGCCATCCTGATCGTCCAGTACGCCCAGACACGCCAGCAGGAGGGCCTTCCTCCGGCGGAGGCCGCCGTGCTTGCGGGCCGCCAGCGGCTGCGGCCCATCCTCATGACGTCTTTCGCCTTTATCCTGGGCGTGCTGCCGCTCGTCATCGCCACCGGCGCCGGGGCCAACTCCCGCCACTCCCTGGGCACGGGCGTCTTTTTCGGCATGATGATGAGCACGTTCGTCGGCGTCTTTGCCATTCCCGGCCTGTACGTGCTGGTGCAACGGATCAAGGGAAACGCGAAGGGAGCCGCGGACACCGCCGCGCCGTTCGATGCGGCAGAAAAACAGGAATAGCCTCTCGTCTTTGACGGTTTCAGCGGCGGCTCGCCCAAGCGCGCCGCCGCTTTTCACCCGCTCCGGGTGCCCGCAAAAAAAGCTTTTCTGATATCCATCTTGCGTAACGACAGCTTCCACGATATTTAAAGACAGGCTGAAACCGTTTCTCCATTCCGGACCACCTTATCGCGCAAGGAGTTTCCATGACCTCGAGAAAAACGCTTTCCCTGCTGCTGGCCGTCATTCTTGTTGCCGCCACCGCGTCTTTTGCCGTTGCCGCGAACCGCACGATCGTCGCGCCCCAGAAAGCGCCCAAGGCTGTGGGCCCCTATTCCCAGGGCATCGCGGCAGCCGGACTTGTCTTCACGTCCGGCCAGCTGCCCCTGAACCCGGACACCAATAAAATGCCGGACGGCATCGAAGCCCAGGCCAAACAATCCCTGGATAACGTGAAAGCCGTCCTCGAAGCGGGCGGCAGTTCTCTCGACAAGGCCGTGAAGGTTACCATTTTCCTGAAAGACCTGAATGACTTCGGCAAAGTGAACGAAATCTACGGCACCTATTTCACCAAAAATCCGCCGGCCCGCTCCTGCGTGCAGGTGGCCCGCATCCCCAGAGACGCGCTGATCGAGATCGAAGCCATCGGCGTGAAATAACGCGCGGCAAGACAAACAAAAAATCCCCGCATATCACTGATATGCGGGGATTTCAGACCCTTGACAAAGTCCTGGCCTTTTAGCCGGGATTTTGTTTTTATATCTCCATGATAAAGCGCAAAACCGAACAGCAAGGCATGATGGAACTGGTATATATCGAGCAACTCGTGCCTAAAGAACATCTTCTTCGTAAAATCGACAAGGCTATCGACTTCAGATTCATCTATGACAAGGTCAAAGATAGATACTGTCCCGATAACGGCAGGCCGGCAGTTGATCCGGTTGTGCTATTCAAGATGCTTTTTATTGGGTATTTGTTCGGCATTCGCAGCGAGCAACAGTTGATTCGCGAAATCGAAGTCAATGTCGCATATCGTTGGTTTCTCGGCTTTACTCTCACCGACAAAATCCCCCACGCCAGCACCTTCAGCCAAAACCGCCGCAGGCGTTTCAATGACAGCCCGGTTTACCAGGAAATTTTTGACGAGATTGTGCTCCAGGCCATAAAGCGCAAGATGGTGGACGGCAAAACGCTGTACACCGATTCAACCCACCTGAAAGCCAGTGCCAACAAGGGAAAATATGACAAGGCCCAGGTGCTCAAATCCGTACGCGATTATGTGGAGGAACTTGACCGGGACATTGATGAAGACCGCCGCAAGCATGGCAAAAAGCCTTTGCCGCCCCGCGATGAGACTCCGGAAACCAAGGAAATCAAGGTCAGCACCACGGACCCGGACAGCGGGTATATGGTGCGCGAGGGCAAACCCAAGGGTTTTTTCTATCTGGATCACCGTACCGTGGACGGAATCTGCGGCATCATAACCGACAGTTTCGTTACCCCCGGCAATGTGCATGACTCTCAGCCCTACCTCTCCCGCCTTGATCGCCAACGGAAGCGTTTTGGTTTCAACGTCGAGTCCGCAGGCCTTGATGCAGCCTACTTCACTCCCCATATCTGCAAAGGCCTTGTGGAAAGAGATATTTATGGAGTCATCGGGTACAGCCGCCCCACACACCGCGCGGGTTACCTGCGCAAAAGGGATTTTGTCTATGATGAGACTTGTGACTGCCAGCTCTGCCCGCAAAACCGAGTCCTGCGCTATAGGACAACGACCCGGGACGGTTACCGTGAATATGTCTCGGACCCGTCCGTTTGCCGCAACTGCTCCCTTCTCGGGCAATGCACCGCCAGTCGCAACCATACCAAAGCAGTAACGCGCCATATCTGGCAGGAATATAAAGATATAATCAACGAATATCGCTACGAGGACAAAGGCAAAGCCATCTACAAACGCCGTAAGGAGACAGTGGAGCGGAGCTTTGCCGACGGCAAGGAATTACATGGGCATCGCTACGCCCGCTTCCGAGGCCTTGCGAAGGTCCAGATGCAATGCCTCTTGTCCGCCGCCTGCCAGAACATGAAGAAAATAGCCCTGCGCATCTGGGAGCGGTCAAACGGCCCTTGCGGCCCAGGCTTTTCCCGCTCCCAAACGACACTTTCCCGCTTGTTTTCCCATCTTTGGAGAATTTGCTCCGCTCCAAAATCCGCAGTGCCCGCATAACTAAACGCTGCAATAAAACAAACCCCCGCTCAAAAAAACGGGGGTTTGTCAGAGGTCTGAAATCCCCGCATATCACTGATATGCGGGGATTTTTTGTTTCAGGCAGCGCCGTCTTAATCGCGCAGTTCGCGGGTCTGTTTCATATCGTCCTTGGGAATGGACACTTCCTGCCCGTGCTCGTCCGTGAAGGTCAGCGTGCCCGTCGAGGGGTCAAGCTCCGGTTTGCTCGTGGCGATATGGATGGTGTAATCGCTCGTCACCAACACATATCGGGAGCCGCAGCCGACAAGCAGCGTCGCGGCCGCCGTTGCCAGAAGAAAAAGCAGTATCGAGCGTTTCATGCACTCCTCCTTTTTCTTCATACATACCACAATTCCGGTTACTGTCATCTTAGAACTGCGCGTTTCGCGTTTCTGGCTACGGCGCGCGAAAAAAAGCCCCTGCGCCGCGGGTGCGGAACAGGGGCCGTGCTATCCGGAAAAAACCTGCCTACTTATCGTCGGTGATAATTTCGCTCCAGGGCAGACCGTGCTTGTTCATGCGGGCCATAAAGGGGTCCGGGTCCATCTGTTCCATGTTGAACACGCCCTTGCCGCGCCATTCGCCGGTGAGCATCAAAAGGCCGCCGATCATGGCCGGAACGCCCGTGGTGTACGAAATGGCCTGGGATTTCACTTCGCGGTAGGCTTCCTCGTGGTCGCAGATGTTGTACACGAAGGCGGTGCGGCCCTTGCCGTTTTTCACGCCCTGCATCAGGCAGCCGATGCAGGTTTTGCCCTTGGTCAGCGGCCCGAGGGAGGAGGGATCGGGCAGGAGCGCCTTCAGGAACTGGATGGGCACCACGTCGCAGCCGTTGTATTTCACGGGGTCGATGCGGGTCATGCCCACGTTGCCGAGCACTTCGAGGTGCTTCAGGTAGTTGTCTGAAAAGGTCATCCAGAACCGGGCGCGCTTGAGGCCCTTGAGGTTGCGGGTCAGGGACTCCAGCTCCTCGTGGTACAGGAGGTAGAATTTCTTCAGCCCCATGCCTTCGGGCAGGTCGTACTTCATGGACCAGGAAAGCGGGTCGGTTTCCACCCATTCGCCGCGTTCCCAGTACCGGCCCCTGGCCGTCACTTCCCGGATGTTGATTTCCGGGTTGAAGTTGGTGGCGAAAGGTTTGCCGTGGTCCCCGGCGTTGCAGTCCAGGATGTCCAGCTGGTGGATTTCGTCAAAAAGGTGCTTCTGGGCATGGGCGCAGAACACGTTGGTCGCGCCGGGGTCAAACCCGGAACCGAGGAGCGCCATGAGGCCCTTTTCCTTGAACCGGTCCTGGTAGGCCCACTGCCACTTGTATTCGAACTTGGCCACGTCCTTGGGTTCGTAGTTGGCGGTATCGAGGTAATCCACACCGGTTTCCAGGCAGGCGTCCATGATCGTCAAATCCTGGTACGGCAGGGCCACGTTGATGACCAGGTCCGGCTTGTAGGCCTTTATCAGCGCCACCAGTTCGGGCACGTTGTCCGCGTCGACCTGCGCCGTTTCAATGGGCCTCTGCAGCTGGGCCGCGATGGCGTCGCATTTGGATTTCGTCCGGCTCGCCAGCATGATGGACCCGAAAACCTCGGGAACCTGCGCGCATTTATGGGTAACAACCTGACCGACACCGCCCGCGCCGATAATCAGTACTTTTTTCATCGTCATCTCCTTGAAAGTGCTGAGGGGAAAGGGAAAAAATCCCCAAGCCCGTCTCCAAACCTTTCCGGTAAGGGGTTACCGGCCGGGAGCCCCGCGCGTTGCACGCGTCCGCAAGCCCCCACAACCTTCATGCGTCCCTGATGGGGTGCAGGGGATCATCCCCTGCCCTGCCTGCTAGCGTTCAAAGTATGTGTAGCCGCGCATGCCGTCCTCAAAGGCCTGCATGATGCGGAACCTCTCCTGCGGGGAAATGCGCCCGCACCGCACGGAGGTTTCCGCCAACTGCCGGATATCCTCGATGATCCGGCGCGGCTCATACTCCACGTATGCCAGAACGTCGGCCACGGAATCGCCCCGGATTTCCCGGCGGAACTCAAAGGAACCGTCCTCGTTGATATGCACGGAAACCACGTTGGTGTCGCCGAGGAGGTTGTGCATGTCGCCGAGCGTTTCCTGGTATGCGCCCACCAAAAACACGCCGAGGTAATACTCGTCGCCGTTGAGGGGGTGCAGGTCCAGGGTGTTTTTGGTGCCGTGGGGCGCGATGAACTGGTCGATGCGGCCGTCGGAATCACAGGTGATGTCCGAAATGATGCCTTCACAGGAAGGGAACTCCGTCAACCGGTGCACGGGCATGATGGGAAAGACCTGCTCGATGGCCCAGGAATCCGTCAGGGACTGGAACACGCTGAAGTTGCCGTAGTAGATATCGGCCAGTACCCTGTCGATGGCGGCAAGATCTTTCGGCGGGTGCTGCATCTTCTCCTTCAAACGGGCGATCTGCTGGATGATGACCCAGAACAGCCGCTCGCCCACGGTGCGTTCGCGCAGGGTCAGCTTCCCGTGCTGGAAAAGCTGGCGCACTTCGTCGCGGTAATAGATGGCGTCGTTGTAACATTCCTGCAGGCTGCGCTCGGAAAGGTTTTTCAGCGCGTACCCGAGGTTGCGGATGGCCTCGTGCGTGTCTTCGCCGAGAGTGGGGATGTCCGACGGGGCTTCGTACTCGATGCTGCTGACGTCCAGGATATTGAAGAGCAGCACGGAATAATAGGCGACCGTGGCCCGGCCGGATTCCGTGATGAGATGCGGGTGCTTCACCTCGCACTCGTCAAGAATCGTCATGACCGCTTCCACCACGTCGGTACAGTACTCGTCCAGGCCGTAGTTGCGGCTGGAGACGTAGTTCGTGCGCGAGCCGTCGTAATCCACCGCGAGGCCGCCGCCGAGGTCCAGGTACTCCATGGCCGCGCCTTCGGCCACCAGGCCCGCGTAAATGCGGGAGGCCTCCATGGCCGCCGCGCGGATGTCGCGGATGTTGGGCACCTGGGAACCGAGGTGGTAATGCAGCAGCTTGAAGCAATCAAGCATGTTCTTTTCTTTCAGGACGTCCACCACGTCGACGATCTGGGCCGGGGTCAGGCCGAAGGTGGAGCGCTCCCCGCCGGATTCGGACCAGTGCCCGCCCACCTTGGTGGCCAGTTTGGTCCGCACCCCGATGTTGGGCCGCACGCCGAGCAATTCGCTCCGCTCCAGAATAAGCCCGAGCTCGCTCGGCATCTCGACGACGAAAAAGCAGCGGAAGCCCATGCGCGTCGCGTACAGGCCGAGGTCGATGAATTCCTCGTCCTTGTACCCGTTGCAGATAAGGCAGGCCTCCTCGTCGCGCAGGAGCGAGACGGCGGCCAAAAGCTCGGCCTTGCTGCCCACTTCCAGGCCGTGGTGGTACCTGGCGCCGGTGGTGGTCAATGCTTCGAGCACCTGCTGCTGCTGGTTGACTTTAATCGGAAAAACGCCCCGGTAACTGCCTTTGTAGCCGAGGCTTTTTATGGCTTTATTAAATGAGGAATGGAGAAGGGAGATCTGTGAATCAAGGATATTTTCAATGCGCAGCAGCACGGGCATATCCAGCCCGCGGTCACGCATGCCTTTTATGATGTCGGGAATACTGACCCGGACGGATTTGGCTTTGCCAAAAGGGCAAATGACAACATCTCCTTCCGGGGAAACATCGAAATACCCGGCGCTCCAGTTGCGGATGCCGTACAGTTCGGCGGAGTCTTCTGCACTCCAGCGCTGCAATGCGGTAGTTTTTGCCAACTCTTGGACCTCATGCAATCCTCATTTTATGGCGCGATGCGCCTGGGTTCCGCCGGCGGGCACCGGCACCAACACTCCAGCAACATGGTCAGACAGACGTTTCGCGGCAGGCAACGCCCGCCCGCGCCTGTGACGGCAAGGGGTTGGAGTACATCTCCACGGAGCATTCCGAGGGTGAAATGCTCCGGAAATCGCAGGGCTGCGCGCCTCGCGATTTCCATACGGCGAGACGCCAATAGTCCGCCGAATGCATAGCGTTACGGCTTGTCGCCCTTCTTGTCAATGAGGTTTCCCTTTCGTCGCGGCCCGGTTTTGCCGCAATGCCGCTCCATGCAACGCATCATTGTCTCGATACAATTTTCGCCGGGCGTTGCAACGCTTTCCGGCCGGCTCCCCGCAAGGCCGAAAACAGGGCTCATCCCGCCGTTGTTCCGGGACAGGCAGCCCCGCGCGCCCCGGCTTCCGCCGGGAAACCGCTTTTTCCATCCGCCGGAGCCTTTTCCGCCAAGCGCGGGAAGCAAATGAAAATCCTTGCCCCTCGCGGGTGGAGGATCTATAATCCCAAGTTAACGTGACAGACTGTGGCGACGTTTATAGTGCCGCGTACTGAAGGACCCCATGACAGCAGTCTTCGAAGAGTACTCCCGCACGTTTACGAAAGATGAAGTAAACGGGCTTCCTCTATTCCGCTACGAAGGCCCCGTGAAGCTCGTGCGCACGCTGGACGAGCTTCTGGCGGCCCTTGAGCGCATCAATGAGGAACGGCTGCTCGGCTTTGACACGGAAAGCAAACCCATTTTCCGCAAGGGCGTGATCAGCCCGCCCACGCTGATGCAGATCGCCTGCAGCGACATCGTGTACCTCATCCAGTTGACGTGGCTGCCGTTCAACGAGCCGATGGCGTCCTTCCTCGCGGACCAGGAGCGCATCAAGACGGGTGTGGCCATCGGCGACGACATCCGCATGCTGAACAAGGTTTATCCCTTCACGGCGGCGGGCCTGGTCGACCTCCGGGACATCGCCCGGATCAAAAACCTCGCCACCCGCGGCTTGCGCACGCTGGCAGCCAACTTTCTGCACATGCGCATATCCAAGAACGCGCAATGCTCCAACTGGGGCAACAAGGAACTCTCGGCCCAGCAGATCACCTACGCGGCGACGGACGCCTGGGTCAGCCGTCTCGTCTACGAACGCATGAGCGAGCTGGGTTTTTTCGCCGAGGACACGACGTTCAGCATCGAGCCGTGAACGCATTTTTCCTTTCCTCCTGACAAACGCCGCATCCGCCCGCCTTGGGCGGAACGTTTTTTGACGCGCGCCCTGTGCAGCGCCATGCAAAACGGCCGTCTCACGACAGGCCGTTTTTGTATGTGCAGACCGCATGCAAAATTCCGATAAAAAAATGCATTACATCATTATTCTTCCTTTCTGTTTATGCATCAACAAATACTAAAGTTATCAATGCTGTCCGGCTAAGGTGCGTTAAATATGTTCAAAATCTCCGAGGTTTATGCTACAAAACAGTTGCATAACCCATTGCAGCCCAAGGAGATTTTGAACATGAGCCATCATAATACACTCTTTTCTCAAATGCTATCATTGATTCCCAGACATGTTTTTCAGAAACTGGAAGCCCGGCATAAAACAGGTCGTTCTTCTCGACAATTCGGCTTTAAGGAACAGTTTACGGTCATGGCTTTTATCCAGCTTGCAGCAAGGCGCTCCATGCGTGACGGATTGCGCTGTTTGGCCGCCTGCGGCAAGAGGCTGTATCATTTTGGCCTTTTTCCCGTTGCACGTTCCACTTTCTCCGATGCCAACAACTCCCGGCCTGTGGGCTTTTTCAAAGATCTATTTGCCGACATGTACAGCCTGTGTGTTCCCAAGGCCTCCAAACACAAATTTCATTTCAAATGCAAACTTTACAGCATGGACGCCACCACCATCAGCCTGTGTTTGTCGCTGTTTCCCTGGGCCACGTTCCGCCAAAACAAGGGCGGCGTCAAAATGAACACAGTGCTTGACCACGATGGTCATATCCCGGCATTTGTCACCGTTGATGTGGCCAAAACGCACGAAAGCCGTATGGCGAAAAGTCTTTCTCTGCCCAAAGGCTCCATCGTGACCTTCGACAAAGGCTATGTCAGTTACCCCTGGTTTCAGACCCTGCTCGAAAATGGCATCTTTTTCGTCACCCGCCTGAAGGACAACGCTGTTTACAAACTGCTGGAGCGCCGCCCGGTGAACCGCACAAGCGGGGTTACTTCCGACCACATTATCGAAGTGAAGCACAGCCGGGGAAAAGTCTTGCGCCTGCGTCGCATCGGCTACCGGGACGCCGAAACAGGCAAGCGTTACGAATTTCTGACAAATCACTTTCGCCTGTCCGCCCGCACCATCGCCGATATTTACAAAGAACGCTGGAAAATCGAACTCTTTTTTCGCGAAATCAAACAGAATCTACGCATCAAAAGCTTTGTCGGGAACACGGAAAATGCTGTATTGATTCAGATTTATACCGCGCTGACCGTCTACCTGCTCCTGGCCTACCAGAAATTCCTGAGTAAAACAGGGCTGTCCGTGCAGCAACTTTTCCAAATCGCCTCACTGAACATCCTCGGAACAGACTCGCTGGAAGAACTCCTGAAGCCCCGACGACGAAAAAATGAAAACCTCTATAACCTCAGTCTGTTATCCTTGGCAGCTTAACCGGACAGCATTGTAAAGTTATTATATACTTTGCCGATCATGTACGCTATATATCCCCGTAAAAAACAATGGGGGAATATCGGCACTTTTCTGCTGCTTTTAAAAACATACCAAAAAAGAAGGAGTTGCGCGGACAAGCTGTGCCGACAATCGTTCCGCCACGCTTTTCTTATAATTTTTCATATAAAAAGAGGTTTCAGTATGAAGCTTTTGTGGAGAATTCTTCTTCCCGTAACAGCACTTATTGCCCTGTTAATAGCCGTATCGGGCTACATTGCGTATTCGCAGTCTTCTGAGAGCCTTGAGAACGCAGTTATTGAAAATATGAAAGATGAAGCCAACGCGCTCAAACGGATGACCGCGAGCGTGCTGGGCAGTTCCGAGAAAAACGTCGCCCGCGCCGCCGCCGACAGGGCCGTCCGCGAGTTCTACGCCGGCGACATCCAGAACAAGGACAGGCAGATCGAACTGGCGGAGCAGCTGGCGACCATGGTCGCATCCTATGGGGACATCGACAGGATCAACGTCTTCGACGCGCAAGGGACCATCGTCAGCTCGTCGAACCCCAAGGTCATCGGCGAAAACTTCAAATCCCGCCCGTATTTTGCCGAGGCCATGAAAGGCGCGACCTTTGTTTCCGACCCTTTCCGCTCGAACATAACCAAGCAGGGCGTCATCATCATTTCGACCCCGGTGAAGGCGGGCAACGAAATCAGGGGCGTGCTGAACGCCACCATTCCCCTGCCGGCTTTTTATGAAGAAGTCATAAAACCCGTGGCCATCGGGGACAGAGGCTACGCCTATGCCATGGACGCCAGGGGCCAGATCGTGATCCATAAAAACATCGAATGGCTGTTCAAGGAAGACCTGCCGGGCGCGGAAATGTACAAGAAAATGGCCTCTTCCCCCGACGGGACCATCAATTTCACCAACGCGGCGGGCCTTGACTGCTTCGCCTATTTCGTGAAAGAGCCTTTCTCCCGCATGACCCTCGTGGTTCAGGCGGAAAAGGACGACGTATTCGGGGGGCTCTCCACGCTTTCGCAGACAACGGTTGTCGTTATCGGCCTTTCCATCCTTCTCGGCGCGCTGCTGCTCTTCCTGATCGTCCGCCCCATCGTGGGCGCGCTGAACAAGGGCGTTGTTTTCGCCGCGGATATCTCCAAGGGTAAGCTTGACGGCACATTGACCGTGCGCCGCAAGGACGAAATCGGCATCCTGGCCGACGCGCTCCGCTCCATCCCGGTATCGCTCCAGGCCATTACCGCCGAATACCGGGACATCGAAGGAAAACTCGAGGCCGGGGACATTCTGGTGCAAGGCAACGCCGCCAAGTTCCCCGGCGAGTTCGCGGACCTCATCAAAGGCACCAACAGAACGCTGGAACGCTACCAGGCAATCCTCAACACCATGACCTCGCCCGTCGTGGTGCTGGATAAAACCCTCCGGATCGTCTACATGAACAACGCCGCCAAGGCCATCGCCGGGGATGATTTCCGCGGCAAGACCTGCGGCGAGGTCATGGGCAGGGAAGACTACAACACCCCGCAATGCGCCCTGCAAAAGGCCGTGCAGACCATGAGGCCGGCAACGGCCGAGACCGTGGCCCACCCGAAGGGCAAGCGCATGGACATCGAATATACGGCCATTCCGTTCGCCGATGCTAACGGGAAACTTGCCACGGTTCTGCAGCTCATCACGGACCTGACCGAGATCAAGAGCACGCAGCGCGTCATCCTGGATGTGGCCAACCAGGCCGGGGACATCTCCAACCGGGTGGCCGCCGCGTCGCAGCAGCTGGCCGCCCAGGTTTCGCAGGTCAGCGGCGGCACGGAAGTGCAGCGCGAGCGGGCCTCTTCCACGGCGACGGCCATGGAGGAAATGAACTCCACCGTGCTCGAGGTTGCCCGCAACGCGGCATCCGCCAGCGAGCAGGCCGACGCCACAAGCCGGAAAGCCACGGAAGGCGCCAATCTCGTGAACCAGGTCATCACCGCCATTAATGAGGTGAACGCGGCCGCGACCGAACTGGACAACAGCATGCAGGATCTCGGCAACCAGACCGAGGCTATCGGCAGCGTGCTGAACGTCATCTCCGATATCGCGGACCAGACCAACCTCCTGGCCCTGAACGCGGCCATTGAAGCGGCGAGAGCCGGGGAAGCCGGGCGCGGGTTCGCCGTGGTGGCGGACGAGGTGCGCAAACTCGCGGAAAAAACCATGACCGCCACCACCGAGGTGGGGACGAACATCAGAAGCATCCAGGCGGCCAGCGCCAACAATATCCAGCGGATGGCGGCGGCGGGGGAAATCACCGTCCGGGCGACGGAAATAGCCTCCGTTTCCGGCCAGGCGCTGGGCGAAATCCTGAAACTGGCCAACGCCAACACGGCTCTTATTTCCGGCATCGCCACGGCGGCGGAGGAGCAGTCCGCCACCTCCGAGGAGATCAACAGGTCGGTGGAGGACATCAGCCGGATCGCCGAGGAAACGGACCACGGCATGCGGGAATCCGCCCAGGCCGTGGAAGACCTCTCGCGCATGGCGCAGGAGCTCAAGTCGCTTCTGGGGCGGTTGCAGCAGCAATAAACGCCGCGCAACAACGGCGCGCATATGTAAAAAACCCTGCCGCTCATGGAGCGGCAGGGTTTTTTACATTCGCCGGATTCCCGGCCGGGTGTGGCCTTTCCGGATTTAGGCTTTCTTCTTCGTCAACTGCTCCATGAGGCGGCCAAGGTCGCGGGCTTCCGGCTCCAGCGTGTGGGTGATGGCGGCGCCCTCGTCCATGGCCTCGGCTGCCGCCACGCTGGACTGGCGCAACCGCTCGACCGTGTCCGCGACGCCCTCGCTGGTCTTGGCCTGCTCGCCGCACAGCCCGGCGATATCATGGATCTGCTCGCTCATGCGCTGCACCAGCTCCACGATATCCGCGAGGGAGTTCTGCGCGTTCATGCCGAGGTCCACCGTGTCGTGGACGGTCTTGGCCGTGCGGGCAACCCCGTCGGCGCTGACGCGCATGCTCGTCCGGATGCCGCCGACGGCCTCGCCCACCTGCTTGGTGGCTTCCACGGTTTTCTCGGCGAGTTTGCGAACCTCGTCCGCCACCACGGCGAACCCGCGCCCGGCTTCCCCGGCCCGGGCCGCTTCAATGGCCGCGTTCAGGGCCAGGAGGTTGGTCTGGTCCGCGATATCGTTAATGATGCGGAGAATTTCGCCGATAGCCTCGGTCCTTGCGGCAAGATCCTCGATCTGCCCGCCGAGGGACTCCGTTTCCTTCCGGATGCTGTCAAAGGCTTGCAGCGTGCGGTTAACGACGTCCGCGCCTTCCCGGGCGCGTTCGCGGGTGCGTTCCGTGAACTGGGCCGCGTCCTCGGCGTTGGCCGACACGCGCAGGATGGAATCCCCCATGCCGGAAATGGCCACGACCGTTTCGGCCATCAGGTTGTTCTGGTGCTGGACCTCCTGCCCGGCGGACGCAATCTTCCGGCTGAGCTGGTGCGCGGTTTGTTGCAGCTTTTCCGAAACAGCGTTCACCCGCTGGGCGACTTCCAGCATGGATTTATGGTTTTCCTCCGTGACAAGCCGGGCTTTTTCCGCCTGGCCCATGGCGTCGCGCGCCCGTTCCGCTTCCTTATCGGCGTTTTCTTTCCGCCGGCCCGCCTCGGCCATGGTTTCGAGCAGGGAATCCAGCATGGACTGCAGCGCGGCTTGCAGTTCCGTCAACTCAAAAACAAACCCGCTCCGGTCGACAACGGCCTTGTATTTGCCGCCCGCCACTTCCTTGGAATAGGCCGCGATGCGCTGCAAGGGGGTGGCAACGCTGCCGGCGACATAAAACACGAGACCGACGAGCACGATAAGGGCCGCCAGCCCGATGCCCAGCTGTATATACAGGCTCCGGCGGGATTCGGCCGTAACCTTGTCCATGGGCAGCGCCACCATGAAAAACCAGGGCGCGGCGAAGGATTCGAGTTTTACCGGGGAGTAGAAGCACTGCACCGGGGATTTGTCGAAAACGGAAACGCCCGGCAACGTGAAGGGCTTGCCTTCGCGGATCTTTTGCAGAATGTCGCTTGCGACCACGGGCAGATTTTCGCTGCGCTGCGCTTCCGCAACGGGCTGCGCGATGATGGCCCCGGTATCGGAAACGAGCATGGCGTACCCGGTCCCGTACGGTTTGACATCTTTAATCAGCCCATGGATGAACTCCATTTCCAGGTCCACGCCCACCACGCCGAGGGGCTTCCCTTTGTCCAGGATGGGCATCGTGATGCTGGTCATCAACGTCTTATTCGGCGTGTCTTTATCCCGGTAGGGCGGAATCGTCATGAACCGCTTGGATCGCAGCGGCAGGACGTAATAATGCTCGTCTTCAAAATCCTCTGAAACGTCATAGCTGACGCTATCCCCGTCCCGCAGCCAGTAGGCGTTGGCCTTGCCGGTTTTGTTGCCGTAGTCGGGGTTGTCCACGAACGCGGCGTCCTTGCCGTCGTAGGCATCGGCTTCCCACAAGGCCCATACGCCGAAGAAATCCTTGGAGGACTCCGCAACGCCCTTGACCACTTTGGACATGGCCTCCCGGCTGGGCGCCTCCATCATGCTGAGATCCCGCAAGGAATAGGCGAGAGAGTGGGCGGCCCCCTCCGCATTGCGGAGTTTGTCGAAGATGCGCGCGGACTGCGCAGTGGCGATCAGATCCGCTTCCCGGTGGCCGAGAAGATTGGCCTGGTTGCTGGCGTTCCTGTACCCGAGGGCCGTCAGCACAACCAGCGTGATAAAAATTGCGGGAACGAGGAAAAGCAGCAAACGCGTTTTGAGTCTCATACACATCTCCCCACATGCAACTCAATTTTGGGCCACCAGACAGCAAACGCGGGAAAAAATCAAATGGAAAATATAAGTTTATCGAAAAGCTCTTCCGGTTTGCTGATAATAATTTTCGCCCCATGTTCCCGCAGTTCCTCTTCCGGCCTGAATCCCCACAAAACGCCCACGGGAAGCATGCCCGCATTGACGGCGGTTTCCATGTCCACCCTGGTATCGCCCATAAACGCCACGGAGCCCGGCGGCAGGTCAAGCTGCGCCGCGATGGCGAGGGCCATTGCCGGGTCGGGTTTGGCCGTGCCGCCTTCCGGGCTGCCCTGGACGGTGACAAAGGGGGTTTCCGGAAAAAACCGCCGCACGAAGTCACCGGTAAAAATCCGGGATTTATTGGAAAGGACGGCCAAGGGAATTCCCATGGCGGCGAGGCGTTCCAGCATGGGGAAAATGCCGTCGTACGGGCGGCTCTTCCGGGCCCAGTATTGGGAATACTCTTCCCTGTAGCGGGTTTTGACCGCCGTGAAGACCGTTTCCGGCGTTCCCGCGGGAACCGCCGAACGGATCAGGTTCTCCAGCCCCATGCCGACGAAATACTTGTACGGCGCGAGCGGGTGTTCCGGCAGGGAGTGAGCGGCAAGGGCCGTGTTGACGCAATCCGCAAGGTCTTCAAGGCTGTCGACGAGCGTTCCGTCCAGATCGAAAATAACAGCGCGAACCGTGGGTTTCATGGGAATCCTTCGCTATAGTATTGTCGTTTTGCATTGCCCGCGTGGCGGCGATAAAACACAACCCCCCTGCCCCTGCTCGCCTGTAAGCGTTCGCGGCAAGGATATAAAGACGAATCCTTACAGAGTGCCGTATCTTTTACAAGGGAATTTGTTTTAGAACTCAATCCCGCGTTCCGCGGGAATGCCCTGGGCATAGGGATGCTTTATTTCCCGCATTTCGGTCACAAGATGGGCGGCCTCAGCCAGCCAATCGGGGACGTCCCTGCCGGAAAGCACCAGATGGGTATTGTTCTTTTCGCACAGGCTCAGTATCCCGCGCAGCTCTTCAGCGGTGAGGACCGCCGCTTTCAAGGCGTACAGCGCCTCGTCAAGAACCAGCAGGTCGAACGCCGGGATGCGGGCCATGACGCGCTCCGTCAAGGCGCGGGCCGCCGCTCTGTGCTCGGCGAACTGCTCGGGGCTGCGCAAAAAGCCCAGCCCCCCGGCGATAAAATTATCGCCCAGCAGGGTCCGCAGTATTTTTTGCTCTCCGGCGGCGCCCTCGCGTTTCATATACTGGAAAAACCCCACGCGCATGCCCTGCCCCAGAGCCCTGACAGCCTGGCCGACGGACGCGCTGGTCTTTCCCTTGCCGTTTCCCGTGTACACAAGAATCATTCGGTCCTCCACACGCCCGGTATCGACTGCCCGCACGACGGGCACGCGCCGTCGAATCCGGTATCCGCCAGATATCCCACGCGGCGCAGCGCAACGGCGCCGCAGGCGGGACAGCGGGTATTTTCCGCGTCATGCCCCGGAACATTGCCCGCGTAAACAAAGTGCAGCCCCTCGGCCGTTCCGATGGCGCACGCGCGTTCCAGCGAGGCAACGGGCGTCGGCGAAACGTCGGGCATGCGGAACATGGGGCGGAACCGGGAGACGTGCCACGGCACATGCGCGCCCAAGTTCTCTTTTATGAATGTTGCAATGGCCTTCAATTCCGCGTCGGAGTCGTTATGGCCGGGGATAAGCAGCGTTGTGATCTCCACCCACCAGCCGAACGCCACGGCCTGGGCGATGGTGCGCAGCACCGGGGCGAGACGCGCCCCGCACAGCGTGGCATAAAAGTCATCGCTGAAGGATTTGAGGTCGAAGTTCGCCGCCCGGACGCAGTCCCGGAGGGCGTCCATGCTTGCCGGACCGGCGTAGGCGTTGCTCACGAGGATGGTTGCAAGACCGGCATCCCTCGCGCGCGGCGCGACGGCCAGGATAAGCTCCGGGCTGACGCACGGCTCGTTGTAGGTGAAGGAGACGCTGGCGGCCCCGGCGTCAATGGCCGAAGCGACTGTCTGGGAGACGAGGGTGTCCGGCAGGGCTTCCGCCGTCCCTTTGGGCTGCGGCAAATTCCCCTGGGAAAGCGCGTGGTTCTGGCAGAAGGCGCAGGTCATGTTGCAGCCGGGGGTGCCGAAGGAAAGGGTCGTCGTGCCGGGCAGGAAGTGATACAGGGGCTTTTTTTCCACCGGGTCGAGGTTGCAGGCAACGACCTGGCCGGAAGACAGGGAATAGAGCACGCCCCCCTTGTTGACCCGCACGCGGCAGCGCCCGGCGGCGCCGTCTCGTATCCGGCAGCCGTGCGCGCAGGCGCGGCACAAGACCCCGCCCTCGCTTGCGGCATCCTTTTCCCACAAAACTGCCCGTATGGTCATACGATACCTTGTTATGTCCATGGGAAAAATCGCGTCAGCGCGACTGAGGGCGGCGGCCGTCCTGGCCGGGACGCCTGTCCGGACCGGGGCGTACGCCGTGCCCGGAACGCCCGTCAGGATAGATCTCGGGGGCCACGATAACGGTCTGCGGTCCCTGATACTCCGGCTGCGGCTTCGCTTCCGGCGTTTGCATCCCGCGGTCGCCGGTGGCCGGGTCGCGCGTGATGCCGCTCTCGTTGTTCCGGGTGGACATGGTCGCGTCTCCGGCAAACGCAATGGAAGGCAGGCAGAGAAGGCCCGCCGCGAGAAAAAATACCGCAAGGGGCGGAATGTTTTTCCGCAAAAACGCGCTCCGTGCCGCCACATGCTTTTCCTTGCGCATGCCGCGCAAAACCCCTATACTTCTCATTTGTCTACCTTCCTTAAAGGGTTGTGGGGCTCCCGCAAAACAGATACATAACCCCACCTATGTCGCAGACGAGGAGAGATTCATGCCGCCGAAAAAATCCGTAACCAGAGCCAAAGCCTACACCGATTCGGGTGTTGATATCAACGCCGGAAACGAGCTGGTTACCCGCATCAAGACCATGGTTGAAAAAACCCGCACCCAGGGCGTCTTTTCGGACATCGGCGGGTTCGGCGGCCTGTTCAGACCCGACCTTGCCGGCATGGAAGACCCCGTTCTGGTTTCCTCCACCGACGGGGTGGGCACCAAGCTCAAGCTCGCCTTCATGTATGATAAGCACGATACCATCGGTGTCGACCTTGTGGCCATGAGCGTCAACGACGTCATCGTCCAGGGCGCGCGGCCCCTGTTTTTCCTTGATTATTTTGCCACCGGCAAGCTGGATGTATCCAAGGCCGCGACCGTCATTAACGGCGTTGCCGAAGGCTGCCGCCAGGCGGGCTGCGCCCTGCTCGGCGGCGAAACCGCCGAAATGCCGGAAATGTACGCCCCCGGCGAATACGACCTGGCGGGCTTCTGCGTGGGCATCGTGGACAACGCCCGCATCGTGGACGGCTCTTCCATCAAGGTCGGGGACGTCCTTATCGGCCTGGCTTCCTCCGGACTGCATTCCAACGGCTACTCTCTCGCCCGCAAGGTTTTGGAAAAAAGCGGGCTTTCGGGCGACGACATCCTGCCCGGCACCGACCGCTCCGTCCGCGACGCGCTCCTCGAACCCACGATCATTTATGTGGACTGCGTGCGCTCCCTCCTGCGCGACCTGCGCGTCAAGGGCATGTCGCATATCACGGGCGGCGGCTTTTATGACAATATTCCCCGCGTTCTCCCGGCGCAGGTCGGCGCGAAGATCGATTTCGGCTCCTGGCCCATGCCGCCCGTGTTTACCTGGCTCGCTTCGGTAGGGGGCCTCTCCTGGCCGGAAATGCTGCAGATATTCAACTGCGGCATCGGCTACGTGCTGGTCGTGGACAAAGGGGATGTGGACGAATTTATGGACAGGCTCAAAGCCCTGGAACAACCGGCCTGGAAAATAGGCACGGTCGAGCGCCTCAAGCCCGGCGAGGAAGACAGGGTCACCGTTATATTCTAACCCGTTTTGCCCGCACGACTATGAAGCCCTCCTGAACGCGTTCGGGAGGGCTTCTAATATTCTCCGGCACCCTGCCGATAAGAACGGCATGCGCACCATCAAACCGTTCCGCAGCGTGAGAGAGGCCATGAGCCTATCCGCACCCTTTGCCCGCAATACGCGGCTGGCGTTCCTGGCCGCCTTCTGGCTGGCTGTTTTTCTTGTCGCGGCCGCGCCGGGCGAGGCTTTTGGCGAGACAGCCGCCGTCACCAAAGCGGAATGGGCGTCTTTCCTCCAGCAGGACCCCATGCTGCTGGCGGCGGACGGTAAACTCAACGCCACCTATAGGCGGATTACCGCCGATCTCTCCCCCGCCGCCAAAAAAGCGCTGATCGCCGAACAGCGGGAGTGGATACGGCATCGCGACGCCGCAGCCTTCGCCCGCCACCCCAAAGGTTCGCCGGAATACTGCCGTCTGCTCGCGGGCGCGACCCTCGACCGTGAAGCCGCGCTCCGGGAAAAATACGTCGCGAAAACGCCGGAAAAAGCCGCCGCCCCCCTGCTCTCGCGGCCGGCCGCGCAGACCTCGGCGCAAACGCCGCCCGCCGCCGCGCAAAACCCTGAGCCGACGCCAGTGACACCGGCCCCGGCGACAAAACCCCCGGTTGCCGGGCTCCCGCCCGTTCCCCCCAAGGAACAACCGCTCCCAAAGGCGGATCCGGCCCCGCAAAAAACCGCGCCCCGCACAGCCCAGTCCCCTGAAAGCAAAAAAGAACGGCGCGCGGAAAGCCCGGCCGTCGTCACGCCCCCTTCCAGGCCCGTACAGCCCGCCGGAAGAATCGACATCACCCCTCGCGAGTTCGCCGGTGAATACAACGAGATGGCCCGCGCCCTCCGCTCGGCGGCTTTCCCACTGACGCCCTCCAGCGTGAGCGGCGGCGGGCAGACCCGGACGGAACACTATCAGGTTTCCGAGGATATTTCCCTGCAGTTCAAATATACCGGCGGGTATTTTGAAAAACCTGAAATCATCACCTTTCTTGCCTGGCGCTTCATGACCGGCCAGCCCAGGGACAAGGACGAAATAGCCTATGCCCTGGCCAACGTGCTCAAAACCCTGGCCAGGGAGCCGCCCGGAACGGCCGGAGCCAAGGACGCGGCGATCGCCGGTTTTCTACGCAGCGTCACCAACTCCTTTACAACGGACACCTCGCGCGTCTGGAAAAACGCCGGGCTGGTGTACGTCGTCACCTACCTGAAGAAGAACGACCTTTTTGCCATGGTCATCACCCGGAACGCGTCATAGGGCGGAGAAACCGGAGCGCGGCGCGCTTCCCGCATACGGCGGAACGGCAAAAAACACCCCGGCGGATCACTCTGCCGGGGTGTTTTTGTGTTGCTATACGTCGTTGTTACTTTTTCTTGTCCGCGTCGATCATTTTCTGGATGGCCTTGGCGCGGTCCGCGGAACCGGGGTGGGTGGACATGATCTCCGTGCCTCCGCCGCCCAGTTTCCCCAAGGCGGAAACAGCGGCTTTGGTGTCGATATTGTACTTCTTCATCAGGTTATAGCCGTAAATGTCGGCTTCGGATTCCTGCTTCTGGGAAAACTGGGCGTTGAGCACGGTGTGCAACAGGTCGCCGAGCTGGGCCGTGCTCAGCACGGCGGCGGCTTTGCCGCTGGAGGCCGCGGCGGCCTTGATCGCGCCGGAAGAGGCATAGGCCACGCGGATCTTGTCGAGGGAATCGCCGTCCGCCACGTGGCCGATTTCATGGCCGATGACAAAGATAAGCTCGTTGTCGGTCATCATGTCCATCAGGCCGGAGTATACGCGGATGGAACCGTCGGCCGTGGCGTTGGCGTTGATGTCGGGTGTGATGTACACCTTGAAGTTGAGATCCCGGCCGCCTTCCTTCTGGAAGCGCTTGGTCAGGCGGTCCAGCCGTTTGGCGTACTTGTTGTTTTTGTCGGCAACCTTGTTTTCCTGGTCGCCCACGGCCCGCATGTCGCGGGACATCTGAACCAGCTCGCCGTCGCTGATGGTGGCCGCGGTGAACAGGTCGCTCGCGGCGCCGCCCATGTTGTTGACGCAACCGCCAAACAGGCCGAGAGACACAAAAACCACCACGATACCGGCAAATCTTTTGAACATGCGGTTCTCCTTCGCTTACCGGCAGGGAATTCCCCCTTGCTGCCGGCCCCAAACGTTATCCACATCAACCGGCAGTTCACGGACTCCCGGCCGAGCCTTGACGCAATAGTCACAATGAGAATCAGAATAGACTCTCTGCCACGGATTTCCCCGTTTGGCAATATCAGACGGAAAAGAACCGTCTGTAAGGGTTTTCCCCGAAAATCCACCACACTTGCCGCCGGGAGCAGCCGTAAAAACCGGACGCTATTCCCTGCCGGAACGCTCGGGCGCCGGAGGGCAAAAGCCCCCAAGGGCTGTTCCGGCGACAAAAAGAATAAAGGCGTCATTGAGGCGGAAAAGGCCGTCGTCAAACATGTTCATGGCCAGATAAAAGACAAGGGGGGCAAGGAGCCAGCGGTTTTTAGCGGGGCCGCGCCAAGCGGCGGCCACAGCGCCGCAATAAAAGAGCAAAAAAGCCAGGGTTCCTGGCGCGCCCGTTTCCACGAGCCTGCCCAGAATTATGTTGTGGGCCTGCTTGACCTCCGGCTCATACTGCCCGAACCGCTCCCGCATGGCAGCCCCGTGTTCCGCCACATACCGGGAATGTTCCGCCAGATAACTCTGGTGGCCCCGGCCGAGAAGGGGCGCGGTTTTGAACGTTTCCCAGCCCACGTGCCAGATGGGCAGGCGCGACTGGAAGGTGGGGTCCGCAAGGGGGTTGGTCACGGCGGAAATAAGCCGCCGCCCGACAAAGCTTTCGCTTTTCATCCACAGCACGCTCCCGCCGAGCACGGCGCAAAGAAGGGCCGCCATGCCGAGCTGTTTCAGGTACCGCCGGGGAAGCGCCGCGCCGAGGCAGAGGAGCCCGAGCGGCAGCATCAGGAGATTGCCGCGCGTGTTGGTGCTGAACAGGATGTAAAACACGAGCGCGGTGCCCGCCAGGGCGAGCAGCCGCTCATACCCGGAGGCGACGATGGCCCTGTAGATCAAAAAAAACAGGCAGACGGCGGCATACAGCCCCAGGCGGGACGGATGGATGGCGAAAAGCTTCAACCGCTCGTCATGCCAGATGGCCGGGTTGTCATACCCCCAAAAGACGGCGGCAACGGCAAAACTCCCGGCCAGGGAGGCGAAAAGCGCCCAGAAGTAGCGGCTGCCGTGCTCCGGGACGCAGACGGAAAGGGCGACGCCCGCGAAAACGCAGCATCCCCAGAGTACGACGCGCGGAAACTTGGACAGCGTCGCGGGATGCGACAAGCTCGCCGCCAGGACGGCCAGAATGAACAGCGCGAACGCCAGCAGGTAAATCCCCACCCCCGGCGCGAGGAGCGAGCGAAAAGCCGCGCACCCCCGCACCGCCGCGATGCCGAACACCGTCATGGCGACAATCGTCGCGGTGGCGTCCGTCCGTAGCGGCAGGAAAAAGAAAAAGGCGCAGACCCCCAGGAAAAGCAGGGCGTCCAGAGGCGAGAGGCCGAAAGCAGCCAACCGGGCTGCAATGGTTTCACGAAACCGTGGCATGCGAAATCCTGTTCCGATCCGGACGCGGCCCGGTCGCCTCCGAGCGGGGAGGCCAAACGCGCGGGCGGAGCGGCGTGTTGCAAAACATGCCGCTCCGCGCGGGAACGCCTGACGCGGTGTCAGGTTACATAAGCCGCTGTGTGTTCCGGCAAAAGGTTAGGCGCTTACTTTCCCCTCCGAGCGGCGCAGGAGGCCCATGGCCTCCGCGTCTCTGAAAAGCTCGTCGCGGAAATCCGGGTGCGCCAGGCCGATGATCCGCTCGCAGCGCTCTTTCTTGGAGCACCCGACCATGACCGCGCAGCCCCACTCCGTCACCAGCTGGTGCACCTGGCTGCGGGGCGCGGTCACAACCTCGCCTTGCGGCAGGGTCGGCACGATGCGCGACGTCACCCGCCCCTCCTTATCCTTAAAGGTGGACGCCATGCAAATGAAACTTTTGCCGCCGTTGGAAACAAAACTGCCGTTGACGAAATCCAGCTGGCCGCCCGTGCCGCTGATCTGCCGGGTGGACGAGGATTCCGACGAAACCTGGCCGCTGAAATCCGCCTCAATGCAGCTGTTGATGGTCACGAGATTGTCGTTCTGCCCCATGACGTCCGGCGAGTTGGTGTAGTTCACCGGGCAGGAGGCGAGGCCGGGGTTGTCCGCCACCCACTCGTAAAGATCGCGCGAGCCCAGACAGAAGGTCCAGACGCCCTTGTGGCGGTCCACCCGCTTCTTGGCGTTGGTGAGCTTGCCGACTTTGTGCAGGGCAAGGTAGGCGTCTACCAGCATTTCCGTATGCATGCCGAGGTCTTTCAGGTCCGACTGGGCGATCAGCGTGCCCACGGAATTGGGGATGCCCCCGACCCCGAGCTGGATGACGGAGCCGTCTTTCATCTGGCGCACGATATGCTCGGCGATGCGCAGATCGACCTCGGCGGGTTCCGCGGAAGGCAGTTCCACCAGGGGGTGGTTCCCCCCCTCGATGATATAATCCACGTCCCGGAGATGGATGCACTCCTCAAAGCCGCCGCAGGTCCTGGGCAGGGCTTCGTTGACTTCCATGATGACGATCTTGGCCTTTTCCAGAAAGGCCATGGTCGAGGAGTTGGTCAGGGAGAAGTTGAAATACCCGTGTTTGTCCATGGGCGGCGTGTTGACGAGCGCCACGTCCACATCCAGGGCCTTTCTGTATATTTCCGGCTGGAACCGGTAGGACATGGGGATGTAGTCGCACCGCCCCTCCCCGGACCAGCGCCGCTCCTGGCTGCTGAAGTGCCAGCTCGAATAGGCGATCGCGCCGCGGTCCTCGACCTGTTCCACAACGGCCAGGGGCCGCACGCTCATGAGGCCCCGGATTCCCACGTTGCGGAGTTCATCCTTCCGCGCGGCAAGGGCGGCGTCAAACGCGACCGGCTGGCAAAGCCCCATGCCGTATTCCACCCAATCGCCGGATTTGACCAGCTTTGCCGCGTCCTCAGCCGAAATCAGCTTGCGTGCGTATTCACTCGCCAGCATAGACATCCTCTCTTTACATCAAACTGTTCCTGCCCGGATCGGGCGTGCCACTGTATACGGGGAATATAACAGAAAATCCCTGCATCGCAATGCGAAAATGGGCGGCGGCAGCGGTGCGCCGGTCAATATGCCCTGACCCTGTCCACGCGGCGTTCCATTTCCCCGTGGTACCGCTTGCCCAGGACGTTTTTGTTCTCGCGCACCCATTCCGAAAGAAGGGTTTCGCCCGTCGGCGCGGCGCCGGGAACGTGCAGGGTGTCCGCCATGAGGCCGGTAATCTCCTCGCGGGTCACGAAAACGTCCCCGACCAGCTTGCCGATCACGAGGCTGGCCCGGTAGCCGAGTTCCGGCGGGATGCCGACGATGAGCCTTTTGAGCCCCAGTTCGCGGCGCATCATTTTGACGAGGTCCCGGTACTCGTAATCCTCCGGACCCACCGCGTCCACGGTGACGTTTTCTTTTGCCGCGCCCTGCGCGACCATGAGTTTTGCCAGATCGTCCACGTGAATGGGCTGGATGTGATACCGGCCGTTCCCGAACATGGCGAAGACCGGGAACCGCCGCAGCGTCCAGGCGATGTTGTTGATGAGGATATCCTCGGGCCCGAAGAGCACCGCCGGGCGGATAATGGCGTACGACAGGCCGGAATTCTTGAGGGCCCGCTCCAAAAGCCCCTTGCCCCGGAAATATTCCAGGGGCGAATACTCGCTTGCGTTGGTGATGCTCACGTGCACCACACGCGTAACCTTGGCCAGTTTCGCGGCCTCGAACAGGACCTGGGTATTGCCGACGGCCTCCGCGTGGCTGAACATGCCCTCGCGGTTGAACCGCACCCAGTAGGTGTTGTACAGAACATCCACCCCGCGCAAGGATTCGGCCATGGCTGCCGCGTCGTCAAACCGGAAGGGGTAGGCCTTGACCCTGCCGCCGAAAGAGCTCGGCCGTTTGGGCGAGTTGGTCAGGGTAATGACCTCCTCCCCCGCTTCCAACAACCTTTTGGTGATGTACTGTCCTGAAAAGCCGAACGCCCCGGTAACCGCGTGCAGAGCCATAAAGCCTCCTTTGAGCGTACGCTCCCGGTAATACTACCCGACTGCGGCGCATACCGCAAATGCGCGGAGCGCGCCCCTTTTTTCAAAGGGGCGCGCTCCGGTTGGCTTCATGCGCAGCAAGCGCGCGGGAACGTTATTAAATCAGGCCCTTTTCCGCCTGCGCCTGCACGGCGGTGATGGCGATGGTGTTGATGACGTCCGGCACGAGGCACCCGCGCGAAAGGTCGTTCACGGGCTTGTTCAGACCCTGCAGGATCGGACCCACGGCGACGGCGTTGGCGGCGCGCTGCACGGCTTTATAGGTGTTGTTGCCGGTGTTGAGGTCCGGGAAGATGAAGACCGTGGCCTTGCCCGCGACCTTGCTGTTGGGGAGCTTGGTTTTGGCGACCACCGGGTCGATGGCCGCGTCGTACTGGAGCGGCCCGTCAATGGGCAGGTCCGGGGCCATGGCCTGGGCCAGCTTGGTGGCTTCCGCCACGGCATCGACGTCCGGGCCCTTGCCCGAGGTGCCCGTGGAGTAGCTCAGCATGGCCACGCGCGGCTCCACGCCGAAAATCCTGGCCGTCTGCGCCGAGGAGACGGCAATGGCTGCCAACTGCTCGGGCGTGGGGTTGGGGTTGACGGCGCAGTCGCCCATCGCCAGCACGCGGTCCTTCATGCACATGAGGAAGATGGAGGATACGGTGGTGATGCCGGGCTTCATCTTCACGAACTGGAACGCCGGGGTAATGGTGTGGGCCGTGGTGTTGCGCGCGCCGGAGACCATCCCGTCCGCGTCGTCCTTCCAGACCATCATGGTGCCGAAATAGGACGCGTCGAGCATGGTTTCCTTGGCCTGCTCCATGGTGATGCCCTTGGATTTGCGGGCCTCGAAGTAGGCGGCGGCGTATTCGTCGAACTTGGCGTAGGTGCGGGGGTTGATGATGGTGCCGTCAAAAGTGAGGTTCAGCTCGCCCAGGCGTTTTTTCACCGCGCCCTCGTCGCCGAGGATGATGATGTCCGCGACTTTCCGCGCCGCGACGTCGGCGGCGGCGAGCAGGATGCGGTCATCCTCGCCCTCGGGCAGCACGATGCGCATTTTGTGTTTCTTGGCGCGTTCCATCAGCGCGAATTCGAACATTTTCGGGGTGACCACGGTCATCGTGTGCTCTTGCACGGCCTTGACAAAGGCGGCCACATCCATGTTCGCGTTCAGGTAGGCGATGGAGGCATCCGCGTTGGAGGAGGCGTCCGCGTTTTCCGGCAGCACGAAGACGTTGGGGGTGCGCTGTTCTTCCGGCGCGTTGCGGAGCTCTTCCTTGAATTTTTTGGCCGCGTCGGCGGAAAGCCGGGACCAGGACAGCGCGCAGCCGATAACTTCCACGGCGGCCGCGCGCAGGTCGCGGATGGTGCCCCTGGCGGATGCGGAAAGGTCCTCGCCGTTCCGCACCGAGCCCTTGACGACAACCAGCGCGGGCGCGCCGAGGTCCGCCGCGATCTGGGTGTTCACCTCAAATTCCAGCATCATGTCGCGGTTAAAGAAGTCGGAGCCGATGCAAACCACGAAATCGTGCGTTTCCTCCAGCCTTTTGCATTTGCCGAGAATGGTGTCGTAAACGTGGGATTCCTTGCCGTCGTTGATGAGCTCGCGCACTTCCGCGAGGGTGTAGGCATAGGCATCCTCATAGGTGAAGGACGGTTTGTAGCGGCCGATCAGGCGGGTGAGGATTTCGTCCGAGCCGTGGGGCGTGTAGGAAATAATGGGGCGATAAAAGGCGACTTTGTGGCCCTGGCGCTGCAAATAATCAATGATGCCGAACGCGGCGATGGTTTTGCCGCACTGCGGTCCGGTACCCAAGAGAAAAAGTTTGTTTGCCATACTGTTGCCCTTTATGGATAAAGTTGAGGAAAGTCATCACCGACAAAGCCGTTCCGGCTAACCGGGAAAAAAAGTATTTTTCCCAATCTGGCCGACAATGTCCAGAACGGATTGCTGTTTCAGCATATTTTCAACAAAACGCCCGGCAAATGTGGCCTGCCGGGCGTTTTGCGCAGTGCGCCGCCGGCGCGGACGCCTCTTGCGAGGCGCCGCGCTCCGGCGGTCGCCCGTACCGTTGGTACGGGCGACGTCTTACTTCTTCTTGTCAATGGCGGCCATGTCGATGCCGGGCAGGTCGGCCAGCTGCTTCAGGAGCTGGTACCGGGCCAGGTATTCTTTTTCCAGCTCGGCGCGGAGACGCTTGGATTCCGCGGGCTCGATCTGCTCAAGCTGCGCATAGCGGTTTTCGCCGGACAGGAACTGCTGGATGGTGCCGTTGGGTTCCTTGGATTCCAGGATGAGCGGGTTCTTGCCTTCTTCCGCCAGCGCCGGGTTGAAACGGTACAGGGGCCAGTAGCCGGATTCCACGGCCATCTTGGATTCTTCCTGGCTCTTGCCCATGCCCGCGCGCAGGCCCTGGTTGATGCAGGGAGCGTAGCAGATGAGGAGCGAGGGGCCCTTGTGGGCTTCCGCTTCCTTGAAGGCCTTGATGACCTGGTTCTTGTTGGCGCCCATGGCCACGGAGGCCACGTACACGTAGCCGTAGGTCATGGCGATGCGGCCGAGGTCCTTTTTGCCGACCTTCTTGCCGGAAGCCGCGAACTTGGCGATGGCGCCGAGCGGCGTGGCCTTGGAGGACTGCCCGCCGGTGTTGGAATACACTTCGGTATCCAGCACCAGGATGTTGATGTCTTCGCCGGAAGCGATGACGTGGTCCAGGCCGCCGTAGCCGATGTCGTAGCCCCAGCCGTCGCCGCCGATAACCCATACGGATTTCTTGGCAAAGAGGTCGGACATGTGCCAGATGGCGTGCAGCAGGTCGTTGCCTTCCGCGCCGGCCATGGCGGCAAGCACTTCCTCGCCGGCCTTCTTGGAGGCGTCGCCGTCTTGGAACGCGTCAAGCCAGGCCTGCATGGCGGCTTTCAGTTCTTTCGGCTGCTTCTTGTCGGCCATGGCTTCGGTCACCAGGTCTTTCAGCTTGTTGCGGCGCTGGTTGTAAGCCATGTTGATGCCGTAGCCGAATTCGGCGGCGTCTTCAAACAGGGAGTTGCCCCAGGCCGGGCCTTCGCCGTTGCGGTTGGTGGTGTACGGCGTGGTCGGCGCGGAAGCGCCCCAGATGGAGGTGCACCCCGTGGCGTTGGCGATGGTCATGCGTTCGCCGAACATCTGGGTGATGAGTTTGACGTAAGGGGTTTCGCCGCAGCCCGCGCAGGCACCGGAGAATTCCATCAGCGGCTGCTGGTACTGGGAACCCACCAGCGTGTCGCGGCTCATCAGGGTGTCCTTGATGGAGATATTCTCTTCCGCGAACTTCAGGTTGGGCACCTGATCGGTGAGCTGGGTTTCGATCGGCTTCATGATGAGAGCCTTGTTCTTGGCCGGGCAGACGTCGGCGCAGGAACCGCAGCCCTGGCAATCCTGGCTGTACACCTGCATGCGGTAGTGCAGGCCCTTGATTTCCTTACCCTTGGCTTCAACGGTCTTGAAGGTCTTGGGAGCGCCTTTGAGTTCTTCATCGTCGGCCAGGTACGGGCGGATGGCCGCGTGCGGGCAGACGTAGGAGCACTGGTTGCACTGGATGCAGTTTTCCGGCTGCCATTCGGGAACCAGGATGGCGACGCCGCGCTTTTCAAAGGCGGCGGTGCCCAGCGGCACGACGCCGTCGGCGGTGAAGGCGGAAACGGGCAGCTTGTCGCCTTCCTGGGCCAGGATGGGCCGCACCACGTCGCGGATGTATTCCGGATCGGAAGCGCAGCCGCAGGCGCAACTCTTGCCGCCGGAGCAGGCGTCGTCGTCTTTCGCGTCAGCCCAGGTTTTCGGGTATTTCACTTCCTTCAGGGCGTCGATGGCTTTATCCACGGCGGCGACGTTCATGTTGACGATCTTTTCGCCCTTGTTGCCGTATGCCTTCTTGATGGAATCCTTGAGGAGCGCCACGGCCTGTTCAAAGGGCAGCACGTTGGCCAGCTTGAAGAACGCGGTCTGCATGACCATGTTGATGCGCCCGCCCAGGCCCACTTCGGCGGCCAGCTTCACGGCGTCGACGTTGTAGAACTTCAGTTTTTTCCTGGCGATGGTCCGGCGCATGGCGGCGGGAAGCTCTTTTTCCAGCGTCTTCACATCGGACCAGTGGGAGTTGAGCACAAAGGTGCCCCCTTCCTTGACGCTGGCCAGGATGTCGTACTGGTTCACATACGCGGCCTTGTGGCAGGCGACGTAGTCCGCATGGGTGATGAGGTAGGTGGACTGGATCGGCTTTTTGCCGAACCGCAGGTGCGACACGGTGAACCCGCCGGACTTCTTGGAGTCGTAAGCAAAGTAGCCCTGCGCGTACATGTCGGTGTTGTCGCCGATGATCTTGATGGCCTGCTTGTTCGCGCCGACCGTGCCGTCCGCGCCGAGGCCGAAGAACATGCATTCCACGGTGCCTTCGGGAACGGTGTTGAGCGCGCCGGCGTCAACGTCCAGGGAGGTGTCGGTCACGTCGTCCACGATGCCCACGGTGAAGTGGTTTTTCGGGGCGACACTGCGCATGTTGTCATACACGGCTTTGCCCATGGCCGGGGTGAATTCCTTGGAACCCAGGCCGTAGCGGCCGCCGACGATGGTCGGCATGGTGCCGTTTTCGGCAAAGGCGGCGACCACGTCGAGGTACAGCGGTTCCCCGAGGCTGCCGGGTTCTTTGGTGCGGTCGAGAACCGTGATGGTTTCCGCCGTGGCCGGGATGGCCTGGAGCAGGTGCTCGGCGGACCAGGGACGGTACAGGCGGACCTTGACCAGACCCACTTTTTCGCCCCGGGCCATCAGGTAGTTGATGACTTCTTCCAGGGTTTCACAGGAGGAACCCATGGCGATGACGACGCGGGTGGCTTCGGGGTCGCCCACGTAGTCAAAGAGGCGGTATCTGCGGCCGGTGATGCCTTCCACCTTGTTCATCTGCTGCAGCACGATGCCGGGAACGGCGTTGTAGAAGGGGTTGGCGGCTTCGCGGCCCTGGAAGTAGATATCCGGGTTCTGGGCGGTGCCGCGCAGGTGCGGATGCTCGGGCATCATGGCGTTGGAGCGGAACTCCTCGATCTTTTCCCAGTTCACGACCTTTTTGATGTCTTCGTAGTCGATGGCTTCGATCTTGGAGACTTCATGCGAGGTGCGGAAGCCGTCGAAGAAGTGGCAGAACGGAACGCTCGCTTCAATGGCGGCAAGGTGCGCCACAAGGGCGAGGTCCATGCACTCCTGCACCGAGGAGGAGGCGAGGAAGGCAAAACCCGTCTGGCGGGCGGCCATCACGTCCTGGTGGTCGCCGAAGATGGACAGGGCGTGGGCCGCGATGGCGCGGGCGGAAACATGGAAAACGCCGGGCAGCAGTTCGCCGGCGATTTTGTACATGTTGGGAATCATCAGGAGCAGGCCCTGGGAGGCGGTATAGGTGCTGGTCAGCGCGCCGGCGGACAGGGAGCCGTGCACCGCGCCGGCGGCGCCCGCTTCGGACTGGAGCTGTTTGACCGTCACAACCTGATCGAAAATGTTTTTCTTACCTTGGGCAGCCCATTCATCCGCCGATTCACCCATGTTGGAAGACGGGGTGATCGGATAAATGGCGGCGGTATCGCTGAGCGCGTACGAGATGTACGAAGCAGCCGTGTTGCCGTCCATGGTTTTCATTTTGTTCGCCATGTAAATTCTCCTTGCCATGATATGGTGGTATCGGACAGTCCGATGAAAACAACACCTGTCGGGTCGCCGCGGGGCACATGGATTCGGTATTATAACCGGCATGATATGGCAGCGACGTTTGAAACGCCCTCCTATACCGTAATTATCGTATTTTGACACGTATTATTTTTGAGTAAAAATCCGGGGGGATCAGGACTTGCGCCCCGTGCGGTAAAGGTTTCCCGTCCACGGCGTCCCACAGTATTATCATGTGGGCAGGGACCGGACGCCGTAACGCGGGGCGCGCAGTTACGTATTTCCAATTGATCCGGATTATGGTATATACCTTAAATACATGAAGGGTCTTTCTTTTCGCACGCCACGGCATGCAAAAGTGCTTCCGTGCACCCTACTCCCGATTTGCGCTGCTGCCTTGCGGAGGTTTTATGGAACCGGCCACATTGGCCCCGGCAGAAATGCCGCTGCACCCGACCGAGAACGATACCGCGTTTTTTGATCACCGGTTTCGCTTCACGGAAAGAAACAATCCCGTCGTGGAGGCATTGTATTCTCTTGCCGCGGAGTGGCTCCTCCGGGACGGGTACGCCCGGCCCCAGATCCTTCCCGACGGCCCGCCCGCCACTGTCGCCAAACTGGACCCGCTGGACGTGGTGCAACTCGAAGTCAGGCTGCCGCCCCTGCCCGCCGTCATGCTGGAATTGCAGGACGTCCTGCAGCGGCGCAACTTTTCCGCCGACGACGTCTCCAAAGTCATCGCCAAGGACCCCGGCCTCACGGCCTGGCTCTTGAAGCTCGTCAACAGCCCCTACTACGGGTTTGCCGCCAAGGTTTCCACCATTTCCAGGGCGGTCGCCCTTGTCGGCACGCGGCAGATCCAGACCCTCGCAACCGGCGGCGCCCTCAATTCCCTGGCCGTGCTGCTGCCCAAGGGACTTATCAACATGGAGCTTTTCTGGCGGCACAGCGTTGCCGTCGGCATAGCCGCCCAGGAATTGTGGCGTCTTTCCGGCCGGTCCGAGGGCGAGCAGCTCTTCGTCTCCGGCATCCTCCACGACTGCGGCCAGCTGGCCATGGCATACGCGGCGCCCACGATCATGACGGCCATCAACAAAAACTACAACAAGAACCCGGAACCGGCCTACATGGCGGAACAGGCCCTTATCGACTTTGACCACGCCCGGCTCGGCGGCATGCTCCTGCACCGCTGGAACATGCCCTTGCCGCTGGTCATCGCCGTGCTCAGGCACCACCAGGTGGAAGAGCCTTCCCGGTACCCGGAAGCCGCGGCCGTCCATATCGCCGACGCCATGGTGACGGCCCTCGGCATCACGACGCGCCCGGTGCCGCCGATACCGCCCATCTCCATGGAAGCCTGGAACGTTCTGGGGCTTGCGCCTTCCTCGCTGCAGGAAGCCGCCGCGACCCTGCGCACCAAGCTTGACAGCATCTGCACGGCTCTCAGGGCATAACCCTTTCCAGGAGACAGTATGGAACGGTCTGCCACTATCAAAAACACCTCCCCCGGCTTTTTCGCGCGTGCGCCGCGCCGGCCCGGCATACTCTTTTGCGCGGCTCTCTGCGCTGCTTTTTTTCTCGCCCCGGGTCTGTCCCAGGCGGCCAAGGACGAAACCCAGGCAACGCAATCCGGCGAGCTGCCCAAGCAGGGGCGGGTGGTCCTGCGTTCGGGCATGGCCTGGCTGGACGAGACCGCGCCCGTGTTCCAAAAACTTTCCGCCGCCTTTGCCAAAGAGCTCACGGGACGAGGGCTGACCGTCGTCACGGTCCGGCCGAGCGCTCTTGAGCCCATGCCCAAGACGCCCATGCCCAACAAGCAGGCCGCCGGGGATGCGACCAAGCCCAGAACCCCGAACCCGGCCGGCGGCCCGGCGGAAGGCGAAGCCGCGCAAAAGGCGTCCGAACTGGGGAAAACAGGCCAGCTTCCCAAGCTCAAACTGCGCGGGTATACCACGCCGGACAAAGATGCGGACCTCTCCGAATCCGTACGCGCCATCGCCGCGCCGGACGTGACGCGCGCCCTGTACGCGCGCTCGCAGCAAATCGGCAAACCCGTGGTGCAGAATTTTGCCATCCCCGGCAGGCTCCCGAAGGAAATTGAGGCGGATGCCTCCATTGCCGACTACGCCATCATCATCCGCTTTGCCGCCGTACAGGCCTGGGCGGAAGCGCCCGAAGCCCTGCCCTTCGGCCCCGGCGTTCTGGTGGCCGCGTCCACCATCGGCGGCACCGGCAGGCTGGGATTCGGCGCGCCGGCCCAGCCCTCCCCGCCGGGGCAGAGCACCTACAGCACCCCCGGGGGATACGTTCGCGGTTACGAAGGCTCCGCGCCCAACGATTTCTGGCACAGGGACAGTGATTTCTATCAGCGGGACTATATGTTCAAGCACGGCCCCCAGCCGAACTACGCCACCCCGCCGGCCGATCTTTCCACCACCAGCCCGGGCGCGCAACAGCGCGGGTTCGGCGTCGGCAACCTGCCGGGCAGGTCGCACGTTTCGAACATCGGCTGGCATTTTCTCCTGATGGACGGGTTTGATCTCGCTCCTGTCCGGGAAGGGAAAAAGCCGGTCCAGTTCTGGCAGGCCTCCGTCCGCACCCCCGGCGACCCCGACGGGCTTGACGCCTCGCTCCCCAAAATGGTCCGCGCCATCTTTACCGCCAAGCGGCAGTAACGCGGCGCGCCTCTCACCCCAGCGTGAAACGGGCTGCCTGGGCGGCCCGTTTTTATATCGTCTCTGATACCCGGAATAGCGCGGCCATGCGGATTGGGATTACGCGCGCTCCCCGGAAGGCGGATAACTTACTCTTGCAAAAACAATCCGGGAAGAATAGGTTGGGCACCATACCGATACGCTTTGAACGGCGCGCGGCCAAAAGCGTTTTTCCCTTTGCCGGCGAGCCGAAAGGCCGCCCGAACACACGGGCCCTCCATGGAACTGGATCTCTGGCTTCTTATCCCGCTGCTCGCCGCTTTTTTTCTTGCCGGTTTTGTGGACAGCGTGGCCGGCGGCGGCGGGCTGATATCCATCCCCGCCCTTCTCCTGGCGGGTATTCCGCCCGAAATGACCATGGGCACCAACAAACCGTGCAGCACCATAGGTTCCTGCATCTCTCTCGCCCTCTATTCGCGCGGCGGCATGGTGCACTGGAAAAGCGCCCTGGTCAGCCTGCCGGTGGCGGTGCTGGCCGGGGCTCTGGGGACCAAGATGCTGCTGTATTTCGACAGCGCGACCATCGGCAAACTGGTTATCTTTATGCTGCCGCTGGGCATTCTTTTCACCATGATCCCCAAACGGGACCGGGGGGAAGACAAGGAGCTCTCCGCGTTCGCCCGCTATGTCATGCTGCCCCTCATCTGCATCCCCGTGGGGTTTTATGACGGCTTTCTGGGCATAGGCTCGGGCAGTCTGTATATTCTCGTGCTGCATGCCGTGGTGGGCATGGGGCTGGTCAAATCCTCGGGCACGGCCAAAGTTTTCAATCTGGCAGGCAGCATCAGCGCCTCCCTGGTGTACGTCTGGCACGGCGTGACGATCTTCTGGCTGATTCCGCCCCTGACCGCGGCCAATATCGCCGGCAACTGGCTGGGCAGCAGGATGGCCATGCGGATCGGCGCGCCCCTTGTGCGGCGCCTTTTATTCCTTATGCTCTGCTTTCTGCTCGCGTCGCTGATCTGGAAATTCTGGCTGACCTGAATTTACCCGGAAGGTACATCCCCCCGCTACGGTAGCGGCTCAGTTTGCCCTCAGACAAGGAAGGCGAACTCCGGGCGGAGCGAAGTGTATATAGACATACATGAGCTTCGCACGGAGTGAGCCTGACGCAGTATCAGGACAAAATGAGCCGCTGCCGCGGCTCCTTTTCTTGCCCTTGGAGGAAAAGAGCGGTATCGTCCGGAGTGGAGGTACCATGCCCTATATCAAACAAGACAAGCGCGACGTCCTGGACCCGCACCTGGCCCGGCTTGCCCGGGAGGTGACCACCGAAGGCGAACTGAACTACTGCGTCTATAAACTGTCCTGCCTGCTCATCGACAAAATCGGCGAAAGCTACAGCAACTACAGCATGTGCTCCAGCGCCATGGAACACGCCAAGCTTGAGTGGTACCGCCGCCGCGTCGCCCCTTACGAGGACAAAAAAATTCAAGAGAACGGCGACATATGAACAGAGACACGCTGCACCACAACCTGACCCTCCGCCAATTGTCCGTGTTTGTCGCCGTGGCCAAGACCGGCAGCACCACAAGCGCCGCCCAGTATCTTGCCATGTCCCAGTCCGCGGTCAGCTCCGCCTTGTCGGAGCTGGAAAACGCCCTCTCGGAACAGCTGTTCGACCGCCGGGGAAGAAAATTGTTTCTCAACGATTTCGGGAGGCTCCTCCTCCCCCGCGTCCGCACGCTTTTCGACCACGTAAACGATATCGTCAGCGCCGGGCGGGACGCCGCGGCCATGCTGCGCGTGTCGGCCAGCACCACCATCAGCAACTATCTCCTGCCGCCGTTCCTGGCCCGGTACCATAAGACCCAGGCGGAAACCGGCATCGGCAGCACCGTGACCCTGCTGGTGGGCAACACCCATGAGGTGCTTGACGCGGTCCGCAACTTTGACGCCGACGTGGGCCTTATCGAAGGATCGTGCACGGTGGATGAATTTATCGTGGAGCACTGGATCGACGACGAACTGCTCGTCGTGGCGGGCCCGGACCACCCCTTGGCCCGCCCCGGAGCCGCAACGCGCGAAGCCCTGCGCCAAGCCGACTGGCTGGTGCGCGAAAGCGATTCCGGCACCCGGGAAGTGTTGGACGCGCAAGTGGCGCCGGTGCTCGGCCCCCTGCACATCGCGCTGGAGCTCGCCAACTCGGAAGCCATCCGCCGCACGGTCATGGCCGGGTACGGCATCTGCTGCCTTTCCTCCCACGTGGTCGGCCCGGATGTGGCAAGCGGCGCGCTGGTCAATATCGGCGGGGTTCTCCCCAGGCTGCTGCGGCCCTTCAGCATCGTCCTGCATAAGGACAAACTCCCCACACGCGGGCTTGCCGCTTTTCTCGCTCACTTGCGGGCCGTTCACGACAACGCCAACGCCCGAAGACTTGACAATCCGCCGGACGTGGCCATCTAAGGGTATATAATTTCTTGAGGAAGCCATGCGCCGGGACACACGCGAAACATCGGTTATGACCGCTGTCATCGAGCGGTACATACGTACCGGGGAACCGGTCGCGTCCGGCTCTGTTGCCAGGGAAAGCCGCCTGGGGCTTTCCTCCGCGAGCATCCGCGCGATCATGGCCGCGCTGACGGAAAAGGGATACCTTGAACAGCCGCACGTTTCCGCAGGCCGCGTCCCGACCGCCAAAGCGTTCAGGCTGTACGTCGATACTCTTCTTGCGCCGCGCCCCCTCTCCAAAGGACAAAAAGAGGCGCTCGTCGCGGCGCTCGGTGTGGCGGATGCGGATATTTCGCAGATTCTGCGCCGCGCCAGCGCCGTGGTTGCGAGCCACTCCATGCAGCTCGGCGTGGTGCTCGCGCCCAGGCGTGGGGAAATGCGGTGGCGCACAATAGAATTTTCGCCCGTCAGCGCCAATTTGGTGCTGGCCGTGCTCATCCTTGACGGCGGGAGCGTCCGGACCCGGATGGTGGCCGTGCAAACCGCCTATTCCGCCGACGAGCTTGCCCGGTTCAGCAACTGTCTGAACAGCCACTTCAAGGGGTGCACGCTCGCACAAGCGCGGCTGCGCATCGAGACGGAGCTGGAACTGGCCGAGGAAAAACTGGAAGAGATGTGGCGCAAGGCGCTGGCGCTCTCCATACCGGCCCTGGACGACAGCGGCGCCGAGCGGGAATTTTTCATGGACGGCATCGGGCAGGTATCGCATACTTCCGCGTTCGCCGATGCCGGACGGCTCAGGGAGCTTTTATCCTTCATGGAAGAGCGCCCCAAAATCCTGGACCTTCTGGAACGGACCATGGCCAGTCCCGATGTTTCCGTTTCCTTTATCCAGGGCGAATACGACGCGACCCCCTGGGCCGTGGTCAGCGCGCCCTACGCGCCGCGAGAGGACAAAGCCCCCCTCGGTGTGGTCAGCGCGATAGGCCTTTTGCATATGAACTACGCCACCGTTCTGCCCGTGGTGGGGGCCGTCGCCGCATCGGTTGCCAGCGTTATGCGCAGCCGACTGTAATTACGCTCCAAGGAGAATCGAGATAATGGTACGCAAACCCTTCAGCAACCCCTACGGAAACGACCCCCTCGGCGACGATAGCCCGGTGATTGATCCGGCCTCCGTTTATCAGGCGGACCCGGAGATCAATTTCGACAACGTCAAGCAGGCGCCGGGAATGAAGCCCCAGTACGCCGAGCATGACCACGCCGCGAAACAGGGCGGGCACGATACCGATCAGGCCAAGACCATCCTGGAAAAACTCCGGGAAGCCAGGGCCGCGTCCGAGGCCCAGGCGGCGAAAGCCGCGTCCGAGCATGGCGCGAAAGCCGCCCCCGAGCATGGCGCGAAAGCCGCCCCCGAGCACGGCGCGAAAGCCGCCTCCGAGCATGGCGAGAAAACCGCTCCGGAAGAGTGCCCCCATTGCGCGGATGCGGAAAAAGCCCGCCTCATGGCCCTTGCCGACCTGGAAAACGCCCGCAAACGCCTTACGCGGGAAAAAGAGGAGTTCGTCAAATTCGCCGGAGAATCCATCCTGGCGGACATCCTTCCCGCCCTGGACAACCTCGACCTGGCGCTGGCCTATGCCCCGCAGGGCAAGGAATGCCACAATTTCGTGGTGGGCGTGGACATGACCCGCAAACTCCTGCTCGACGCGCTGGCGAAACACGGCCTGCAGCAGGTCGGCGACCTTGGCGAAACCTTTGACCCCGCCAAACACGAAGCCGTGGAAATGCAGCCCCACCCGGAATATGAATCCGGCCAGGTCTGCGGTCTCATGAACAAGGGCTACCGTCTGAAAGACCGCCTCATCCGCCCGGCCAGGGTCAAGGTCTGTAAAAACTAACGCACCTGCCGCGCCGTGAGAAAACGTAAGACCCCGCCATGACGGCGGGTTCGTGCGTTTTGTATAAAGCGGTCACGCTGAAACGGTTATATTCCCATCCGCGTATGCGCAAAAAACCGGCCGTTCCCAAGCCGGATCACTGTCCGGATAATCCGCGCGGTAATGCGAGCCTCGACTTTCCTTCCGCGCGAGCGCGCTCCGGACAACGGCTTCCGCCACCAGCAGGGTGCGGCGGAAGGCTCCGGCACTGTTGCCGGCGTCATCCCGGGCCGCGCGCAAGCGCGCAATTTCCCGCAGCGCGGTGTGCAACCCCGTTTCGTCCCGCATGAGGGAGACATGCTCCCATAGCACGTCCCGCAAATCGCGCATCGCGGGTTCACAGTTCCCGGCCGCCGCGACGGCGCCGGACGCGCTTTCCGCATCAGGCGCCACGGGCGCTCCGGCCCCGGCGGCAACGGACCGGCACTCATTGGCGGCGGCAACCCCCGCGGCTCTGCCGAACACCGACGCTTCCATCAGCGCGGCGCCGGCGATGCGGTTCACGCCGTGCACCCCGCCGCAGACCTCCCCGGCGGCGTATAGGCCGGGCACGCTCGTCCGCCCGTCCCGGTCGATACGGATGCCGCCAAGGGTATAATGCACGGCCGGTGAGCCTTTGAGCCAGTCCTTGCGCAGGTTGATGCCGTGTTTGGCGACCGTCTCGCTGTAGTGGCGAAAATGCCCTTGCAGCGCCTCCTCAGGCATATTGGTGCAGTCCACGTAGACGCAGCCGTCCACCCCGCGCCCGGCCCGCACTTCCAGAAAGATGGCGCGCGCCATGGCGTCCCGCCGGGCCATCTCGCCCTTGGGGTCGTACCGATCCATGAACCGTTCGCCGTCGCGGTTGCGCAGAACGGCCCCGGCCCAGAACATGATCCCGGATATGGGGGTTTTAACGGGACTGAACATCATGGTCGGGTAAAACTGCACGAACTCCATGTCCCGCGCGGCGCACCCCGCTTCCAGAGCCATGCCGATCCCGTCGCCGTATATGTCGGAAACGTTGTTGTGCCGCCGGAAAAGCCCGCCGTACCCGCCGGTGGCAAGAATGACGGCCCCGGCCTGGAGCACGCGGCGGATCCCGGTTTTGCGCTCATAGGCCGCCACGCCCGTAACCCGTCCCTCCTGCTTGAGGAGATTCGTCACGCGCAGGCCGTCCCAAAAAACAACGCCCGCCTCGCGCGCCCGCGCGGCGAGAGGGGCGAGAAACGTCATGCCCCGCGCGGCGTATGCTACGCGGCTCCAGTCGGTCGGCACGGTGCGCGGCAGGGAATGGCCGGGAGGCTGCACGCGGTTGAACCCCGGGCCCTGACGCAGAAACGAGACGCCCATCCGTTCAAGGAAGAGGAGAATTTCTTCGGATTCATTGGCGAGCCGGGAGGCCAGCGCGGGGTCCGCGATGCCCTGGCCGGAGGCAAGCAGATCGCCGAGGTAGGCTTCGGCCGTATTCCCGGCGTCACAAGTGGCCGCGGAAATAACGCCCCCGGCCACCACGGTGTTCCCGGACCGGCCCACCGGGCCAAGACTGACGACGGCCACGCTCCGCCCCTGCTGCCGGGCGGCCAGGGCGGCCATAAGACCGGCCATGCCGCCGCCGACGACAAGGACATCCGGACGGGCATACGATGATCGCTGCGGCATACGCTCTCCTTGCGGCGGCCCGACGAACCGTGAAGACGAGCCGGGGACAGGGTCGTGCTAGGCTTCGGCGGCGGCCCATTCGCGGATTTTCTTCGATTCGCCCTCCCAATCCCGGGAGAGGCGGCGCGAGAGAAATTCCGCGTACATGGCGTCGATAAAGGAAAGGCAGATTTCCGTCAGGTGGATTTTTTCGTAAAACAGGGCGTCCGGGTCGTCGTCCTGGGAGTCGCCCTTTTCCACTGTCGGCGTTTTCAGGCTGCCGAGGGAGAGGTCCGCGGCCTTCAGCGTCACCTGCCAGACCTCCGGGTCCCGCGTGAAGCGCACCAGCGCCCGCGTGACCTGTTTGCCGGTGGCGAGGCCCAGCCGCGCTTCGCGCAGTTCGCTCATCACGCCGGAAACGCTGGCGGTTTCCTTGGCGTCGCCTTCCCCGCCCTGCACCACGATGCGCTGCTCCATGGAAACCGTGAAATCCGGCCCGTTGTCCGGGGACTTGAAAACCGGGTCGTTGTCCGAACGGAACCAGAGCCAGGTCAGAAATTCCTGCCCCAGAACGATGTCCGTGCTTTCGCCAAGATACGGTATGCTGCTCATGCTCACTCCCTAAGCGAAGCGGGTCGGTTCTAAGTGATCGAGTTTGGCGAGGCAGTCGTCGCCGAGAATTTTGGCCGCCAGGCCGTAAGGGGTCAGCTGGTCAAGGTCCAGGTTGAAACTTTTGGTGAAATGCTCCTGGAAGGCCTCGATCATCTTGGACTGGGTGGACGCGAAAAAAACCATGTTGTCCGCCGTGTTCCAGACCACGTTGAATTCCGCCGGGATGGGGAGGGTGCGCGTTCTGAGCTTCAACTCCACCTGCTCGCGGATTTCCTTCTTGCGCTCGCGGGAAATGTACTTCTTGCCCTGCTCACGGTTGCGCGCTTCCTCGGCCTTCATGGCGACGCCCGTGTGCTTCTTGAGGACGGCGGGGGGCACGCGGCGGGTATCCAGGCGCAGGGAAAATGCGATGTACGCCCCTTTCTGGGGCGGTTCCTCACGCCATTCGGCATCGAGCATGTCCTCAAAGCTGACCCAGCCGAGGGACCGCTCGTCGGAAGTCTCGTCAATATCGCGGAACGCGTGCTGCTTGAGCCTGTCCAGAATCTCGCCCCACAGGGACTGCGGCACGGGTTCGGTAATGCGGAAGCGGGTGAAACTGCTGCTTGATTTCAAAAAAGCCATGGCACTCCCCTTGGAAAAACTGGCCCGCCAGGGACCGGCCAGGGACCGGGCGGACCAGTTTTTTACCGCATTCTCCCCTGGAACGCCAGAAGATATCGAGCGGGGCGCCGTGCGGCTTCCCGCCTACGCCGCGACTGAGGAAAAGAGCAGCATGACGGCGGCCTGCATAGTGAACGTGAGCGCGAGCCACCGCCTGAGGACAGCCGCGACGCCGTGCTCGAGCAGGTCCTCCAACTCGGCCGCGACCGTATCCCGCATCTTCCTTCCCGGACCGTGCAACCACAGATATGGTCCCCTTCCAGGCGCAATCATCCCGCTCCCGATCAATTGGCGGTCTCCATCGGCTCCCGCTCAATGACGACATTTTGCGGCACGCGCGGCGCAGTGGCATCCCCTGCCTCGCGGACAGCGGGTTTGGCGGGTTCCGGCTTCGTGAACTCGCCATTGCCGCTCACCTTGCGGGACGACTGCCGGGCCGGGCTGAAATCGTCGTACGCGCCGCCGAGCCTGCCGATGCCCTGTGCGCCCGCCGGGCCGGTATCCCTGTCGCTGGCGTAAGCGGGCAAAGCCGCCGCCATAACCAGCAAACCGGCTGCAACGGCAGTCCGGGTACATACTCTGATAGTCATGTTGTGCACCTCTCATGGTATCTCTCTCCCGATATCGGGAGGAAGATACCATACACCACATTCCGGCTGAGGCGGCCATGATTGTTGCGGCAGCCAGTATCTCATCCGGAAATACAACCTTTCCGCCATGCCGGGATTGATGAGTTGCGCGCACGCCACCGCCTCACCTTTTTATCTGTCTTCTTGCCGGGGGGCGGACCACTCACACCCAGGAGTGACGTCTGTTTACCGGCACCACGGGTGTCTGGACCCAAGTTGGTCCGAATGATGAATTTTAAATTTCTTTGACATTATGTACTGATTTAAATTAACTAAAGTAATGCCCTAAAAATTTAATTTTTCTGGATATTTTGCATAAAACAATCTCTTTGTCACTATTTCTATTGAAAACAACATGATGAAGGGTGAGATCGGGGAACATCCGGGAGGTTTCTTTGTTGCCTCGAGTTTCGCTGGGTACGGCGTGGAATTGCCACGGCTTTCATACTATAAGGAGGACAAACCAATGACAGACGTAACGAAAACGCGGATATCGGGAGATACTGAGTTCACATTGATGCCGGTGCCGATATCGGATCGCAGGGCAACCTGGAAGCAGATTCTGGTCTGGATCGGTTTCGGGTATGTGGTTACAGGGCTGTTCGTGGGTGGGGTTCTGGCCGGATTCGGCGGGCAGCCCGGCGTTTCCTACCACGATGCCCTCTGGTCCATAGCTCTGGGCATGGGGGCCTTATTCATTTTGACATCGCTCCTGGGCGTCGCCTCACAAAGAACCGGGTTCAACCTCGCGCTCCTCAGCCGGTATTCTTACGGAGCCAGGGGAGCCAATATCGTCATGCTGGTCATGGCCTTGCTGACCTTGGGGTGGTTTTCGTCAATTACCGGAATGGTCGGGCAGATATGGGGGTCTTTTTTAGGAAACGTTTCCGGTATAACGGTTTTTGACCCCGCGGCTATCGGCCGGTCGGGCTTTCCTGCAGTCACGTTGGAGGAATTTCTCTCCTGCGTGGTGTTCGGCATAATTTTCACCTACACCGCGGCCCTGGGTATCAAGGGACTGGAGCTTATCGCCATTCCGGTGGCCCCGGCCATCCTGATCATTGCCCTGTGGGTGGGGGGAGGCATGTTGGCCGAGGGCGGAGGGTATGACGTTTTTGTCGGCAAAGCCAACCAGCTCGGCGGCCTGGGCATGGGCACAGCGATCACCGCTGTTGTCGGAAGCTGGATTGCCGGGGCTATCATGGGCTGTGACCTGTTCCGGTTCAACAGGAATATTCCGGCAGTGTTCCTGTGCGCTGCGGCCTGTTTCATCATTACTAACCCCCTGCTCAATATTATCGGCTATATGGGGTCAATTTCCGTAGGCCAGTTTAACTACGTGGCCTGGATGTTGAAACAGGGTTTGGGCCTGGCCATACTTGGGGTGATTGCCTGGACGCTTTCGCTCTGGACGACGAATGACGGGGAACTCTACTGCAATGCGCTGTATACAAGACCCTTCCTGCATTCTTACGGTCTTTCCGTAACCAAGAACAAACTGGTGTTCGGCGCGGGTATTCTCGGCACTATTCTCGGCGCTCTCGGCTTTTACCAGCTCTTTTTCAACACGTTCATCACTGTCCTGGGAACCGTCGCGCCGCCACTGGCCGGTCCCATCATTGCGGATTACTTCATTGTCAGAAAAAAATACGTTGTTGCCAATTACAACAGGCAACCGTTATACCGCAGCGCCGGAATCGCTTCTTTTCTTGCCGCGGCCGTGCTGGCCCTGATTCTGCAATACGCCATCATCATTCCCAACCTGCCTTCCGGTCTTCTCTCACTGGTAGTGGCTATTGCCCTGTATCCTGTTCTATATTCCATAACTGCGGACAGCGCGGCGGACCGTGAGTTGGGGCAGGCGCCGGTCAGGGCTTCACGCTGAACCAACAGAAAAGGTAAGTACCATGAAAAAAACAGCCCTGAATGAATTTTCGACTCGTGAGTTGCGGGAAATGCTGGCCGCGGGAAAAATTGACAGCGCCATTGCCGTGTTCGGCAGTTGTGAGAGCCACGGGGACCACATGCCTCTCGGCCCGGACCTGTTCGTGCCCGAGGCTGTCGCCAGGCGCGCGGCGGAACGTCTTGAAAAGACAATTGTCCTGCCCGGAATACCTTTTGGCACCTCACTGCATTACAATGCCTTTCCCCTGGCCATATCCCTGCGCTTTGAAACAACCCAGGCCGTGGCCGAAGACATTCTGGAAAGTCTCATCACAAGCGGCATCAAGCATATCCTGATCTTCAACGGGCACGATGGCAACATACCGGCCCTGGAAATCGCGGGCCGGAAGGTCAAGAACAGGCATCCCGAAGCGGTTATTCTCTTTCTGCCCGCATGGTGGAACCTGCTTGACGCGCGCCTGCCCGGCCTTTTTGAGGTTTGGCAGGGCCTGGGACACGGCGGAGAAGGAGAGACATCCATTACCATGGCCGTAAAACCGGATCTTGTGGATATATCGTTCGCGAAACGCCAGATGCCTGAAGATTTGCTGAAAATGGGCCTGGACGGCAATACCTTATGGGATATCGCCGAGGTCTCGGCTACCGGCGCAACGGGTGACCCGACAAAGGCCACAACCGCGAAGGGAGAAAAGATGCTCGATGCGTTGGTCGACATTGTGGTCGGCATGATCCGGGCAATGGAAAGGAATACTTGGGCATACGACTGCAGAAAAGAACCGCGTGATGTTGCGGAATAGTGCGGTGCGGCAATGCAGGGGGAGTATGCCCCGACTCACATCGGGGTTCCATTCCCGGCGCTGCCGTGCGGCGGGAGGTAATGATCATGCTAACCCGGGAAGAGCAACAATTACTGGAATCCATGGATCGGGCGGAACTGCTGCGCCACACGCGGGAAATAGCTTCATACAAACGAGTTTCCTGTACCGAGGGTGAATCGGCCGCCAGGGAATACATCAAGGCCGAATTGCTCAAGGAGGGTATCGCGGTTCGGGAGATGCCGGCAAAGGGACTCCTCAGCTACCCCCAAAACAGCATTCTCATTGCGAACCACGGCAGGCCGGATGAGCGGGAACTGCCCTCGGTTGCCTGGACCCATTCCGGTTCCGCCGATACTCCCGTCACGGGAAAGGCGGTGTATCTGGAACGGGATAACTTTTCCGGCAACCCCCTTGTATACCTCGCAGAACGGGGCGCGTACCCCAAAGATCTGCTCGGCAAGGTGGTGCTCACCACCGTAATATCCGCCGTGTCCGTGATGGAGGCGCAGGAACGCGGCGCTGTGGCCTATGCCGTCTGTTGGCCGCAGGGGGATGAGACGTATGCGCACGAGTGCATGGTTCAGTATATGGGCTGGGGCACGCCGCTACCCGAGGAAGCCGACCTTTTCCCGTCAATACCCGTTATCGCGGTGAACAAGTCCACGGGCGACAGCCTGCGCTCGCAAGCCCTCAACAATGACCTGGTCTGTACGGTTCAGGTGGCAATGGACACCGCGGTGCGCGGTTTCGCGCAACTTGAAGCACGGCTGGAAGGCAGCGGCGGATCCCCTTTCTTCTATCTTGTGGGCAGTCATCTTGATTCCATTTACTATGGAGCCACGGACAACGCCACCGGCGACGCCATCAACCTGATGCTTGCCAAACGTTTTGCCCGCGCTTCCCATCTGCCGTACGGACTGCGTTTTTGCTGGTGGTCCGCGCATGAATACGCGAAGTATGTGGGGTCCTCCACGTATGCCCTGGATAATTTTCAGGATTTGAACCGGCACTGCCTGGCGTATACGAATATCGACATGCCGGGGCTCAAGGGCGCGACCTGCTATACAAGGACAACGGCGGGACCGGACTATCTCGATCTGGCGCGGAAAACGGTCGAGGATATGACCGGCCAGAACGGGGTCTGGCCGTACCCCGTCCGGTCCTGGGACCAGTCGTTCCAGAATATGGGCATATCCACTTACTTTGCTTGGCTCTCGGGGCTTCCGGATACCAGCCCGGACCGGACCATGGACAGTTTTATGAGTTGGTGGTGGCATACGGAGCACGATGTCATGGACTATTGCGATGCCGATATTCTCCACACCGACGCCCGGATATATCTCCTTGCGCTTTTCAGGGCTCTGCATGACCATGGCGGTGCTCCCACCCCCCTGCCCCTATGGGATTTTACCCAGAAAAAACTATGGGAATTCGCCGGGCGCTTCAGGGATGTTCTGGACTTTGGGCCGCTGCTCGGCGCCTGGGAGGATGCGCGGGCCGAGTGGAGCCGGGGCGCCTCCCGCCTGGATCCCGGGCAACGGCTGTCCACCGTCCGCAAGCTGAACCAGATTCTTTATGCCCAGCGAGCGCAATGGGTGCAGGATACAGGGATTACGCATCCTTATCTGCCGGGCATTTCCTGGTCCGCCTCGCCCTTGGCCGATAAAAAGGGCTCGGCCAAAGGCCGATTGATCCTTGACCATTATCTGCGGACGCAAATCAACCGTATCTACAGTCTGCTATCGGATCTGCCTCGCGCGTAAGCCAGCTATCCTTCCATGACCAGCCTGCCTGAAAGCACCTTCTGGCAGGCTGTTTTTCGCATACAAAAAGGCCCGCCGGGAAAAACGGCGGGCCTTGATGACGGAGAAGAACGTCTGTTACCAGGCGAACAGCGGGAACTTGCGGGCGAACTTTTCAACCTTTTTGGCCAAGCCCTTGAGCTCGGTCTCGTTATTGCGCGCGGCAATGGCTTCGTCTATCCAGCCGACGATCTTTTTCATGTCGTTCGCCTTCATGCCGCGCGTGGTCAGAGCCGGGCTGCCGATGCGGATGCCGCTGGTCACGAAGGGCGAGCGGGTCTCAAACGGAACGGTGTTCTTGTTGACCGTGATGCCGGCCTTGTCCAGAGCGTGCTCGGCATCCTTGCCCGTCACGTCCTTGCTGGTGAGGTCGATCAGGATGAGGTGGGTGTCCGTGCCGTCGGAAACGAGCGTGTACCCGGCGTCCTTGAGGGCGGAAGCAAGCGCCTGGGCATTTTCCAGGGTCTGCTTCTGGTACTTCAGGAAGGAGGGTTTGAGCGCTTCGCCGAAGGCCACGGCCTTGGCCGCGATGACATGCATGAGCGGGCCGCCCTGAATGCCGGGGAATATCTGGCTGTTGATGTCCTTGCCGAAGACTTCGTCCGCCAGGATCATGCCGCCGCGCGGGCCGCGCAGGGTCTTGTGCGTGGTGGTGGTGGTAATGTGCGCGTGCCCGATGGGGGTCGGGTGCACGCCGACGGCCACGAGACCGGCGATATGCGCCATGTCCACGATAAGCTTCGCGCCCACTGCATCGGCAATGGCGCGGAAGCGCGGAAAATCGAGGGTTCTCGGGTAGGCGCTGCCGCCCGCGAGGATGAGTTGGGGCTTGTGCTTCTTGGCGAGGGTTTCCACTTCCGCAAAGTCGATCTGCTGCGTTTCCTTGTCCACGCCATAGGGAACGATGTTGAAAAGCTTGCCGGAGAAGTTCACGGGGCTGCCGTGCGTGAGGTGCCCGCCGTGGGAGAGATTCATGCCGAGGATGGTGTCGCCGGGCTTGATGACCGCGAAATAGGCGGCCATGTTGGCCGGGCTGCCGGCATGGGGCTGGACGTTGACGTAATCGGCCTTGAACAGCTTTTTCGCCCGTTCGATGGCCAGGCTTTCAGCCATGTCCACGAACTCGCACCCGCCGTAGTAGCGCTTTCCGGGGTACCCTTCGGCATACTTGTGGGTCATGATGGAACCCTGAGCCTGGCGGACGGCGGCGGAAATAAAGTTTTCCGACGCGATCATTTCCAGCTTGGAAAGCTGGCGGTCGGTCTCAAGGATGATGGTTTTCGCAAGCTCCGGGTCGGATAACAACAACTCGTCCATGGTGCCTCTCCTTACTCTTCCCACTTTTTATACAAAATACTCACGTTCGTGCCGCCGAAGCCCGCGGAGTTGCAGAGCGCGTAGCGCGGATCAAGCTTTTTGGGGCCGTCCGCCATGCAGTTCAGATCGCATTCCTCATCCGGGTTTTCCAGGTTGAGGGTTCCGGGAACCACGCCGGTTTGCAGGGCCAGGACCGTGAACACGCTCTCCAGACCGCCCGCGCCGCCGAGAAGGTGCCCGGTCTGGGATTTGTTGGCGCAGATGGCGAGCTTGTAGGCATGGGGGCCGAAAGCAGCCTTGATGGCCCTGGTTTCGCAGGCGTCGTTCATGGGCGTGGAGGTGCCGTGGGCGTTGATGTGGTCCACGTCCTCGGGTTTGACGCCGCCTTCGCTCATGGCATTGCGCATGGCCTGGGCAAGGCCTTCGCCGTTTTCGTCCGGCGCGGTCATGTGGAAGGCATCGCAGGTGGCGCCGAAGCCGCAGACTTCCGCGTAAATTTTCGCGCCGCGCGCCTTCGCGCTTTCAAGGCTTTCCAGCATGAGCATGCCGCAGCCTTCGCCCATGACAAACCCGTCGCGGTCTTTGTCAAAGGGGCGCGAGGCTTTTTCCGGCTCGTCGTTCCGCGTGGAAAGGGCTTTAAGGGCCGTGAACCCGGAAATGCCCATGGGCGTGACAACAGCCTCGGTACCGCCGGTAATGGCGGCGTCGCAGCGGCCCATGACGATTTCGGTGTAGGCGTGGCCAATGGCGTGCAAGCCGGAGGAGCAGGCGCTGGTCATGACCAGGTTGGAGCCCTTGATGCCCGTGAGCATGGCGATCTGCCCGGGCGCCATGTTGGAAATGAGCATGGGGATGAAGAACGGGGAGACCTTGTTCGGCCCGGCCTCGACCAGACGGGTATGGAAGGCCTCTATGGTGGAGAGGCCTCCGAGGCCGACCCCGAGCAGGATAGCCGTGCGTTTGGCGTTCTCGTCCGAAACGGTGTAGTTGGCGTCTTTCAGGACCTCAAGGCCGCCGGCCGCGCTGAGCTGGACGAAACGGTCCATGCGCTTGGCGGCCTTGGCGGCGATGCCGTACTTTTCCGGGTCAAAATCCTTGACTTCACCGGCGATACGGGCCGCGAAGGCAGATGCGTCAAAGGCCGTAATAGGCGCGATGCCGGATTTTCCGGCCAAAAGCGCGTCCCAGCTCGACACGACGTCACCGCCGAGGGGGGTAATGGCTGAAAGTCCGGTTACAACGACACGTTTTTTACTCATGGTCTTCCTTCCCAAAAAATCGTGTTTACTGCGGCGCCATATGTCCCGGCAAGAGCCAGGGGAGCGGCGCGGCGGGGAGAACCTTCCCCTTTTGCAAGACGGGCCCGGTTCCGGAGAAAACCGCAGAGCGTCTTATGATCCCATCATAAGACGCTCTTTGACCCAAATTGCCCCCCGCTGCTACTGGCGGGACTCAACGTAGGAGATAGCGTCCTGGACCTTAAGAATCTTCTGGGCATCTTCGTCGTCGATTTCCAGCTTGAATTCTTCTTCCATGGCCATAATCAGCTCGGTCAGGTCAAGCGAGTCCGCGCCGAGGTCTTCGATGAAAGACGCTTCGGGCTTCACTTCGTCAGCGGAAACGCTGAGCTGGTCCATGATGATTTTTTTAACTTTTTCCTCGACAGACATGTTGCCTCCAGAAGGGTTAAGTACAACCGAAGTTGGATGATTGTTAACAATATAAGCCGCCGTTGACGGCGAGCACCTGGCCGGTAATGTACCCGGCCCGGTCGGACACGAAAAAGGCCACGGCGGCGGCGATATCGTCCACCAGGCCGAAGCGTTTGAGGGGGATCTGCCCGAGATAGGCTTTTTGCACGTCCTCGGGGAGGGAAGCGGTCATATCCGTTTCAATGAAGCCCGGCGCGATGGCGTTGACCGTGATGTTGCGGCCCGCGAGTTCCTTGGCGGAAGCCTTGGTCAGGCCGATCAGGCCGGCCTTGGCCGCGGAGTAGTTGAGCTGGCCCGCGTTCCCCATCTGGCCGGAAATGGAGGTGATGTTGACGATGCGGCCGTACCGCTGTTTCGTCATCAGCTTCGCGGCCTCGCGCGTACAGGTGAAGGCGCCGCGCAAATTGACGTTCAGGACCGCGTCCCAATCCTCGTCCTTCATGCGGACCATGAGCCCGTCCTTGGTGATGCCCGCGTTGTTCACGAGCACGGCGAGCGTCACTTTATCCTTGATCTCGTCCTGAAAAAAGGCCGTGACCGCGGCGGGGTCGCCCACGTCCAGGCGGAAGGCTTTGGCGCTGCCGCCGGAGGCCCTGATGCCGGAAGCGACTTTTTCGGCTTCCTCGGGCTTGCTGACATACGTCAGGAACACCTGATAGCCCTGGCGGCCCATTTCCTCGGCAATGCCTTTGCCGATGCCTCGGGACGCGCCGGTAACCAGGGCCGTTTTCACTAAATCGCTCATGAAAAAATTTCCTTATACGTGCCGCAAAACGTAAATATTGCGTATATCAAAAGCCGGTCCGGCTGGCAATCAATCCTACGGCCCAACGCCAAAAAACGGCGTTACAGCTGGAATAGCGCCGCGCTCCAGGTAAGGCCGCCGCCGAAGGTGCAGGTCAGAATCCGCATGCCGGGTTTGAGCTTGCCCATCCTGCGGGCCTCGTCAATCGCCAGCGGGATGGAGGCGGCGGAGGTGTTGCCCGTTTCCGGCAAATTCACGTAGACCTTTTCCACGGGGATTTCCAGCCGCGAGCCCACGGCCTCTATGATACGCATATTGGCCTGGTGCGGCACCAGCATGTCCACGTCATCAACGGTCATGTTGTTGCGCGCGAGCAGGTCCCGGCTGATGGCGGCCATGTTGCGGACGGCGTGTTTGTAGACGTCCCGCCCGTTCATGCTGATGAAGTAATCCTCGCCGACCGGGTCGCCGGCTTTGTAAACCTCGCCCGATTCGCACGGGCCGCCGAAATGCAGGAGCGGCCCCAGGGAGCCGTCCGTGCCGGTCTCTATGTCCGTCATGACGGCAAGGGCTTTTCCCTTGCCCACTGCGCCGAGCACCAGGGCGGAAGCCCCGTCCCCGAACAGCACGCAGGTCGAGCGGTCCTGCCAGTTCGTCCTGTGGGAAAGCGCTTCCGCGGCCACGAGCAGGATTTTCGCTTCCGGCTGGGCCGCGATGAGGCCCCTTGCCACCACAAGGCTGAACAAACAGCCGCTGCAGGCCGCGTTGATATCTATGGCGTACCGCCCGGTAATGCCGAGCTTGTCGCACAGAAGGCAGGCGGCGGAAGGCGTTATGTAGTCGCCGGTGCAGGTGGCATAGAGAACATGGGTAATGTCGTTTGCCGTAAGGCCCGCGTCGGCGAGCGCCTTGACGGCGGCTTCGCGGCCCATGTCGGTATTGCTCTGGCCCTTGGCGAGAAGGTGGCGCTCCTTGATGCCCGTGCGGGTGGTAATCCACTCATCCGAGGTATCCACCAATTTGCTGAGCTCGTCGTTCGTCATCACGGCATCGGGCAAATACGAGCCCAATCCGAGAATGGCTATCTTCTGCATGGCGTCACCTTTATTTTATGGCCTTGCCGTAGCGCGTCAGTTCCTCGTTGAGGGAAATGGCTTCCACAAGACGCTCGTAGGTGCCCTTACGGACAAAGGTAGCGGCCATTCTGGTCGCGCTGGCGACGGCCTTCACGTTGGACCGGCCGTGAGCCACAACGGCAATGCCGTTAAGGCCCAGGAGCGGCGCGCCGCCGTATTCCGCATAGTCCACGAACCGGGAAAACCGCTTGAACGCGCCCTTGGAAAGGAACGCGCCCAGCTTCGCGACCGTGGAACCCAAAAGCTCGCGCTTCAGGATACGCGCGATGGAGGTGGCAAGGCCTTCGGAAAGTTTCAGGGCCACGTTGCCGACGAACCCGTCGCACACGATAACGTCGACGTCGCCGGTAAAAATGTCGCGGCCTTCAACGTTGCCCACGAAATTGAGGTTCTGCACGAGCTTCAAGAGCTCGTACGTCTCCTTGACGAGGGTGTTGCCCTTGCCCTCTTCCTCGCCGATGGACAAAAGACCCAGCCGGGGCACGGCAAGGTCCAGCATGTCCCTGGCAAAGGCGTTCGCCATCAACCCGAACTGCAAGAGATGGTGCGGCTTGCAGTCGACGTTCGCCCCCACGTCCAGAAGGACCATGGGGCTTTTCTCCGTGGGCATGATGGAGGCGAGCGCCGGGCGTTCCACGCCCGGGATGCGGCCCATGATGAACATGCCGCAGGCGACGGTAGCGCCGGAATGGCCGGGGCTCACAACGCCGTCGGCCCGCCCCTCTTTGACAAGTCGGCAGGCTACCTGGATGGAGGCGTCTTTTTTACGGCGGAGAATGTCGGAGGGTTTCTCGTCCATCTCCACCACATCCTCGGCGTGAACTATGTCGACGTCGACCCCGGCGAGATCAAGCTTCGCCAATTCGGCGGCAACGGCGTCATTGCGCCCGACGAGCAGAATCCTGAAATTTCCGGCTCTGGCCGCGTCCACGGCGCCTGGGACACACACGGAGGGACCGAAGTCCCCGCCCATGACGTCAACCGCTATAACGGGCGCGTCTCTCGGCATACACTATTCCGCAGGCTGGGGCACAACCTGGCGGTCACGGTATGTGCCGCACGCCGGGCAAACGGAATGGGGCAGCGTGGCTTCGCCGCACTTGCAGAAAACCACGGGCGGAACAGCCACATGGTGGTGCGCGCGGCGCATGCCTTTTTTGGATTTGGATTTTTTGTTCTGTTGAACAGCCATGGTTCTCTCCTCGCCGCGGCATTGCCGCGGCCATTGTATTACCGCTTCACCTTCAGGCCGCGCAGCGGGGCCATGCGGGGGTCGGCGGCATCGGTCCCGCAGGAGCAGGATGCCGTATTTCTATTCGCGCCGCACTGGGGGCAAAGCCCCTTGCAGACGGGGTCGCACAGCGGCTTCATGGGCAGGGCCAGGAGAAATTCCTCCCAGGCCAGCGCCGCCAGGTTCATTTCCATACCCTGGCCGGTCGGCGCGTACCGTAAAAGCTCCTGGTCGACGTCCAGAGCGTCCTCGTCGTTTGCTTCCGACGGGAACGGCTCAAAGGTATCCACCCGCTGGTCTATCACAACAACGGCGTCCTCGGAGCACCGGGTGCACGGCAAGGCTACCTTGCCCGTGACCGAACCGCGGATAAGCACGCCGTCTTCCTGCGCCAGCACGGAAAACTCCGCGCGCAGCGGCTCCATGATGGTGCAGGGCATGTGGAACTCGGCCAACGGGCCGGTCCAGATGGCCTGGTCATCCAGGACATACGTCTTGCCCGACGGCGGAATACTATGCAATAAAACCCAATTGGACGCCATAACTTTCTTGCCGGAAATAAAAATGTCGTATCTTTCCAAGATGTTTTCCGGGAAATGGGTAAAAATCCCACTGTCCATGAGGGAAAACAGCCTCTGGAGGGGAACTACTACATGGCTTTATTTGCCCTTGTCAAGAAAAGGCTTGCTTTTTTGCAAAGCCCGGTATAAAAGTCCCTCTCTCTGGCGGACATGCCTCTGGCGACGCGCCGCGGCGCATGCATCCGCCCGCGAGGCGGAGCCGGTTCCGCGAAGCCCTCGCGGCTTTTCGCGAAGGGCGCGGGCGCACCCCGCCAAACGACTTTTAAATAAACGCATCACGCGTCAGTGCTACGGAGGTTCATCATGGCCAAACAATGCGAAATTTGCGGGAAAAAGCCCCAGGTCGGCAATCTTGTGAGCCACTCCAACATCAAGACCAAGCGCCGCTTTAACCCGAACCTGCAGTCCGTCCGGCATCAGGACCCTTCCGGCCAGGTGCGCACGGTGAGCGTCTGCACCCGTTGCCTGCGTTCCGGCGCGATCAAAAAGCCCGCCGTCCGCAAGGCCCCCGCAGCCTGACCCGCGTTTTTACGCAGCCCTTTGCAAAGGGCGGTTTTCAGTATGAAAGCCGCCCTTTTGTTGCGTCTGTATAGCCGTTTCGCGGATGGATTGCTGCGCAGCTCCCTATTTTTTCCGCTCCCCTTCTTGCCGGACCGTGTTTTCTGCTTTATCTTTTCTGAACGGTCCCTTTTCCCGCAACAAAGCCCTCCGGGCTCACCATACCGAAAGGACAGCGCATGCGCCGTTTCATCCCCTGGCTTATTCTGCTTTTCCCCGCTCTGGAACTTTGGGTTCTGATCCAGGTGGGCAAGGAAATCGGTGCCCTTGCCACCGTCGGCCTGGTGATCGTTTCCATGTTCATCGGCTTCGGGCTGCTGCGCTTACGCGGCATGCACATTGCAAAGACCATGCAGACGGAGCTCGCCGCCGGGCGGCTGCCCTCCGGCCAGATAGCGGACACCTTCTGCCTGATGGTCGCGGGCTGGCTGTTCGTCTTCCCCGGCTTTGTTTCCGACGTGCTCGCGGTTTTGCTGCTCATCCCGGGCGTCCGGCATATCCTGCTTTCATTCGCCGTCGCCAAGATGCGGCGCCAGGGGTTCCAGTCCCAAACCGTGCAGTTCGAATCCTCGGCCGACGGCTCCGGCCCTGTTTCCTGGACCTGCACGACGTACGGCAACGCGCCGGGCGCGGAACCCGAACGGCCCGAACTGCGCGGGAACGCCGTTATCATCGATTGCGAGCCGGAAGTCATCACCCGTGATGACGACACTTCCAACAACCCGAAAAAACCCGGCTGATCCGCATGGCCTCCCCTTTCCCGGGCACCTCTTCCCTGGTCCGGCGGACCCTGCGCCGCGCCTGGCGGCCAAGGCCGGGCCGGAGCGCGTCCTCCGCCAAAAACGGCGGCAAAAACGGCGTCAGGCTTACCAGACGCCCATTGACGCCGCCCTATTGGCGGAATATCGCGCCGTCCCTGCGTAAAAACCGGCGTGACACGGGACCCGAACGGTACCGCCACTGGCTGCTTGTCTTGCAGGCCAAAGGATTCCGCTACCGGTTCTTTGACCGCCCTCCGCTGGTTTCACTCTACATCCCGCCCGTTGCCGCCAAGGCGGCGCTGCATGAAATTCTGGCCTTCGAAAAAGAGCGCCCGCCCCTGCCGCTCCCCCAGCCGCCGGAACGGCGCGGCCTGTACTGGTACGCCGCCCTGCTCGCGGCCCTTATCCCCTGGCACCGCGCGCGCTGGGACGGTCTTTTTTCCTTCGCGGCGCTGCCGGCGGCCGCGCGGGATTGGCTCACGGCAGGCGGGCTTGACGCCTACCGCGTTTCCGTTGCCGGGGAATGGTGGCGCACCGTTACCAGCCTGACCCTGCACGCCGACGCGGCCCACCTTGTTTCCAACCTCGTCATGGGGGCTATTTTCGGCATCCCCCTCTGCCGCCATACCGGCGTCGGCTTCGGCTTCCTGCTGACCGTCCTCGCCGGGGCGCTCGGCAACCTGTCCACGGCGTATCTGCGGCCGGCGTCCTTTCTGAGCCAGGGATTCTCGACGGCTGTTTTCGCTTCCGTGGGGCTTCTGGCGGCGTTCGCCGCCGCTTTCGCGGCCCGGCATGCCGCCGCCACCGCCGCGGACCATCACCGGGCGGCGGCCGTCAAACAGGGTATCCTCAAAGCCCTGATCCCCCTGGGCGCGGGCCTCGGCTTCCTTGCCATGCTCGGCGGGAGCGAGGCGCCGGGCGTGGACTATCTCGCCCACACCATGGGGCTTGCCGCCGGGGTCATACTCGGCCTTGCGGTTGCCTTTGGCGCGCCCTGCCTCCTCACGGTACGCGGGGAGAAAAACACCGCCCTGCAATGGATTTCCCTTGCCCTGGCGACGGGGTTGTTCGCCGCCTGCTGGCGCGCGGCCCTTGCCACCGCCTGAACCTTCCCCCGGAGCATCGCGCTCTAAAAGCCGAAGCCGCCCGCTGATGCAGCGGGCGGCTTCGGCTTTTCAGACGTTCCAAAAACCTTATTTCTTCTGCGGTCCGCGGTCGCGGTGATCGCCTTCGAGGAAGTCGCGGACCACCAGCACGATATTATGGGTATGGTCGCCGATACGCTCAAGGTTGCTGAGCACGTCCGCGAAAATGACGCCCCGTTCAGGGTCGCATTCCTGGGCGTTGATGCGGGCGATATGATTTTTGCGGTATTCCCGCTCCTTGTTGTCAATGGCGTCTTCCAACTCGTTCAGAACCTTGTTCACCTGCTGCATGTCGTCCGTGGCGACCGCGCCCACGGCGTTCATCACGGCCTCGTCCACGGTGGTGTACATGTCCCAAAATTCAATGTCCGCCTGAGGGGTGAAGGAGACGGAGTTGCTCACCTTGAACGCGGACAGCTCCAGCAAATTCTCGTAGTGGTCACCGATGCGCTCAAAGTCCCCGGCCGCGGACACATACCCGGCCAACTCCGTGGAAAGACTGTCCGGTATCCGTTTCTGCCAGATCTCGGCCGCGTATTTTGAAATGGCCTTGTTCAGGTTGTTGACCCCCTTCTCCATGTTGGCGAAGCGGGATTCCATGTCTTCCGAATAGTTTTTATACGCTTTGCGCACCAGCCGCGACATGGCGAGGGTGATCTCGCCCATGTGGGTAAGCTCGTCCTTGACCGCGCCAACAGCCGCGGCGGTGGAAACGTTGATGAGCTTCCTGTCGAGGTAGATGGGATCATAGCTGGCAGGAGGCGGCGGCGCGGGGATAATGCGCGCCACCAGCTTGGCGAAGGGCCGCACAAAGGGCAGGAACAAAACCGTATTGACCATGTTGAACATGGTATGGGCGTTGGCGAGCTGGCGCCCTATATCCGTCGCCGTATGGGCGACGGCCATCTTGAACAGCGGCAGCCCGAGCATGAACAGCAGCACCCCGATCACGTTGAACAGCACGTGGGCCGCCGCCGCCTGCTGCGCGGAACGGTTCGTGCCCATGGCCGCGATGACGGCCGTGATGGTGGTGCCGATGTTGTCGCCGAGAATAATGGGGATGGCGGCGTCAAGGGACAGAAGGCCCTGGGACGCCATGGCCATGGTCAGGCCTATGGTGGCCGCGCTCGACTGCACCAGCATGGTAATGACCGTGCCCGCGAGGACGCCGAGAAGCGGGTGGTAGCTGAGCGTCAGAAACAGATCCTTGTGGTCGCGCAGGAAGTACATGGCCCCTTCCATGGTCTGCATGCCGAGGAAGATAAGCCCGAACCCGACCATGCCGTTGCCGAAGTACCGCTGGTTCCGCGACCGGCCGAAAACGGCCACAAGCGCGCCCATCCCGATGAAAGGCAGGGCGATATCCTTGATTTTGAAGGCGATGATCTGCGCCGTGACCGTGGTGCCGATGTTGGCGCCCATGATAACGCCGATGGCCTGGGCCAGGCTCATGAGGCCGGCGTTCACGAAGCTGACCGTCATGACCGTCACGCCGCTGGAGCTTTGAATCAGTATAGTGACAAGCGCCCCGATAAACACGCCCCGCATGGGCGTGCGGGTGAGGGTGCCTATGAGTTGGCGCATCCTGTCGCCGGCAAGGAACTGCAAGGCTTCACTTAACAGCTTGATACCGTAAAGAAAAAGCCCTACGCCAGCGAATACCTGCAAAAAACTTGTCAGGGACATGCAAAGACCTCTTGCCTGGATAGCGCTAAATACTTATCATTTGGAAACTTTTTCTGTAAAGGGACCGCAGGTCCCAAGCCGTCTGCGACAGTGTATACGGCACGAACAGCATCCACTCAAGAAAAAATATGGCGAACAAACCCATCCTCATCATCCAGATGCAGCGCCTGGGCGATCTGGTTCTCTCCTACCCGCTCATGGGCTGGCTGTCGCGGCTGTACCCGGACAACCCGCTCTGGGTCGTGGGCGAGGAAATGTTTTTCGCCGAGTTGATGGAACTCTCCCCGACCGCCACCTATTTCGCCTACGATGCCGCCCCCGGCCTGCGAAAAAACGCCTACCGGATGGTCATCAACCTCAGCCACCGGCCGGAGGCCATCGCGCTCGCCGGCGCCCTGGACGCGGAAGAACGCATCGGCGCGTACCGCGACAAAACAACGGGCGCCATGTTCATCAACGGCGATTGGCAGGTGTACCGCGCCTCCCTGGTCAACAACAACCGGTATAACCTCTACCACTGGGCGGATATGAACGCCCTTGACGTCGTGCCGCCGGACCGCCTGCGCACGACCTCCTGGCCCAAACCGCGTGAAACGGCGGCGACCGCGTCCGCCCATATCGGCCTGTTTCTCGGCGCGAGCGAGCAGGATAAACACCCCGACGCCGGGTTCTGGACAGCCCTGGCGGGAGAGCTTCTGGAAGCGGGGCACCGCCCGGTGCTCCTGGGCGGGGAAGCGGAAAAGCCGCTGGGCGGGGAAGTCGCCAAAGCGCTCGGCGCCCCGGCCCTGAACCTGACCGGGCATTTTTCCGTCAGCGCGCTATGCCGCTTTTTACGCGAGCTGGACCTCTTCGTCACGCCGGACACCGGCCCCATGCACCTCGCCGTCTGGACGGGCACCCCGGTCCTGAACATCTCCACCGGCCCGGTCAACGCCTGGGAAACCGGCCCCTTCTCGCCCGGCCACTTTGTCCTGCGCGCGGCGCTGCCCTGCGTCGGCTGCTGGCACTGCACCCAGGGAAGCGTCCTGTGCAAGGAAGCCCTGCACGCCAGCCGGACGGCCTACCTTATCCACGAACTGGTTTCCAAAAAGGAAAAAAACCTGCACCGCTTCGCCCTGCCGGATCAGGAGCTGCTGCGGACCGCGCGCGACTCCCACAACCTTTTCCATCTGGAGCAAATCATCGGCGAAACGCCGCCCCGCCAGGTTACCGCCCTTTTCTGGCAAGCGTTTTTCGGCAACCGCACGGGCATTTTTACCGATGCGGAACTCAGGCAAGCCTGGAAGAACTTTGCCGAGGCATCCCCCGGCAACGGCCCGGCCTTTATCCAGGCCCTCGTCAAGCTCAGCAAGGAACTCAGCCTCCATCTGCGCGGCAGCCATGCCGCCTCCGTGAACACCGAAACCTTCTGGGCGTCTTTCCCCCTGCCGCTCCGGCCCCTCACCAGCTATATGCACCTCTCCCTGCAAAACGGGATGTTCAAAAACGCCGCCTTTGCCCAAGCCCTCGAGCTTGTGGAGCGTCTGATCTCCCTCCACTAAAAACAGATCCTGACGAGTTCTGAACCAATGGGGAAAAACCTGCCTGCATGCTGGGTGCTCCCCGTTCTTCTTTTAAAAATATATTCTTAATTTTCAATATATTATAAAAAAATTCTCCGTGCCCGGTGATTTTGGAACAGTCTTTGAACTATCCCCGGCGCAAGGAGAGTACCATGCAGTTTTTTCCTGATTCCATATCCTACGGTGTGAGCGCCCTTGGCGGGGTGGGTCTGGGCCAGACGGGTCCGGGCCAGACCGGCCCCGGCGCCGCTATCGCCAACGCCAACGCGTTTTTGGAGTCCCTCAACCAGGAACTCGCCTCCACCGGCATGACGCCCATCGTGGACGCCAACGCCGCCTCGGGACCGCCTCCGGGCTTCAGAACGATCAAACGCGACATATCCGCCACGCTGGACGAGGCGGACATCGCGGCCATAACCGAAAAACTCCGCAAGCGCGGGGTCGACGATGCCGCGCTTACCGGCATCGCGGGGTTGCTGAACGCCGACGCCTCGCCCACCATCGGCAAGATCATGGGCGTCATCAGAGGGAACGGCCGCGCCAACGGGGAATTGACCGACGAGGACATGCAGGAACTGGCGGGCGTGTTCCAGAAGCTGCAGCTTTCCCAGGAAGAAGCCGACGAAGTGATGGGCTATATGCAGGAAGGCCGCGGCTTTGAAGCCATGCGCCTTCTGAAGGCCAAGGCCAAGGAACTTGGGGAGAACTCGTTCAACCTGACCGCGAAGGAAGCCGCCGCGCTGGGGCGCGGCCTGGATCTTTCCGCAGGCGCGATGCAAAAGATCGCCGGTCTCTTTACCGGCGAGGACGATACCAAGTCCCTCGAAACCCTGCTCAGCCCGATCACGGAAGATATCGCCACCAGGCGGTCGGAAGCGGAGAAAATCGCCGCCCAGTTTAAAAGCGTCATCGATGAGGCGTTGCAGGAAAAGAAAATCCGCCAACAGACCGAACCGGTCGCCGATACGCGCGGCAACGGCCAGACCGACCGCGCCGAGCGGCGCATGCGCGACGACCTGACGGCCAAGGCCAACGGGTTCGGCAAAACACCGGAAGAGCTTGAGGAAGAACGATCCCTCGCGGACGAGCAGGCCGCCCAGGACCGCCGGCAGGAATACTCCCGCCGGGAAAACGCGAGCCGGGAAAAGACGGTCTCCGTCCTTGACGGTTCCCGCGACCGCGCGGGTTCGGAAAAGACCGAATCACACGCCAAGAGCGATTTCGCCCCCATCCTGAGCAGAATGGACGCCGCCCCCGGCATGACCATGGCCGGCCAGACCGACGCCTCCAACCAGTCTTTCACGGCGCGGCAGAACACCACGACCGGCTTCGCCCACCGGCAGGAAATCTTTTCCCAGGTCGAACAGGGCATGCTCCGCCAGCTCGCGGACGGCAACCGCCAGATGACCCTGCAACTCAACCCCTCGGAACTCGGCCAACTGACGCTGGTTCTTTCGGTCAAGGCCGGAGAGGTCCGGGCGCTGATCCGGACGGACAACCCGGAAACCACCGCCGTGCTGGCGGACCAGATGGCCCAGTTGAAGGCCACCCTTGAAGAACAGGGCCTCAAAGTGGCCCAGCTCGACGTGGAAACCCAGCTCCCCGGCGACACCACCAGGGAACAGTGGGAAGGGGCGGATACCGCCCAGTTCAATAAAGAACAGGAAATGCGCGAACAGGCGCGATTCCAGCGGCTTGCGAAGCTCCGCCGCGAGTCCGGAACGAGTTTGGCCCAGGATATGCAAAGTAAGGGCATGCAGGAAGAAATTTCCGCATCAGGCTTACACATTATTGCATAAGAGGGAACGGGAATGGCAGCGACGACCAACATCATGGCGAACAGCAATATCTGGACGAGCAGCGCGGACAACGCCGCCACGTCGGGCAAGACCGACCGGCTCGCGTCCGACAAGCACACGTTCCTGAAGTTGCTCGTGGCCCAGCTCACCAACCAGGACCCCCTCAACCCGACGGAAGACAAGGAATTTGTGGCCCAGCTCGCGCAGTTCACCAGCCTTGAACAACTGCAGGAAATCAACGCGGGCGTGGAAGGCCTGAACACGACCATGACCCAGAGCCAGCTGATGACCGCCACCGGCTTCATCGGCAAGAACGTGATAGCGAAAGGCGACCAGATCACCAAGCTCACCATGTCCGGCCAGATCGTCACCACCCAGTCCTGGTTCACCATTACGGACCCGGCGACCAAGGCCCAAGCCACCATTCTGGACAGCAGCGGCATGCCCGTCTTCTCCGAAGAGTTGGGCTCGTTCCAGGCGGGCACGCACCGGTATGCCTGGAACGGCAAGCTGGCGAGCGGCCAGGAAGCGCCCAACGGCGTGTACTCCATCATGATCACGGCCCAGGACAAAAACGACAAGACCGTGGTCATCCAGCAGCAGCAGCTCAGCGCGCGCGTGGTCGGTGTGGAAAACGTGGACGGCGTGTACAAGCTGATTTTGGACGGCGGCCGTACGGTCAACCTGATGGACGTTACCGAAATCACCCTGCCAGACGAATCGACCGGCACGGTTTCCACTTACTCCGGCCTGGCCGCCGACGCCGCGGCCTCCGCCGCCCTGGCGAAAGACAATGCGGAAGTCTTCGCCCAGAAGGCCCTCGGTTCCACCGTGGCCACGGATGCGAAAAAGTACGCGGAATCGTCCATCAACGCGGCCGCGACGGCCAGGGAATCGGCGACCGCCGCCCGGAAGATCGCGGATAACGCGCGCAAGGAAGCGGAAAGCCTGAAAACGGCCGACGCCCTGAATGAATACACCAAGACCGACGAGCAGGCGAAAAAGGCCGAGGCGTACGCGACGCAGGCCGAGGAATTCGCGGCGGACGCCAAGGGATATGCGGAATCGCTCGGAGCGGACTTCACCGAATAACGAGAGAAATACCGCCGTACGCGGCGGAAAAGAAATAAAAACAGGCGCAGAGCGCCCTTCGGCTGGGAATCATATGCGGATGACAGCCGGAAAACAGGAGGTCGATCATGTCTCTTAGCGCAAGTATGTGGACCGCGGTTACGGGTTTGCTGGTGCACGGCGAGAAAATGAACGTCGTGGGCAACAACATCGCCAACGTCAACACCGTGGGCTTCAAAGGCTCCCGGATGGACTTCGAAGATTTCGTCAACCAGAACGTGTTCGCGGCAGCCGGTCCTTCCCAGGTCGGCCGCGGCGTGGCCATAGGCGCCATTTACGGCAACTTCAGCCAGGGTTCCTTTGAAAACTCCACGGACCCCACGGACATGGCCATTTCCGGCGAAGGCTTCTTCAAGGTGAAGCCCATCGGCACGGATACCGAATATTACACCCGCGCGGGCAACTTCCGCTTCAACGCGGACGGCTACCTCGTGGACCCGCACGGCTACGCCCTGCAGGGCTGGCGCATCCAGGTGCCCACGCCTTCCGTGGCGTCCAGCAGTTCCGGCGGCACGGCCGGCACGTCCTCCGCGTCCACCTTCAAGGGCGCGGGCGCGCCCACGAACGTCAAGCTGGACAGCTTCACCTGCGATCCCAAGCACACCAACACCATGTCCATGGAGCTCAACCTCGACTCCCGCGCAAGCGGCAAGTCCGGCGGAGCAACCGAGCCCAACCCCTACTATCAGCCCAAGACCATCGCGAACCCCGCGTATGACCCGGCGCACCCGAACCCGACCATGCCCAACCCGGCGTACGACCCTAACCCGTACCTGCCCAACCCCACGTACGATCCGTCCGTGGCCGTGGCCGGCGCTACCCCCAACGCGGCCGATGCCAACGCGTATCCGTACATTCTCGATCCCAGCGAGACCCTGCCCCCGGTCAACATCGACAGCCCCGTGTGGTCTACCACGCCGCCCACGGTCAACCCGACCTACAACCCGGCCCTCGCTCCGGGCGGCTCCGCTCCGGACGCGTCCAACCCCAACAGCAATCCGTACATAGCCAACCCGGCCAACGCGTTGCCGCAGACGATCGCCGACCCGCTCTACCAGCCGCCGACGATTCCCAACCCCGCGTACGACGCCAGCATCTCTCCGACCATCGGCACGGACCCCTTCTTCGCGCTCTTCCAGACCTGGGACGCGACGAACGTCTCCAGCAACAAGCCGGCGCTCGGCGAGCAGGCCTATGCCTACCAGCATACCATGAACATTTACGACGAAGGCGGCACCGTCCACAAGGTCACCATCTACTTCGACAAGGTGGAGTCCACGGAATTCAACGGCGCCATCGGCGGGCAGACCTACTGGGAATACATCGTGACCATCGATCCTTCCGAGGATTTCCGCGATTTCCACCACTACGCCGACCCGACGAACCCGGACCAGACCCTCGCCGAACCGCCTTCGGACAAGATGAAGGGCGTGCTCATGGCCGGGAGCATGATTTTCGACAAATCGGGCGAATTCGTGAACATGAGCGCGTACGTTCCCACCGAGGGCGGCACGGCCATGGACGACCTCAGCACGTGGGTGCGGTCTCCCATTTCCACCAACGGCTACCCCATGTTCGCGCCCAACTTCTCCGGCAGGCCCAACGCCAGCACGGCCTGGGACAACACGAACCCGCTGCCCACGCCGCCCAACGACCTGAGCGCGAACGACATCAACAAAAACGCCCTGAACTACATGGTGGAGCTCAACCTCGGCCTGCGGAACATGAGCCCGGAGTGGAACGGCGCCTTCATCGACACGGCCTCCTCCGTCGGCAACAACATGCTGCCCGCGTCCTCCGGCGGCTCCGGCATAGAAACCCTGTACGGCATCGCCTCGGATTCCATCGAGCCGCAGCCCAGCCGCACCAAGAGCTATGCCCAGTCTTCCGGCTCCGTCAACCAGTCCCAGGACGGGTACTCCTTCGGCTACCTTTCCACAGTGTACGTTGACCGCGACGGCATCCTGTACGGCAAGTATTCCAACGGGCAGACGTTGTCGCTCTTCCAGATCACGCTGTACGACTTCATCAGCCCGCACAACCTGCGGCGCGAAGGCGGAAACCTGTTCAGCGAAACCAGGGAATCGGGCGACGCGACGTCTGGTCCTGCCAACAGCATGGGGCTCGGCAGCGTTTACGGCAACAACATCGAGCAGAGCAACGTGGACCTGGCGACGGAATTTGTGCAGATGATAACGACCCAGCGCGGGTTCCAGGCGAACTCCAAGTCCATCACCACGGTCGATACCATGCTCGAAACAGTCATCAGCATGAAGCGGTAAGAACGGTGTAACCCGAGGGGGAAAATTTTTCCCCCTCCCCCACATACAGCGAAACACAGGGATCGTGATCGACTCAGGCGGCCAGGACCGGTCAACCGGACGGCCCCGTCCGGGGTGGCGCCGCATCGCCCCTCGCCCCCCCGTCCGACAGGGAAGTTGGACGGGGGGATATTGTTTTATGCGACATGGTGCTTATGTTTAGGTTGCAGAGTGCAGCGCTCTGGATCAAACCGCCACGGGCAAGGAGGTTGCCATGGAAAGGAGAAGCTCTGAAAATAAAGCGCTGCGGGAACTGGTGGACGCTCTCAAGGAATACATTACCGTCAGGGATTCGCTATGGACCCTCGGGTTCTTCGACCGGATATTCCGCTTTTCCCGCTGCGTCGCCATGCTCAACCGCTACGACACCGCGAGGGAACGGGTGCGCGCCGCCATCAGGGATGTAAAAGAGACGGCGGAAGCGGCCGTCCTGGAAAATCAGGCCAGACCCGAGGCGGGTGAAGACGCTTTCGCTGAAAAAACGCCCGCGCTCGCGGCCAGGAGCTTGGTGTCCATGGAAGAGTTCGAAATGCTCCTCGGCAAGCCCGCCATTCTGAAAAAGCGTTCGCCCCAAAGGGAGCCGCAGCGCGGTTCCGGCGTCCGCCCGGCCGGATTGCCCCCCCCGCCGCGAAAAGAGACGGATCCCGCCCGGTGAAAGGAACGGCATACCCTCGCGTAGCGAGTCTCTCCCGTTCCTCCCGCCGGGAATACGCCGCTACTTGAACCAGGAATCCGCGAGGTCCGGATTTTCCTTCATGAACCGCCGGGCGTTGGCCGCGAGGTCCGCGCCCTTTTCCTGATTCCAGGCCATCAGGGTCTGGAGCTGGCCGATGTCGTTGTAATGGAACGTGTCCAAAAAGGCGTGGACCTCGGGCATATCCTTTTTCAGGCCCTGCCGCACAATGGTATTGATACCTTCGCTCCCGCCCAGGGTCTTTTCGGGATCATCCAGGTAGCGGAGGTTCCAGCGGCCGAACATCCAGTGCGGCGACCAGGCGGTTACCACGATCCACTCCTTGCGGCGGATGGCATCGCCGAGAGCGGCGGCCATGGTGGCCCCGGAGCCGTCCTGCAGCACCATACCGTCCAGGCCGTAAGTTTTCATGGCTTTCTCGGAAAGTTCCATGATCCCCGCGCCCGCGTCAATGCCGGTGACGGTATTCTTGAATGCCGCGGCGTGGGCGGCCACGTCCTTCATTGAGGTGACGGTCACGTAATCGGGAACGGCCCAGCCCAGCCGCGCCCCGGTGACCAGGGGGCCGAGGTCCTCGAACCGGCCCTGGAGTTTTTTGGCGTAGCTGGCGTGGGTGGCGGGCAGCCAGGCGGTTACGCTGGCGTCCGCGTCGCCGGAGGCCACGGCGGCCCACATGGCGGCCGCGCTGACCGGCAACAGTTCGACCGTAATCCCGAGCCTGTCTTCCAGAGCCGCCTGTACGAGGTAACTTGACGCGGTCGCGCAATCCCATTCAACGTACACGAGGGTGACATTCTTTTTCGCCGCGCCCTCGGCAGTGGGGGCCGTGAGGGCCGGGCCGCACAGGACCATGCAGGCCAGCGCCAGGCAGGCGCAGATTCGCTGTAGTTTTTGCATACGCTGTCTCCTTTTTACCGTTACGGCGGCTATACGCGCGTTTTCGTCCGGATGCGGTTCACCAGGTTTTGCAGGACCCGGTCCAGGCAGATAGCCAGGATCACGATGCCCAGCCCGGCCTCGAACCCGCTCCCCATCTCCAGCCTCTGGATGGAGCGCCAGACGGCGCCGCCAAGCCCTTTCGCGCCGATCATGGCCGCCACCACCACCATGGACAGGGCAAGCATGATGGTCTGGTTTATGCCCGCAACAATGGTCGGCGCGGCAATGGGCAGCTCAAGCGTGAACAACCGTTGCGCCCTGGTCGCGCCAAAGGCCTCGGCGCACTCCACCAGTTCTCTCGGAACCTGGCGTATGCCGAGGTATGTGAACCGGATCGCCGGGGGCGTGGCGAAAATCATGGTCGCGAACAACGCGCTGACCTTACCGAGACCGAAAAAGGGAATGGCCGGAATAAGGTACACGAAGGCGGGCATGGTCTGCATCATATCCAGCACCGGCATGATGACCCGGTGCAAACTGGTGTAAATGGCGGCGGCAATACCGAGCGGCACCCCGATGCCGACGGCCAGGCTCGTGGCGACCAATACCAGGGTGAGCGTGCTCATGGCCTCGGGCCAGAGTTCCAGGTTCCACACCAGCCCCAGGGAAACAAAGACGAAGACGGTCAGGGACCGCTTGCGGGTGAGGAACGCTATGCCGATGGCGGCGGCGGCGATCAGCGCCAGGGGGTGAACGGCCAGAAGAAGGTTTTCGAAAGCCGTCAGAAAACTGTTCATTTCCTGGGATATCCACCGGGTGACCTCGGAAAAATGGGCCAGCAGAAAATTGATGCCCTGCTCCACCCAATAGCCAAGGGGAATTTTGGGAATTGTTATATCAGGCATGCATCCTCCTATAACCGTGGTCCTTTTTCTCCGCCCGCTTCTCCGTTGCCGGTCCCGTTCCCGTTGCTGCCGCCGTTGCCCCCTTCGGCAAGGGCACCCAGCAGCGTTCCCCGGATGATGACCCCGGCTAGCCTGCCCCTCGCGTCCGTCACGGCGAGAGGATACGGCAGGCCCGCCATGAGCGGGATAAGTTCCGCCGCCGATGTCTCCAGCGGCACGGTTTTGATGTCGCGGTGCAGGATGGATTCCAGATCCCTGCCGCCGGAGGCGAGCAGCTCGGAAACCTGCTCCACGCTGATAAGCCCGTGCAGGCGCTGGGAACGGTCCACAACAAAAAGGTAGGCAATACCGGCATGGCGCATCTTGCGGAGCGCCGTGCGCGGGCCGTCAACGCCGAGAACGGCCACCGCCTCGGACCGTTTCATGACGGTCGAGGCGGTGAGCACGCGGGAAAGATCGGCGTCGGCGACGAATTTGGCGACGTACTCGTCCGCGGGAGCGGTGAGAATTTCCTCCGGGGAACCGATCTGGATGATGGCGCCGTCCTTCATGAGAACGATGCGGTCACCGATGGCAAGGGCTTCGTCCAGGTCGTGGCTGACGAAAATGACGGTTTTGCGCAACTCTTCCTGCAACCGGGCCAGTTCCTGCTGCATCTCGCGCCGGATCAAAGGGTCCAGGGCGCTGAAGGCCTCGTCCATGAGCAGGATATCCGGATCAAGGGCCAGGGCCCTGGCAAGCCCCACGCGCTGCTGCATGCCGCCGGAAAGCTGCGCCGGGTATTTGCCCTCCCACCCTTTCAACCCGACAATTTCCAGCGCCTCCATGGCTTTTTCGCGGCATCTGTACCCGGCAACGCCCATGACGTTGAGGCCGAATTCCGCGTTCTGCAACACCGTACGGTGCGGGAACAGCGCGAAATTCTGGAATACCATGCCAAACTTTCGCTGCCGCAGCTCGCGCAACGCCTTGAGGGTCAACCGCATCACGTCTTCCCCGTCAACGAGAACAGAGCCTTTGCTGGGTTCTATAAGCCGGTTAACGCAGCGCAGAAGCGTTGATTTTCCGCTGCCGGAAAGCCCCATCAGCACCACGATCTCTCCCTCGCGGACATCGAGGCTCACGTTGTTCACGCCCACGGCGCAACCGGTTTTCCGCAGGATTTCCGTCTTGTCCCTGCCCTTTTTCAGCAGGGCAAGGGCCGCGGACGGATGTTCGCCAAAGACTTTGGTCACTCCCCGGATTTCAATTTTCGGCATGCATCCTCCTCTGCGCGAAATAGGCGGTCGGAAAGACCAGGCCGGACAGAGGCTTGCGGGGGATAAACGCGGGAAAGAGCGGCAAAGAAGGACGGTGTGAAGCGCCACAACATCAAAGAGGTCGGTGAGGACAGCCGCGGATGCCTGCCGGAGCAAACGGGGGAACGCGCGCATCCGCCTCGCACGCATGTGCGGACAAAGACGATCTACTCTAGCGTATAAAATAGATTATTGTGAAAGTCTAGGCGATTATTTTTGCTGAACAGATCCCGGCAGAAAAGGGATTTTCCGCCGTGTCAGGAGGGTTTGGGGCCGGTTGCAGCGGGGGGAGTTCCATCGCCCTCGCCATGCTCGCCGGTGGCTTCCCGTGCGGCCTTTTTGCGGGGGCTGGACAGGACGCGTTTGAAAATGAACAGCTCCAGGTCGCCCTCCCCGGCGGCGGAGGCCGGAAATTCCGCCCTGGCAAGGGCCTTGTGCCCGCCGGCGGAACCGATGTCCGAAAACTGCGCGGACGCAAGACGGCCGATATCGCGGCTGCCGTCTCCCCGGTAAATGACGACGACCGTCCCGCCGTAGACGCCGCTGACCGCGACCCAGCGGAATTCATATACCCGGGTCAGAAAATCCGCGATAACGACGAGGATGTCCGGGTTTTCCACCTTGCCGATGAACACGAACTGGCCCGTGCCCGCCGCGTGCAGATTGTCGCAGGCCATGCCGAAAAACGGCAGCCAGCGCCGGTGGAACTCGCTCCGGGAAATACGGGAAAGCATGGATTGGTCCGAAAATCTGGCAAGGAACTGAAAGGCGCGCAAGTCCGCATCGCACAGCTTGCGGGTAAAATTCATGGTATCGCTTTTGATGCCGTACTGTAACGCCGTCGCAAGCAGTTTGCCGGGCCGGATGTCCAGGTTGTACAGGTATTCCGTCAAAAGCGTGCTGGTGGCCCCGTAGTCGGGCCGGATATCCGTGTAGGGCGCGGCGGCGGGCGTTTCCGGCAGCGGGTGGTGGTCGATGATGATGGAAAACGCGACATTCTGGAAAAGCGGCGAGTGGTGGGGCTGGGAATCGACAATGGCAAACCGGTCGTAGCGGGACAGCATGGCCGGATCGAACTTGCTCATGTGCAGGTGTGTGGACTGGACCATGGCCAGGTTGTCGGGGCGCGTGATTTCGTTGATGCGGGCGATGTCGGCCTCGCAGACGCGACGGCTCATGATGCGTTTGAGCGCCATGGCCGAAGCCATGGCGTCCGGGTCCGCGTTGACCAGAATCAGCCAATCTTCCTTGGAGGAAAAACGATCCAGCATTTCCTGGATCTTCGGTACCTTCCGAAAATATGCCATGACAAATCCACCCCGTTCTTAACCACCGCTCTCGGCGGCGCACCATCCGGCAATAACAGGCAGGGAACGCGCAATGTGGTCCCAATCGAAAAGTTCCACCATGATGACGCCGCCCGGCGCCAGAAAATCGCAGAGCGCCTTGCCCACGGCCAGACCTTGCGCGTCCAGGGTATCCAGCGGGCGGTGGGCGCTTACCGGCGCCTTTCCCGGCAGCCCCGGCCCCGGAGCGCTGCAATGCAGCATACGCGGCCTCTCCCGTTCGGGCAAGCCGGCCAGCATGTCCATAAGTTCACGCTGCCCATAAGCGAGAATATGGCCGAGATCCGGGCAGATGCCGAACCCGTTGCCGTGGAAAACGTCGCCAAGAGCCCATAACGCATTCTCACGCGTGTTTTCCAGCAGAACGTCGCTCACGCTCCGTCCCGCGTTTTGCCAGACGCGGGCAAAGGCGGCAAGGGCCTCGCGGCAAACCGGGGACCCGCCGGGGCCGGACGGAGGCGGGTGCAAAACGGCCCGCTCCGCACCCCAAAACCGGACCTTTTCCATCAGGGCCAGACAAACGGCGGCGGCCGCCCCGCCGCCGTCGTTCCACGGCAGATCGGTGGGGAGGTGCACGTGGCAGGACAATCCCAGCGCCGCCAATTCCGGCGGTAAATCTTGCCGCCCGTAAGCCAGGGAGGCCTCCGCCTCCAGAAAAAGAAGGCCGACCTCATCCACCTTCCCGCCGAGAAAAGCGCAATTGTCCTGAACCGTTCCGGGCATGATCCAGGAGGGGGCGGCGATACGAAAACATTTTTTTGTGTCAGCCGTAAGCAAAACTGAAATCCCCATAAAAAGCGGCGAACATCCTGTCCGTTATAATCACACGCGGACAATGATTTTACAAATAAGAGAAAAACTCTAGACAAATGATTCCGGCGGGACTATCTTGTCGGTGATTGTCGACAAGGGCAGTGTCCGGAAGCCGCAATCAGGTACACTTTTTGCAGCATGTAAACTATGAGCCAGATTAAATTAGCCCAACACCCGCGTATGACTTTTCGATGTCATTTGCAACATTACCTCAACCCGCTGCACTTCTACTGCCGGTTGCGGGACTGGGGGATACCCCGAAAACGCGCTTCGCACTGGTGCTCCTGTTACGAACGGTTGTACCGCGTCTTTTTCAAAGGCGACCCCACGTCGAACGAGTGACCGGCAAATTCCTGACAGACGACAAAAGCTGCGATCGCAGCTTTTTTTGTTTGCAGTCCATAGCGTTTACCGCTCCCCCACAAAAAAACCGCCTCAACCGCCCTGTTTGGCCGCTTTTTTCGCTTCTATCAGGCGTATGGCGTGGCGGGCCAGGGAGGTAACCTCCGGCTTTGCGATCTGCTCGTCGGCGCCCACGGCCTCGCCCTTGTGGCGGAGCTTGTCCGTAATCAGGGACGAGAACAGAATAACGGGCAAGTCTTTCAGGACGGGGTCTTCCTTGATCTGTTTGCACAAGGCGTGGCCGTCCATCTGGGGCATTTCGATATCCGCGACCATGACGTGGAGGAAGTCGGCGATCGGCTTTTTCTCCTCTTCCGCGCGTTTTTTGAGCCCCTGGAGGATGAGCCAGGCGTCTTTGCCGTTGGTCACGGCCTCGACGTCGAAATTGGCCTTCTGCATCAGGTCTTTGAGCATTTCTCGGATCACGGTGGAGTCGTCCGCAATCAGGGCGCGGTAGCGCGGCCCGGCCATCCAGTCTATGGCCTCGTCGAGCCGGAGCCCGAGTTTGGGATTCAAATCACTGACGATGCGCTCCAGATCGAGGAGAAACACCAGCCGCCCTTCGAGCTTGACCACGCCGGTAATGCTGTTGCCGCTCATGGCGGAAATGTAGGCGTTCGGCGGCTCGACCGCTTCCCAGCTGATCCGGTGGATCCTGTTCACGCCGGAAACGAGAAACGCGGTCGTCACTTCGTTGAACTCGGTGACGACCACTTTAGGCGCCTGGCTCTCGTGCCGTTTTTTGCCGAGCCAGACGGAAAGATCCACCAGGGGAATAACCTGGGAACGCAGGTTGAACGCGCCCATGATACAGGGGTGGCTTACTTCCGGCATTTCCGTTATCCGGGGCAGACGGATGATTTCCAGCACCTTAGCCACGTTGACGCCGTAGTACCCCGTATACAGACCGCCCTGCACGGCGTCGTCTTCTTCCAGAAAAAATTCGACAACTTCCAGTTCGTTGGTGCCCGCTTCAAGCAGGATGTTGGTTTGGCTCATGACAACAACCCTTTGCCTGCCCCTTCGGCGCTCCGATCACGGGCGATGTTTGCGGCAATGCAGTCTCAGTATATAGCCTCGGGCGCAAAAACGCACAATATATGATTTTCGCGGCCGGACCGCATGCTGGAACCGTGCGCCGGGCACGCGCCCCGATTTGCCGCTAAACGTTCTGCAGCCAGGCTTCCACGGCGTCGATGTGTTCCACCGGCGTGGACGCCCCGGCGGTAAGGCCGACGGAGGCAACCCCCGTGAACAGCGCCGGGGTGAGTTCCGTGACGTCTTCTATGCGGAGCGCCCGGATACCCTGTTCCTCCGCCACTTCCGCCAGCCGCCTGGTATTGCCGCTGTTGGCGCCGCCGACAACCACAAGCAGGTCCACCGAACGGGCGAGGTCAAGCACTTCGGCCTGCCGTTTGCGCGTTGCGTCGCAAATGGTGCGCAAGGTGGGCACGTCGTGCCCCAGGCGCACCGCCGCGAGCGCGCAGACGGCCTCAAACCCCAGGATGTCCTGGGTCGTCTGGGCCGCGAGAAAATAGTCCCGCTCCGGATCAAGCGTAACAGTCTCAAAACCCGCGTAATCGGGAAACACGCAGGCATCGTTGTCCGCGTAGCTCACCAGCCCTTTCACTTCCGGGTGGTCCGCCTCGCCGTATAAAAGAAGCGTGCCCCCCTTCTTTTCACGCTCGGCGGCGATGGCGAGCTGGGCCCGCTTTACCTTGGGACAGGTGGCGTCAAGAACCGTAACCCCCTGCCGCAGCAGCATGGCCTCTTCTTCGCGCGGCACCCCGTGGGCGCGGATAAGGACCGTGTCGCCGGGCCGCGCCTCCGAAACGCCGGTAAGGCAGACAACGCCCTTTTGCGCATACGCGGCAATGACCCTGGGGTTGTGGATGACCGGCCCCAGCGTTGCGAGGCGCGAGCCGGACCGTGCGCCCCCGGCGCTTTCGTGCGCCTGCAGGGCCGCGTCCAGCCGGCGCAAGGCCAAGCTCACGCCCATGCAAAAACCCGCTGTTTCAGCCCGCACTATTTTCATATGGCTTCCTCTTGCACAGATATATTTCCAGACAACCGCCGCCGCAAGCGTTTTCCTCCGGCGGGGGGCCTCATGTGTCCGAGTCCCCGCACATTGCCGCATCGCTCGGGGCAAGCTCCAGGTTCTCCGCGCGCGCAAAAAAATCATCCAGCAAATCGTCCATGGCCCGCCAGGTCAGGCAGTTGGCCATCGCCCGCCGCAAATAGCGCGCGCCGGCGCATTCCTTGACATACCGGGGCACGAACGTGCGCATTTTGAGCAGCCCCGCCTCCACTCCCTGGCGGTTCAGCCTCTGGGGGTAAAACGCGCGGATAAGCGCCGCGTGCCGCCGTATGCAATACTCCAGGGCAGAGGCATCCGCGAACCGTTGCCCCCGGCCGCCGGAGGCCTTCCCGGCCACCAGCAGTTCCGTGAACTGCCCGAATATCGCCGGGTTGTGCATGGCACCGCGCGCGAACATCACCCCGGCCGCGCCGGTTACGGCAAGCGCCTTCACGCCGTCCGAAGGGGTAAACAGGTCACCGCTGACCATGACGGGAATCGCGGATTGCGCCACAAGAGGCCGCACGGCGTCCCAGTCCGCCGTTCCCGTGAATTTCTGCCGGGCATATCGCGGGTGCAGGGTCAGCCAGCCGGCCCCGGCCTCTTCCAGCCGTTTGGCCAGCGGCAGGTATACGTCCTCGCCGGCCTCCCTGCCGAGCCGGAGCTTGAAGCCGACCCGTCCCTTGCCCGCGGCCCCGAGCATGGCTTCGGCAACGGCGACGGCATTGTCCGGGTCTTGCAGCATGGCGGCGCCGGAGCCGCTTTTGACCACTTTCGGCACGGAACAGCCCATGTTGCAATCGAACCAGGCATATCCCCGGTCAACCAGGATACGAACGGCCTCCCCCATGAACGAGGCTTCCGCGCCGAAAAGCTGCACCACAAGAGGCGTATCCGGCGCGACCGGCGGCAGGGACGGCCCAGGCCCGGGATACGGCAATGACGCCGCGCGGCACCGGACAGGCGGTTCCAGCGGGGGCCAGGTCGCAAGAAGCTCGTTGGTGGCGTTGCTTTTCTTGCCCTGGCCGAGAACAAGCCCCTTGGCGCTGACCATTTCCGTACAGGTGACGCTTGCCCCGAGCTCCCGGCACAGCAGGCGGAAGGGTAAATCCGAATATCCGGCCAGAGGCGCGAGCCAGGGACGCGACGGCCCGATGGGCAGGCCGGGCGGAGAAGACGGGTGCGCCGCGCCCATGGGATATGGGGGATATGGGGGATATGGGGTATGTGGGGCCTGTGGAGTCCGTGGTGTCTGTATGAAGCTCATGCGATATAATCCGGGGCCTGCCGCGAACCGGGATGGTTTTTATAGTTTGCGGGAAAACCGGCCGGTCGCCATAGTACCCGAATCCGCGGCCAACGCAAGGATGCGGCCGACCAGGTCCGCGGCCTGGTTTCCCGCGAGACGGTCACTGCCCCGGTATTCGGCGGCACCGGTTCGCGCGGGCGAGAACCGCGCGCGGAAAGCGTCCCCTTTCGGGCCGGAAACAGCCAGCCGGTAACGCAGCGCGCCGCTCTCCATCACGCCCCGGAGCGTCATGGTATCGCCCGAGGGAAGCCGCGCCCCCGCGAAGACCGGGGCATCGCCCTCGCTCCACAGGGAAACCTCTATCTGCGTCAGGCCGCCGCTGAGCCAGGGCATGTGCTGGAAAAACAGCAGCCCGGCAGGGGCGGCCGCCCGGCACAGCGCGCGGGAACGGGCGGAGGTTTCCGCAAAGGCGCCGAGCAAACCGGCGTCGGCAGCCACAAGATTGATAAAGGCCGCTTTGCGTGACGCCGGGTCAGGGGCGGCGAACAAACCGGGCGTTTTTGCCAGAAAACCGGCGAGCAGCGCGTCGAATTTATCCCGCGCGGCGACGTACAGCCCCGCTTCCTGGGCCAGGGGAACCGAAGGCACGAGCGCGGAAAGCCGCGCAAGAGGGTCGGCGGCGGGCAGCATGCGCAGCACCACTTCAGGCCGCAACGCTTCGATACGGAAAAAGACCTTGTCGCCCGGCGACGGACGGTTGCCGCCCTCTCGCCAATCCTCGGCCCCTTGCCAATTTTCGGGAAGGTGCGCGAGCAACTCCTCCCCTTCCAGGAGCGCCCAGCCGAGGGTTTCAGTCTCCAGTCGCAGAAAAACGCCGGAAACCACGTCCCCCTGCTTCCGGCCCTTGCAAAACCGCGCAAGGGAAGCGGAGCGGGAGTCTTTCCCGCCCGTCCCGGCGTATCCGCCGTATCCGCCTATGCGTGAAGTGCCGCTCATCCGCCGCCTGCTCCGCCGTTTCCGGCCTGGGGTATTCCACCGTCATAGCAAATGTTGCCATGGCGTTGCAATCACGCAATGCGCACGCGGTTTTCCTGCTTGGCGGCGCGCGCGTTGTTTTCCCGGATGAAGGCGAAGCACTCGTCGGCCGCCAGAGAGGGGCTGAAGATGTGGCCTTGCAGGGCATCGACGCCAAGGGTGCGCAACACGGCGGCCTGGGCGTCGTTTTCGACGAATTCCGCGACGCAGAGCATGCCCCGCGCCCGGCACAGCCTGGTTATGGAGGCCACGATATCCGCGCAGATCGGGTTGGTCACGACCTCGCGGCTGATGCCGTCGTCGATTTTAACCGTGGTGACAGGGAATTGTTTCAGGTACTTGAGAGAACTGTGCCCCATGCCGAAGTCGTCGATGGCAATGCGCAGCCCCAGCATGTGCAACTGCGAGAGGTACTGGCTCTGGGCGGTTCCGGCGCCGAGCATGGTCGACTCCGTCACCTCAAGCTCCAGGATATCCGACGGTATCCTGTGCCGCTGCATGATACCCACGACTTCCTTGACCAGATTTTCCTCAAGTTGCAGAGCGGAAACGTTGATAGCCAGCACGATATCTTCCATTCCCGCGTTCAGCCATTGCTCGCGGACGGTGCAGGCCTCCTCAAAAATCCACAACCCCATGGGTTTGATAAGCCCCGTGCCCTCGGCGAGGGCGATGGTGATGGGCGCCGGGATCAATCCGTAATACGGATGCTTCCAGCGCAGCAGCGCCTCCACGCCGGAAACCCGGCCCGTGGTGGCCGCAATTTGCGGCTGGAACTCCAGGTAAATGCTTTTTTCCTTATAAAACGCATGTTCCAGGTCCGGAACGAGCGCCCGGGCGAGAAGCCCCGTCTCATCACCGCGTTCCAAAGCGTTCGGACGCTGCGTCTCGGTCGTGGTGACCCTGGAGAGCAGGGACGTGAAGGCCCTGTCCACGCGCCTGCTGTTGATCCTGTTGCTGATGAGCACAAACGGCGCGTAAAGGCAGGTGCCCACGGTCAGGTTGACGAGTTGCAGCACGGCGCCGCTGAGGGAGCCGGTACTCAGGTACGCGTTGAGGAAAACCGGCGTCGTCCATTCCACGTTGGCGCTTGTTCCCGGAACAAGCCCCCAGGCCACGGCGCAATAGCTGATGAAGGCCAGAACCAGGGGGATGAAGACGAACGGAACGAGCATGACCGGGTTCAGGATAACGGGCAGGCCGAACAGGAGTATCTCGTTCAGGTTGAACAGGCCCGGGATAAGGGAAATCCCGGCCAGCCGCCGCTGGTTTTTCGTCTCGCCGAACAGCAGCAGGGCGAAGGCCAGGCTGATGCTCGTGCCCGCGCCCCCCATGAAGACGAAAACGTCCATGAACGGCTTGGTCATGATGTGGGGCAGCGCCTGGCCCGCAAGCGCCGCCGCTTCGTTGGCGGCCATGGCCGCCCCGTATATGTCGTGCGTTATGGGGTCAAGGACGTTGGCCCCGTGAATGCCGAAAAACCAAAGACTCTGCAGCGAAAAAATGTAGAACATCCCCCGGCTGAACCCGTCGCCCATGATATCGAACGGCCGCCGCAGCAGCGTGTGGAAGGCCTCGTGGATGGTGGTGCCGGACAGCGCATGGATAATCAGGCCGCCGCCCGCGAAAATCGTAACGGTCAAGATCGCCGGCACAAGCGAGTTGAACATGTCCGGCAGGGCGAAGTCGGGAGTCCCGCCGGGGAGGTAGAGCCTGAGGCGCGGGAATGAATACAGGAAAAGAAAGAGCTTCACCGAGGTTACCGCGACGATCAGCGCGACGAAAAGCCCGGAAACCCCCATCCAGCGGGGGGAAAGCCCCCCGCTTTCCATGGCGATGAGCGAAAGCAGGGTCGCAAAACTGACCAGCCCGGCAATAAGCGGACTGACCATGTTTCTCGGGTTCTCGTCGTTATAGTGCTGGGCGATCTGCGTCCCCACGCTGAACTGCATGGTCAGCGACATGACCGCGAACGTGCTGCTCCAGATAACCCCGCCGAAAAACCGCCAATCCGGCCCGAACACGCTTTCCATAAACACGCGGTAGGCCGGCAGGGGAAACGAATTGAGAAGAACAGCCAGGGAACCGAGCAAAACCAGCGGCATGGTGACCGCCAGCCCCGAGCGCACGGCGACGAGCAACGGCACGTTGGAAACGTGCTCCATGCCCGGCATGAGGCGCGTTTCTAAAAAATATATCAACCCTGCGGAAGCCCGCGTTACCATGACTGCACCCGTTCCCAATACACTCGCAAAAGACCCCGCTCGCTTCCGCACCCTTCCGGAGCCGGATCCGCAAGCCATGCCGCCGGTCCGCCGGTGCTTCGCCGGGCAGCGCGGGAGGCGCATCCCCACCGCAACGCTGCACTGACAAAAACCAGAAGAGAAGCCAATACGTTACCCGTAAAATATCGAGTATTTATTACTGCGCAACTAGTATAGATTTTTTCTATCAAAAGCAATACGAATTTCCAGTACGCGACTCGGATATAGTTCCGCCGCCGCCTTGACCGGAAAACCCCCATCCTTCATGCAATATACGCCGCTTTATATAAAGATAAAGAAAAAAAGAATGCATCAGCCGCGCTTTCGCAATAGTGCACGCACGCGAACGGAACCGGCTGTTGCCAATGGAAGCGGCGCTGGCGGCGGAGCGTGAACGGCTTACGGCAATTTGCCGGTCTTTTGTATGGCCTGCAACGCGCCCTCCAGATCGAACTGGGACACGGCCTGCTCCACCTGCGTAAACGCCGGCGCGCCCAAAGCGCTCATAAGAAGGCCGGCATGCTCCTCCATGTATTTGAGGGCGGCGGCATCGTCATCGCGCAGTAATCCGGCAAGTCCCGCAAGCGCCGCGGCTTCCTTCTCGGGCAGGGCTTCCACCTCCGCCCGCGCGGGGGAAGCGTGCAGCGGCTCATCGGGAAACGCCGCCCGCAGCGTGGCTATCACGGAATCCAGAGCCTCAAAGGTATCTTTTTCCGCATCCGCCACCTCGGAACCGGCGCCGGATTGCAGGGCGTTTTCCAGCATCGCCGCCGATGTCGCCAAAATGGTCGCCCCGATGGAATTGCCCAGGCCGCGCAGGGTCTTGGCTATCCGCTTCTGCGTCTCCTTGTCCCCGGCGGCGGCAGCGCCGGCGAACAGTTCCCCGCCCCGCGCTTGCGTCCGCAGGAACTGGCGCAGTATTTTGATATACATTTCGCGGTTGTTGCCCAACCGGGACAAGGCCGCCTCCACGTTCAAACCGGGCAGGTCAGGCACAGCGGCGGGCGCTTCCCGCACGGCGGCCCCCGGAAGATCCGCCCGCGGCATATGCATGAGATTCGGCACGGGCGAACCGAAAACGATCGTATCGCTCCTGCCTGCCGCCTCGGCCACGTCCGAATTCGGGCGGCGGTCGTCCGGTTGCAGCCAGGTTCGCAGGGTGCTGAAAAACTTATCCACCTCAATGGGTTTGGATATATGGTCGTTCATCCCGGCCTGCAGGCATTTGAGGCGTTCCTCGATCATCGCGTGCGCCGTCATGGCCACAATGGGAATACCGGCGAAGCGGGAATTCGCCCGGATGCGCCGCGTGGCTTCGTACCCGTCCATCTCGGGCATTTGCAGGTCCATGAGCACAAGGTCGAACGGCAGCGTTTCCGGGCTGGATTCAAACGCGGCCACGGCCTCGATGCCGGTGGAGGCCACCGTCACCACGGCCCCGGCGTCCTCAAGAAGCTCCAGGGCGATCTGCTGGTTTACCGGGTTATCCTCCACAAGCAGAATCCGCGCCCCCGGGATGCGGAACGCCTCGCGCGGCGCGTCCTGCTTGTGGGGGGAATATTCGGGCAGGGCGTCGGTATGGCCGTGCAGGAGGGTCATAATGGAGTCGTAGAGATACGACTTGTTGATGGGCTTGTAGAGCACACCCGCCGCGCCCGCCTTCACGGCCTGGGCCAGAGTTTCGTCCCGGCCGAAGGCGGTGACGATTATCACCGGCGGCGGGTTCTTGAGGCCGAGCTTGTTGCGCAGGACGTAAGTCGCCTCCACGCCGTCCATGACCGGCATGCGCCAATCCATGAAGACCAGACTGTAGGGCCTGCCCTCTTCTTCGGCCTGGACCAGCATGGCAAAGGCTTCTTCGGCGGAGGAGGCGGAATCGCCCGACAGCATGAGGTCGTTCAGCAGCGAGAGGAGAACCTCGTTGGCGCTCGGGTTGTCGTCCACGATGAGCGCCCTGGTGGCTTGCCCCACGTTCCCGATCCGCGGCGTCTGTTCCTTGGACAGCTGGTACCCCAGAACGATGGTGAAGGTGAACGTGGAGCCTTTCCCGTAGGCGCTTTCAACGCTGATGTCGCCGCCCATCATCTCCAGAAGCCGTTTGGTGATGGTCAACCCGAGGCCCGTGCCGCCGAAGCGGCGGGTCGTGGAACCGTCCGCCTGGCTGAACGCCTGGAACAGTTTATCCTGCTGTTCCGTGGTGATGCCTATCCCGGTATCGCGCACCACAAACCGCAGCCGGACCTTGTCCCCGAGGTTCTCGACCAGGGAACAGCTGATGACGATCTCGCCCTTTTCCGTAAATTTCACGGCGTTGTTGGCGAGGTTCGTCAAAATCTGGCTGAGGCGCAGAGGGTCGCCGATCAGGGTCATGGGAATGTTTTTGTCCACCCGGAACAGGATTTCCAGTTCCTTTTCCTCGGCTTTCTGGCTGATTATGGCCGCGAGGTTGTCCAGAAGATCCTCGAGCCGGAACGGCGCGTGATCGATATGCAGTTGCCCTGACTCGATTTTTGAAAAATCGAGGATGTCGTTGATGATGCCGAGGAGCGTGTTCGCGGCGACGTAAATCTTGCTGACGTAGCTTTGCTGCCGTGGGGAAAGCTGGGTTTTGAACGCAAGGTAGGCCATGCCGATGACCGCGTTCATGGGGGTGCGGATCTCGTGGCTCATGTTGGCGAGGAATCCGCTCTTCGCCGTGTTGGCCGCGTCGGACGCGGCTTTCGCCCGTATAACCTCCCGTTCGCGCGTCTCCATGCCGGTGGCCATATCGTCAAAGGCCTGCGCAAGCCGGCCCATTTCGCCCTGCATGGCGTGCATGTCCGTGCGCACGGAAAAATCGCCCCGTGCAAGCTGCCGGGTTATGGACAAAAGCTCGGCCACCGGGCGGGTGATGATCCTGCCGCCCGCGAAAATCATAATAATCCACGCCGCCAGACAGGCGAAGCCGAGCAGCAGGACGTTCGTGATAAGATCATTGTCTCCCTGCGCGTACACGGCCCGTTCCGGCATGGCCACGGTCACGATGAGGCAGGGGGCCTCCTCCGGCGCCATGCGCAGACGCTCGTAGGCGACAAGGGATACCCCTCTCGCGTCCTTCTCCACCGTCGGCACGGAAATCACGCCCAGGTCGTCCTTTTTCGCGGAAACGGCCGCCCAGACATCCAGCGCGCTCCGGCCGGCGGCATCTTCCTCCGGCAACACGAACATGCCGCCGCTGCAGTCGAAGAGCCGCCGGACGGCAGGCCCCTGAAACTGCCCGAGGGAGCCGGGGAGCGCCTCGGAGGGGTTCCGGATGCCGCCCAGGAGGACGCCGACCCTGGCCCCGGAACCGTCGAAAACCGGATGGGCTACCCGCAGCGCGCGGGCGTCGCGGCCGATATCCGTGGTATAGATGCTCACCGCGAACCCGGTGGCGCTCATGCCGGTTTTGAACTCGGGCTCGTCCGCCAGCGACGTATTGTCGGGAATGGGCCTGGCGCTCACCAGAACCCGGCCCGAGGTGTCCGTGAGGAGCAGGTTGGAATAAAACGGGTACCGCTGCACAAGGTCGCGGAGCAGCGCGCCGCATTCCTCCAGGTTGCGGTTCCTGACGTCGTCCAGTTGCGCGATGGTGGTGAAGAGCACGCTGGTGCTCTCCAGCACCAGTTCCTTCTGGCTCGCGAGGTCGTGAACGGCTTCGAGGAGCTGCTCTTGCGCGAGCTGCATGGAATGTTTCCTGGCCCCGAGGCCGGAATACAGAATGCCCGCCAGCGCGGGCAAAAGCGCCAAAAGCACCACCGCATGCAGCGTTTTACGCACGGAACCGACAAGGAACATGGCTAGTTCCCCCCTTCCCGCAACGGGAAACCGCGCCCGGTATGGAGCCCGGTATTGCGAAAACCGGCTGTCATGCCTTTTCTCCTCCGGCCGGTCCCACTCCCGCCAGTTCCGCCGCGAGGGCCTCAAGCGCCGCGAGCGATGCGGCCGCCGCTTCCGCGTCGCCTTCCGTCAGGTCCACCCGGAGAATGCCGATACGCCCCTCACGAAGGACCGGGATCAATGTTTCCAGCAACGCTTCCAGCTCTTTCCGCGAACCGTAATCCCGCTTGCCGGCGAGAGAACGCAAAGAGGGAACAGCCTCCGCCAGAACGGCCGCGTCCTTCGCGCGCGGCGGCAGCCAGCGCCGGATCGTGGCCAGGAATTTGTCGATAATGATGGGTTTGCCGGTGTGGTCGTTCATGCCCGCATCGAAACAGGCGGTTATCTCCGCGATATCCGAATGGGCGGTCATGGCGATGATGGGCAACCGCAACGGGTGGAACGCGTCCATTTTCCTGAGCGCCCGGGTGGCGGCAAAACCGTCCATGACCGGCATCTGCAGGTCCATCAGAACGACATCGAACCGTCGCGGCGTTCCCTGCGTGAGAAGCGCTATCGCCTCTTCGCCGTTGTCGGCGCAAGTGAGCCGGATATTTTCGCTTTCGAGGATCTCCCCGGCTATCTGCTGGTTGACGGCGTTATCCTCCACCAGGAGGACCGCGAGGTTCGCCAGCTCCGCCTTTTCCTCCTCGCTTTCTTCGGGGGCGAAAGGCGACGTGCCCTTCTGCGTGCCGAGCAGGTTCATGATGGTGTCAAAGACCAGCGACTCGTTGATCGGCTTGGGCAAAAGGGCGTCGATCTCGATCTCGTCAAGCGAGGCGGGCAGATCCGTCCGCCCGGAGGCCGTGGTCAGCACCAGGGGCGGCGGCAAGGACAAAGAGGCATCCCGCAGCTGCGTGACGAGGGAAGCCATGTCCGCGGAAGAAGGCCGCCAGTCCATGAAAACGATGGCAAAGGGATTGCCGTCCTTCTGGGCCGCGTTCAGGGCGTCCAGCGCCTGGCCGGCGCCGGGAACGCACGTAACCGTGAAGCCGAACAGGGTGAGGACGTCCACCAGTTCCTGGCGCGAAATCTCGCTGGCATCCACGACAAGCGCCTTTTTCCCTTCAAAGAGCTTGTCCGGCTTGTACAAATCGCCGGCGGCATAGCCGAACCTGGCCCTGGCCGTGAACAGAACGCCTTCCCCGAAAACGCTGGCAACCTCCACGCGGCCGTGCATCATCCGGAACAGGCGGTTGGCTATGGCAAGGCGCAGGCTGGTTTTGTCCAGGGTTGTCGGGGCGTCTTCCGTGTCGTTGGCGAAAAGCTCGCGCATCTCGGCGAGTTGCGCCGGGGTGAGCCCCACGCCAGCGTCACGGACGGCAAACTGAAGGGTGATGTTGTCCACGTCCTGCTCGACCACGGAACAGGTAAGGGAGAGCGTTCCCCGCTCGCTTCTGTTCACCGCGTCGTCGACCAGCACCATAAGCGCCTGGGACACGCGCAACGGGTCGCCGACCAGGTGGTCCGGCACGCCGTGGCTGATTTGCATGTCAAAGCCGAGTTGCTTCTCGCCGAGCCGCGCGGCGGTCTCGCTCCGGACCGACCCCAGGATGCGGCGCAAAGAAAAGCTGATGCTCTCCATGGACATTTTCCCGGCTTCCATTTTGGAAAAGTCCAGGATGTCGTTGATGACCCGCAAAAGCGCGTTGGCGGCGGCCAGAAGTTTTGAAATGTAGCCGCGCTGCTGGGCCGTCAGGTCCGTTTTCAGGACAAGGTAGGCCATGCCGAGAATGGCGTTCATGGACGTGCGTATTTCATGGCTCATATTGGCCAGGAACTCGCCCTTGGCTGTGCGGCTGAGTTCCGCCTGGTCCCGCGCGGCGGAAAGTTCCTGGTCGCGCTTGTCAAAGGCGACGGCCATGGCGTTGAATTCCCGGCACAGCATGCCGATTTCCCCGCCCACGCCGCGCTCCGGCACGCGCACGCCCTTCTCGCCCCCGCCCACGCGCGCGGCGGCGTCGAGCAATGCGCCCCAGGGGCGCCGTACGGTGACATAACACAACCCTATCGCAGCGGCCAAAGACAGGAGAACAACCGAGGCGAACAGCCCCAGATCGCGGTACAGCATGCCCGCCGCGTAATCCTCGGCGAACTGCGCGGGTTGTATGTACAGAATATGGAAGTACGGCGAGGGGCTGCCCCGCAGGAAGAGCTTTTGGTAGGTCACATCATACTCGGGAGCCTGAGCGTCTTTTCGCACGGTCACCCGGCCCGACGGACCGGCTGCCCGCGAGACGGCGTCCCAGAGAACGGGGCCCAGCTTTTCGCCCACGGCGGCGGCACCGGCCTTGGGATACGCCGAAGCGATCGTACCGGCGCCGTCCACAAGGAAAACCGCCGCGTTTTCCGGCAGGGCCAGCCCGGAAAGGTTCTTTTCATACCCGGAAAGCCTGAAGGCGACGCAAACGATGCCGGCTCCCTCCACGCCGTTCAGGGCCATGGGCGCGCCGAAGTACAAAACCGGCTCCTTGGTTGCGGGAGAAAGGGCCATCTCCCCGACGCCGAAGGCCCGGAGGGAAACGACGTCCTTAAGAAACGAGGAGCCGGAAAAATTGAAATTCCGCTCCTCCGGCAATGCGGAAGCCAGAACGTTCCCGGCCTTGTCGAGCAGGTATATGTTGGCATACTCGTCGGAGGTAGCAAGGAGATTGCGGAGCAGAGGCGGCGCGGTTATCATATCCGCCTCGCGCATGTCGCGCAGGCGGCCGAGCGTCAGCACGAAGGTTTCCATGACCTGCGTCGTCTGCTCCTGGTGCAGCGCCAGGGAATGGACGAAACGCTCTCCCCGGGTGTCGGCCGTTTTGAGTTCGTCGTTATACCGCACCGCACCAGTACCCGCGACAATACCTATCGCGGGAAGGATTGAAAGCAGAACCACGCTGATGGCGGTCCGCATGATATTCGCGGCAAAAAAACCCTTCACGTCCCGGAGCTCCCCACTCACAATCAGGCATCAAAAGCGTATCTCCAGGCCGACACGCGCGCACGTCCCCGCGTTTGCACCGCAAGCATATTAGAGGCCTTATACCAAGGGAAATCAATAGTGCCAATGGAAAAAAGACCACCGCCCGTTTAGTGCGATACGGCGGCAGCCGCGTCCCATGCAAAACGTATGTACCACCTTAATATATCGCGCCATGGAGACTCATTGTCATTGCCGACGCGCGAACCGGACCTCAGTCAGAAGAATACCGCATGTGAAAAAAAAGAAAACTACTTTCCATCGCGGCATACATTATTATTCCCCGCGCGCCGGGCGAAGGTCCCGGCCGGCATCGTCACACAGCGCAAAGAGCAGCGTTTTGCCGTTCCCGTCAACCTTTACCCTGCCGTAACGGGCCCGTTCATAGACGCGGGCATCCCCTTCCTGAAAATAAAACGCGGGCGCGGCCGTAATGATGCGCATCCCCCGCAGCTTGAACGCGAGCAGCAGTTCATCCTGAGCGAGCGGCGTTCCGTCATCCAGGCGGACGAAAACCACGGCCGGGAAAGGCGCCGCCGCTCCCGGCCCGCCACGCCCGTCGCCCGGAGCCGCCCGCTTCATGACGGCCTTGCCCTCCGCTGACGCTCCGGGCTCATAATACGATCCCGGATGCCGCGAGTCGCCTTCCTTCCGCCGCAAGGCGTCCCATATGGCGTCGTTGGCCGCGTAATCCAGCGCCATGTAATCGCCCATCAAAAGGGCGCGGGGGTCCACCGGCGCGAGCTGCAAAAGCGCGTCGGCCCCATCGGCGCGCAGCCGCTCCATCCGCGCGACGGAAAAACCGAACCCCGCGAAAAAAACCGCGAGAATGACAAGAATACCTATCTTACGCATGGCGTTCCTCCCGCGTTCCCACGCGTGGCCCGAACCGGTCCAGGCATAGGGCAAGAACAAGCAGCACCGCGCCCGTGGCCGCCAGAAGCAGCGACTTGTGGAGCAGCGATATGCCCAAAAAATAATAATAATACACCATGTACGCGAAGAGAAACGCGCACGTGACGCCCTGCATGACAAGGCTGCCCCAGTATCGGCTCAAGGCGAGGCCGAAGGCGGCCAGAGCGGCGCCCGGCAAATACCAGCCGAGCGGCAGGGCGAGAGCCGCGCACCCGATGACAAACATCCCTTTGAACGGCGTCCGGCCGCCCGCCACAAGAGCGTTCACAAAATAAACAAGCCCCACGGCGGCGCCAAGTCCCACGGTGTACGCGGCGGAGGGGAAATACACGTTCCCCAGGCCCAGATGGCGAAGATCCCCCATACCGCCGACCTGCAAAGCCAGAGCGCTTATCAGATATACCAGCATGCCGCCGTACGCCCCGGCGAAAAACGGCTCCAGGTGCTTCCCGCCGGGCAGAGCGCGCCAGGCGCCCTCGCGCAGCCGGAAGACGGCAAGCGCCAGGGCAACCGCCGCCCACCAGATAACCGTCACATACAGCATGCGGCGGTAGGAAAAAATCCATTCCGCTTCGCCCGTGCCGCCCCAGCGATGCAGCTCTCCAACACCTGCGTAAATGATTCCCGCCGCGACGCATTGCACGATGCACAGCGCGGCGAGAAACCTGTATGGCGCGCTGTTCATGGCGTAACACAGACCTATCAGGACGGCGGCATATAAAAACGGCGTGAACGTCCCGAACTCGAGCATCCAGCCGAGCCCGCCGCAGGCCCCCGCCGTCCCGGTAAGCGCCAGGGAGAAGCCGAAATTCCGGAGAAAAATGCCGGGGCACCGTAAACAGACGAAGGCCACCCCCAGGGGAATGAGCGAGGCAAAAAGCAGGGTCGCGCCCTCGTTGTCGCGGATGCGCAGGGTCATGAACAGGAACAGGCCCATGAATACCAGGAACACCACCGCCGCGATCCAGCCGCCGACGGCCAGGATGGTCCGCACGTACCAGGGGGACGCCGCGGCTGCCTTTTCTTCCGGCTGCCGGGGCAACGGCGCGTCCGCGGCGAGAAGTTCCGCCGCTGCAAGGTGATTCCGGAGTTCGTCCCACCCCGGCACGCGGCGGGCCGGGGCGAAAAACTCCATCAAGGCCGTGCCGGGACGCTGCTTCGGCGATTTTCCCTCAGCCCCTTCCATCGAGCGCTGGAGGGAAAGCAGAATTGCCGCGACCCCGGCTGTCAACCCCACGATTATCAACCCCCAGATGAAAATCGCGCCGACTCCCGCTTCAAAAAGAAACTCCGCTCGCAGGAGGACCGAGGCAAAAAGGACCGCGCAGGCGGAAACCAGACAGGCGAGCATGAAGAGATCCGGCGTTTTCTTGCGGTGCCAGTAGCAGGAACCGCCCGCCACAACCAGGGCGAGAGCCGGCAGGATGTAATGGGGAAGCGCGAACTCCAGCATATGGCGTATGCCGTATGGATCGAAGATTATGAGGCACAGATAGACCGTGAGGCGCACCGTCAGGTCGAAAAAGAGGAGCCGGGGCAGCCAGCGCGATTGGAGCCAGCCCTGTTGCCGGGATACATTCCCGCCCCGCTCCTTCCGGCGGGCGTTGTACGCGGCGCATTCCCAGGCCGCCACGGCGAGCGCCAGGCCGAGAACGCATTCCGGCAGCAAACTGAACATGCCGAGGGCCTCGAGGGGGCTGTCCATGGAGCGGCCCAGCCAGAGTATGACGAAAATATTGGCGGCAAGCCAGGTCGTGAACCAGAGAGCCGCCTGCCTGCCCGCCAGGGCAAGGGCGAACAGAACCGCCGTCCAGACGCGGAACAGTTCCCACAGTTCCGCGCCGGTCTGGTACGTCTGGCCGAACACGGCCAGCAGCGGGCCGACGCTGATGCCGCAGGACAGCAGCAGCACCTTGCCCAGGTTCGTATCCGGCCCGAGCCACACCGCGCAGAGGCCGGTAACGGCCACAATGCCCCCCACCAGCGCCATGCGGGCGAAGTGGTGCATGTCACCCCAGTTCCAGGCGATGAAAAAGATAATCCCGGCCACAAGAAACAGCGCGCCGCCGAGCAGCAGAATATGCTGCCAGTACAGGCGCCATTCCACGGCTCCCGGCCGGAAGCCGCAAAAATCCATGGCCGCTTCCCAGGCGTCCCTGGAAAAAACGCCCCGCTCCCTCAGCCCGGCAAGGCCCGCGCGGGACATTTCCGGCACGCGGCAAGGCGCTTGCCGCGTCGCGGGAGAAGCGGACACGTCCGCATTGGGTGATAATGGTTGATTTTCCATACGGTTATCCCTGTTTGCCGCTCTTTTTCGCGGCATGCGCTTTCAGAAGGCTCCACGTGTTCGCGTCAAGGGCCGGCGTGAACGGCCCGGAAAACTGCGCGGCCTCGAGCCGCATATATTCCTGGCGGTCCTGGATCAACGGGTGCGAGTCGAAGTAGCTGAATCGCTCCTTGGACTCGTTACGCGAAACACCCGCAAAAAACGACGCGGTACCCTCCGGGTCGATGCCCGCCCGGGCGAGGCGGCGAACCCCGAGGATATCGGCCTCGCGCTCGGCCTCGCGGCTGAATTTGCTGCTCACCACGGCGTTCCCGGCGGTTTTGGCAAGCCCCGCGATATCGCCGCCGCCCGTCACCAGTTGCAGCGCGAAAGCGAGAAACTGGTCGCGGACAAGGGCGCGGGTATTGTGCCGCTCCGTGACGTGCGCCATCTCGTGCGCCAGCACCCCGGCCAGTTCGTCCGGCGTGCGGCATTGCCTGATAAGCCCCGTGGTCACCACGATGAACCCGCCCGGCAGGGCGAAGGCGTTCACCAAGTCCGCGTCCAGCACGCTGACGCTGAACGTATAGCCCGCCGCGTCACCCGCGCCGTCGCCTGCCCCATCGCCTGCGCGGGCAAGGCGCGCGACCAGTTCTTGCAAGGCGTCATAGCCCGGTCCGGCGTCGCGCCAGGGCCCGTCGCCGCCGTCCGTCTCGCCGAGAGCCCGGCCCACGGTGCCGCGCACCTGCTCGCCCAAGGCGCGTTCCCAACGGTAGGGGATCATGTCCGCGACGAGATTGACCGCGTGGGGAAACCCCGCCCAGGCAAGGGCCAGAAGCAGCCAGACGGTGACCGTGCCCAGAATCCAGCGGGTGCGGGTCTTGGCGCGTTGCCGGGCAAGAGCCGGGCCGAGCCATTCCCGAAACAGGGCAGCGGCCCCATCGTCGCGCACCACGAGACGCTCGCCCGCGCTGGCCGTATGCCGCAGCCGCAGGGGAAGTTTACCGGGAGAATCAGCCAGAACGCCGTCCCGCGCCCAGACCGCCAGCTTGTCCCCGTTCAGGGAACGCACTTCCAACATGTCTCCGAGAAAGGCGCAGACCGCGGGATGCGTGAGCGCGTTTACGCCGTCGTTAAATTCCGCTTGCAGCTGCATGGCCCCCCTCCCCCGGACTCAGATGGCGAGGTCCACGTCAAGAGCGTCCAGCAGGCCTTCGCCGCGCGAGCGTTCCGGCAGGGTGTCCTGCAAAAGATCCCGCAACCGGGGATCCCCGGCATAGCGGATGCTGGACAGAAAAAACCGCAGGGTGCGGATTTCCGTCCAGGGGTAGGCTATGCCCAGCGTGAACAGCAACAGCAGGGCGTTGCCGAGCATCAGCTTGAACAGGCCCCAGGCCCTGTAGTGTTTGGCGTCAAACCGCATGTCCCCGAACGTCAGGTTGCCGAAAAGCCAGCGGACCACGGCGGCCCTGTACAGGATGGTGAAAAGGCCCGCCAGGGCCAGCACGCCGAAGGAAATGACGAAAAAGCCCAGCACCAGGGGCATGATGTCTTCGGCGGCGGGGGTCGACACGTCATCAATCCCCACGCCGTAGAGCACGAGCGCGGCCCCCGCGCCGAGCAGCGCCAGCAGGATGTAGGACTTCAACCAGGACGCGAACAGTGGTTTGGCCCTGCCGGAAAACCCCACCCTCCGGCTGCCGAAAAACGAGGCGTTCAACCGTTTCGCGGTCAGCCGCGCCGTTTCGAGCGGCATGCAGATGAACAGCGTCAAGAGAGTCAGCAGGGAGTAGCCGGACCCGGCGGCGGCGTACCTGGCGGCCCCGCCGTCCATATTACCCCGGATGCCGTGCCAGCGGGTGCGGGTCAGCCGGTAGCGCAAGGCCTGGTACGAGGCAAAATGCCCCACCGGCACAAGAATGACGGGCACGATGAACGGAGCCGCGAGGGGAACAAGCAGCATGCAGGCGTAAACAGCGGCCATGCCCAGGCCGCCGAGCAGCATGACCACGAGGAAGCTTTTGAACAGCTCGCCGCCCGTGCCCGTGTACTCCAGGTTTTCCCCAAGCAGAACGGTGTTCTCCCACAGGTATTTGCGGACCCTGACCCTGGCCCAGAAAGAATACACGCCAAGGGTCAGAATCGTTAGGATATAATTCCGGATATGAATTTTAAAGAGATCCCAGCCGGACCCGGTGAACACCGTCAGCGGCCGCATCTGCCCGCCGCTCGCGGCGTAATCCTCGGGCCGGGCGGCGCCGGCGGGAGCCGTCACCGGCCCGGACGCCGGAAAAGTACCGGCCGGACCCCGATCCACGGCGGCCGGACCGCCGGTAACGCGTGCATCCTCCATATTTCCCCCCACACAATGTCGCTGCGTTGCGCCGCGCACGGCGCAAAGCGCCCTGTCAGGCTGGCGTATAGTATCCAAAACAGCGGTAAAGGGAAAGAATAAACGATTTTTCGAAAAGTACGCACAAAAAATGTGCCGAAGACGACGGCTTGTTCTTTGATGCATAATGATGCATTCTTGCGCGTGCAACATTCTGCCGCGCATGGAGGCGTCATGCTCAAAATCCTGTTCCTGTTCCCTTCGGAATACATGGCGGAGTTCGCCCGTCCCGTGCTCGCTGACCTCTGCCCGGAAATCATCGTGGACCACTGCCAGCCCTCCAAAACGCTGGAGGTTGTCGCCCGGTACATGGCCAAAGGCGTCGGCATCGTGGGCGCGCGCGGCGGCATCAACCAGGTTCTGCTGGAAAACAAGGTCGACATCCCGGTCGTGGATATCCCGGTCACGGCGTTTGACAGCATCAAGGCCGTCACCAGGGCCAGGAGCCTGGGCAAGAACATCGCGGTGCTGGCGCTTTCGCAGATGGTGGAGGGCATCCAGTTTCTGGCCTCCTCCCTGGGGATCGCCGTGACCCAGTACACGGTCACCCACAACCAGGATTACGACAAGGCCGTCCGCGAAGCCGTGGCAAACGGGGCCGAGGTCATCGTGGGCGGCGTTCTGGCGACGGAAGCGGCCAAGCGGTTGGGGGTCGCGAACTCCTTGCTGCAATTGGGCGAGGAAAGTTTGCTCCGCGCGGCGCGGGAGGCGCTCCGCCTCCAGGAGGCCCTGGATCTGGAATCCGCCAAAAGCGATCTTTTCCGCGTGGTCATGAACGCCTCGCGCGAGGGCATCCTCGTTATCGACGAGGCCGGGATCATAACCGGCGCCAACGGAGCCGCCGGGGAGATATTCAAGGGGCGCGCGCTGCCGGGCCGGTCCATCGCCCAGATAATCCCGCAATTGGGGCGCGGTGGAAAAAAAGTCGTACCGCAGAGCCCGGAGCAGTTTCTCGTCTCCGTGGGCAAAGAGACGCTGGTCTGCGACGCCGTGCCCATCCGCCGCGACAAAAAAGTGTACGGGGCTGTTTTCACCTTCCAGCAGACCAGCCGCATCCAGCAAATGGAAGCCATGATCCGCGAGGGCCTTTACGCGCGCGGGCATGTCGCGCGGTTTCGCTTTTCCGATATCATCGGCGACGGCGAGGCCGTCAGGAAGGCGGTGGAACTGGCCGGGGATTACGCGGAGACCAACTCCGGCGTCCTGATCCTCGGGGAAACCGGCACCGGCAAGGAAGTTTTCGCCCAGAGCATCCACAACGCCAGCAAGCGCGCGTCCGGCCCTTTTGTGGCGGTCAACTGCGCGGCCATCCCCACCCAGCTCCTGGAAAGCGAACTGTTCGGTTACGTGGGCGGCGCGTTCACCGGCGCGAGCAAGGAAGGCAAGCCGGGACTTTTTGAAGTAGCCCACGGCGGCACCATCTTCCTCGATGAAGTGGCGGAAATGGATTACGCCAACCAGAGCCGTCTTTTGCGGTTCTGCCAGGAACGCGTGGTGGTGCGCCTGGGGAGCTACAAGGTCGTTCCCGTGGACGTGCGGATTATCGCGGCGACGAACAAGAACCTGGAAGAATTCGTGCGCGGGAACAAGTTCCGCGACGACCTCTACCACCGGCTCAACGTCCTTCGCCTCACGCTGCCGCCGCTGCGGGAGCGCGGGAGCGACATCCGGCTCTACGCCGAAGCCTTCCTGCGGCAATTTGCCGAGGACTCGGGCCGGAGCCTCTCCCTTTCGCCCGGCGCGGTACGTATTTTGGAGCAGTATTCCTGGCCCGGCAACGTCCGCGAGTGCCAAAACGTCATGGAACGGGTGGCCGCCCGGCTGAAAAACGGCGCCGTGACGGCGGCCCTGCTGGAGGAAATGCTCGGGCCGCAGTTGCGCTTCCCGCCCGCCGCGCCGTGCCTCGCGGATGCCCTGCCGCGGAAAACCGCCCCCTCGCCCAGGGCAAACCGCCAGACGCGGGAAATCCTGGCGGCGCTCGAAGCGAGCAAAGGCAACCACGGCGAAGCCGCCAACGCGCTGGGGATCGACCGCAGCACCTTGTACCGGCGCATGAAGCGTCTGGGCCTGGAGTATTGAGCTTGGCCTGCGGCGGTTCCCGGCGTATACTGCATTTCACGCGGGTCTTCCCGCCCCGACACAGAGACAAACGGACGAATGCAACATCGGAGGAAATATGGCCTATATTCTGGTTGTGAACATCGGCAGCACGTCCCTCAAGTACCGTCTGCTGGAAATGGACAACGAAGAAACCCTTGCCAGAGGATATATCGAACGCATCGGGAGCGAGAAGTCCCCCGTGAGTTTCACCAACGGGAAGGAAACCCGTTCACTTGAAATGGATACCCGCGAAGGGTACGACGCGGCCATCCAGGCCATGCTCGACGCCATGATCCGCCCGCTGGACGGCATGCCGCGCGTGCTTGACGACCCCTCCCGCATCGCGGCCATCGGGTTCAAAGCCGTGCATGCGGGCATGAAATACCGTGGGGCGTATGAACTGACCGAGGACGTACTGGCGGAAATGGAAAAATTCTCCGGCGTCATGCCCGCCCACAACCCGCCCTATATCAACGCGGCCAGGCGGTTCAGAAAAATGCTCCCCGCCATTCCGCTCGTCGGCGCGTTTGAAACGGCTTTTCATAAAAACATGCCCGACCACGCCGCCGTTTACGGCATCCCCTGGGAATGGACCGAGGATTTCGAAGTGCGCCGCTACGGCTTCCACGGCGCGTCGCACCGCTACGTTTCCGAACGGGCGGCGGAGCTGTACGGCAGGCCGCTTAAAGAACTGAAACTCATCACCTGCCACCTCGGCGGCAGTTCCTCGCTCGCCGCCGTCATGAACGGTACAAGCGTGGACACCAGCATGGGTTTCACCACCCAGAGCGGCGTGCCCATGGCCAAACGCTCCGCCGACATGGATCCCTTTGTGCTGCCGTATCTCGCCGAGGCGACCAAGCTGAGGGAGGAGAAGGTGCTGCATGAATTTGTGACGCGGGGCGGCCTCGCGGGCATTTCCGGCCTGTCCGGCGACATGCGCGACCTTGAGGAAGCTTACGACACCAACCCCAGGGCCAAACTCGCCGTCAAACACTTCGTCCACGAGGTGAAAAAATACATCGGCGCGTATTGCGCGGTGATGAACGGGCTGGACGGCATCGTGTTCACCGGCGGCATCGGGGAAAACGCGATCAAGGTCCGCTCCCGCATCTGCGCGAACATGGATTATCTCGGGATCACCCTTGACCCGGCCCGCAACGTGACGCAGCGCGAGGAAGCGACCATTTCCCCCGCCGGGGCCAAAGTCCGCATTTTCGTCATCCCCACCAACGAGGAAATCATCGTGGCCCGCGAAGCCCTGAAGTGCCTGAAGTAGAAAGGGATAACGCCTCATACGACACAACGCCCGCATGATGCGGGCGTTGTGTCGTATGAGGCTGAAGGGCTACCGGCCTATTGCTGGGCGATAACGTCCAGGATAACCAGCGGTTCGGTTCCCGTGTTCTTCATGCCGTGGGCCTCACCCTTCCGGGCGATGGTGGTGTCCCCGGCCTTGACCGGAATTTCCTTGCCGTCGCCTCCGATAAAGACGCCGCTCCCGGAAACGACGATGTACGCGTCCTCGTTTTTATCATGCTTGTGCACGCCGATGCTCGCCCCCGGCGGCAGCGTCAGCCAGGCTATTTCCTTGACCGCCTGGTCGGCCAGAGCCTTGTCGCGCGGGAAAGCGTACTCGCAATGGACTTTTCCCTCCCCGGTGCCGCCGAGCTTTTCACGCTCTTTCACGACGTAGCCCGATTTAGGATATACCTGCGGGAAATCGTCCGCCGCGAACGCCGCGCCGGTGAACGCCAGACAACACACCAGAGCGGTAACGGCCACAAACACCTTGCGCATACACTACCTCCATCGATTTTAGGATATTGGGAACACCTAGTATCCTATACTACACATCCCGGGCGAGGACACAACAAAAAAAATGTCAGCCCACGCCGCCCGCATCCAGCAGCAAGGCGAGTTCGCGCAGGGTTTCCCGCGCCGCCGCCTCGCGGACCTCGGCCCTGGACCCCTTGAAATGATGCGGGATAGCCGCGATAACGATGGAAAGGTCCTCCGCCTCCAGCCGGATGGCGTCCGGGAAAACCCGGCGCAGATTTGCGAGATCGACCGCGCAGGCGCCCTTCTTCTCCCGGACGGCCACGGCCGACCACACGCACCCCACGGGCTTCAGCTCCGTGCCACCGCCGGGCCCCGCAACGCCCGAAACCGCGACAACGGCCTCGGCGCCCATAACGTGAAGCGCCCCCAGGGCCATATGCCGCACAACCTCGCCGCTGACGGCCCCGTGTGCCGCAATGACCGCCCCGGGCACGCCGAGCACATTTTTCTTTATTTCGTTGGAATAGGCCACAATGCCGCCGGTGAACCAGTCGGAACTGCCCGCCACGTCCGTGCAGAGCGCGGCGATCATGCCGCCGGTGCAGGATTCCGCCGTTGCCATCCGGTACCCGGCCCGGGTAAGCAAACCGGACAATCTGCCGATAAGATCCTCATGAGAATGTTTCATATTCCGGCGTCTCCTGTACGCACCGCGCCGGCCGCCCGCGCCCCTGAAAAGGGACCGGTGGCAAGGGCGGCCGGATTGTGATAGGTTTTCTCCAGCCTGTTCCAAGGAGTACTGCATGATCCGCAAGGTCTTCCTTTTCGCGGTCTTTGTTTTTTCCGGCATTGCCGCGGCCCATCTTCCCGCTGTCTTTGGTGACGAGGCCTTTGCCGCGTCCAGGCCCGTCCGGGTGATATACGGCTTTGACCGGGAGTTCGCCCCGTTTTCCTTTGAGGACCCGGGCGGCAAACCCGTGGGGTTCGAGGTGGAGATCGTCGAGGCCATTTTCAGCGGCTCCGCGAGCCTTGTGTCGCGCCCCCTGCAATGGGACATCATCCCGGTCGAACTCGGCCAGGGCGTGGTCACCATAACATCGGGCATGGTGAAAACGGAAGAGCGGACCAAATCTTTTCTCTTTTCCGATATGCCCACCCTCTCATTGCAGGTCAGGCTGTTTACCAAAAACTACAACCGCTACCCCAACGCCACGTTTTTGCGCGGCCAGCGCGTTGCCGTCGAGCAGGGGTCATACCAGCACCGGCTGCTGCAAAACTTCGGCGGCATCAACATCAAACCGTTCAAGGACAAGGTCACGCCGCTCAAAGCCCTGTTCAACGACGAGGTGGAAGCCTACTGCGGCCCGGTGCAGAGCGCTTATTATTATATGGGCAAGCTCGGGTACTCCGGCATGTCGACGCTGGGAACGCCGCTCGGCATCACGGAGCTGCGCATCGCCGTCAACCGCGACCGGGGCGATATCCTGCGCATGGTCAACGACGGCATGAAAATGCTGGTGGAAAGCGGGGAGTACGACCGCATTTACCGCAAATGGTTCGTGCAGGACCTCAACGCCGACGAAAGCCTGAAGCTGTTGAACGCGGCCAAGGAGGCGACGCTTCCCGCCTACACCCCCTATAGCCGCCAGACGCGCGGCGCCGCCGTGCTCACCGCCACCGGGCAGATTTACAAGGGCAGCGCCGTGGAAAACAGCGACAAGGCGCTGTCCGTCACGGCCGTGACCGCCGCTCTCGCCAACGCCATAGGGTCGGCGGACATAGAAATCAAGGCCGTCATCTGCGTTGACGCCGACGGCAGGCCCGTGCCCGTTTCTCCGGAGGAACGCCAGCGGCTGCTTGAATTCGGCCGGGGCATTCTTGTTCTGAACTTTGACGAAGCGGGCCTGCTCACCGGCACGATGGCGGGCGCGGGCCTGCCGCCCGCGGGCGCGCCCGGCCCGCGCGCGGCCCTGTAACGCATGAGCGCCGCGCACGAGCACCCCATCCCGGTCATCGTGATCGCAGGTCCCACGGGCACGGGCAAAAGCGCCCTGGCCCTGGCTGTTGCGCGCGCGCTGGACGGCATCATCATCAATGCCGATTCCCGCCAGGTGTATGCCGATTTTCCCATTATCACGGCCCAGCCCTCCGTGCGGGAATTTGTCCAGGTCACCCACAAACTCTACGGTTTTCTCCCCATCAGGAAAAAACTGAGCGCGGGGGCTTACGCCCTCTTGGCAAGGGGAGAAATCGCCGCCGCGCATAAGAGCGGGCGCATGCCCATCCTTGTCGGCGGCACGGGGCTGTATCTGCAATCGCTCCTTTCCGGCATCGCGCCCATTCCCCCGGTGCCCCCCGCCATTTCGCAACGCTGGCAGGAGGAATGCGAAAAACAGGGGCCCAAGGCCCTGCACGCCCTGTTGCTGCAACGCGATCCGGAATCCGCCGCGCGGCTGCACCCCAACGACAGCCAGCGCATCACCCGCGCGCTGGAAGTGCTGGAAGGCACCGGGCACCCGCTCGGTTACTGGCATTCGCTGCCCCTGCCGCCGTCCCTCTACCGCCCGCTTTCCTTTTGCATGGATCTTTCGCTGGAGGCCATAACGCCCCGCCTGGCGGGCCGCATCACCGCCATGCTGGAGGCGGGCGCCATCGAGGAAGCCCGGAAAGCCCACGGACGCTGCCCCGACCCAGTGGCTCCCGGCTGGTCCGGCATCGGCTGCGCGGAGTTGTTCAAATACATCACCGGGCAGACGGACCTGGAAACCTGCAAGGCCGTCTGGCTGCAAAATACCCGCGCCTACGCCAAACGCCAGATAACCTGGTTCAAGCGGCACGCGGAAATGATCCGCTGCACCCCGGACGATGCCGAGCGCGTGCTGGAAATGGCGGCGGAGACCTTCGGGAAACGCGCCAAATCCGCCTGATCCCCCTCGCGTGAACACAACGGCCCGCAAGCATGAAGTAACCGGGCGCGGGCCGTTTTTTGCCGGGGCTGCGTGCCGCCCGGGAAACATCCGCTTGTCAGTTACAGGCATTTCTGTATACCTTTTTGCCGTATTCCCCGAAGAAGTGGCTTTATCATTCTCCGGCAAGGATAATTACCATGATTGCCTATTTCTCCGTGGCGCTTGCGGCGCTGTTTGTTTCCTGCCTGACGTTTTACTCCGGGTTCGGTCTCGGCACCATGCTCATGCCTGTTTTCGCTCTTTTTTTCCCGGTCCAGAGCGCGGTTGCAGCCACTGCCATGGTGCATGGAGCCAATAATATTCTGAAAGTTTTCGTCGTGGGCAAGCATGCCGACCGGGGCGTTGTTCTGCGGTTCGGCCTGCCCGCCATGCTGGCCGCCTTTGCCGGGGCGGCGGCGCTTGGATACGCCGCCCGGTTCGCCCCCGTGGCAACCTATACGGTCGGCTCTTTCCCGGCGTCGATAACGCCGTTGAAGCTCCTGATAGCGGGTCTGATGGTCATCTTCGCGATGTTCGAACTCGTGCCGAAGCTGAGCAGTTTGCGGATCGACCGCAAATACCTGGTCCTGGGCGGGCTGTTATCCGGTTTTTTCGGGGGATTTTCCGGAAACCAGGGCGCGTTGCGCGCCACTTTTCTCACCAAGATGGATCTTTCCACGGAAGCGTTCGTCGGCTCAAACGCCATGATCGCCTTCATGGTGGATGTGGCCCGCATAACGGTTTACGGCATGGTGTTCTGGCTTTCGCCGGAAACGGCCGGATTGACGGCCGGACAGGCGCCGCTGATCGTTACCGGGGGAATCGCGGCGTTCGCGGGAACCTTGCTGGGAAAACAGTTTTTGCACAAGATCACAATGAACTACGTGAAAAACCTCACCGGCGCGCTGCTTCTGCTTATCGCCGTTCTTTTGGGGGCGGGGCTGGTGTAAGCGTACTGTTGCGGCAGGCCGTTCACCCGCCGTTCCGGGCTACACCCGGCCTTCCCGCAACAGAAGAGCGGCATAGGCGGCACTGCCCCACAGACCGAGGTCGTGGTTGCGCACGTGCATGACCGGGATGGCCCCGAGGCTCCTGCCCATGGGGTTTTTCTCCCTGAGTTCCGCCGCGAAGGACGGATGGCCGAGAACGCCCGGCAGATTGGCCGCCAGGCCGCCGGTAATAAAAATCCCTCCTAGCGGCAGGGTGTTAAGGACGTAATGCGCAACGGCCCGGCCATACAGCCTGGCGATAACCTCCATGACTTCCGGGTTCGCGGCGGCCAGCGGGGCTACCTCGTGCGCGGGAATCTTCTCCCCGGTGCAATAGGCGTACAGGTTGGAAAGTCCGTTGCCCGCAACGGCCATATCCCCGCTTATCCGGTCCGTGCCGTGGAGTTCCGCCAGATACCGGTAGAGGTCTTCCTCCTCCCTGGTGAAGGGGAACAGGGTATGCCCGGCCTCCGCCCCCGCCACGACGGGCACGGGTCCCGGCAGGATGCAGCAGTGCCCCAGCCCGGTGCCCGCGCCGATCACCGCGCGGGGAAAGCCCGGCCTGTCTTCGCCCGCCAGCACGGTCACGGCGTCGATGCGGTGCGGCAACAGGGCGCAGGCAAAGCCGTTGGCGACGAAATCGTTGATAAATCGCACCGGTGCGCCTTCCAGCGCGTCCATCACGGGCCGCGCCTCCAGGGGCCAGCGGATGTTGGGACAATAGCAGACCTCTCCCTCCGGCGGCGCGATGGAGGCGTCCGCCACGGCCGCCGGGCCGGGAATGCCGAGAACCGCGGCATCCACATGCACGGGTTCGGACGACGCGGGCAGGAAGAAGCCGCCATCGTCCCCGGCGGACGCGGCCAGGGTGCGCATCATGTGGCCGGTGTCCGTGCTGGCGGCGGTGGAAAAGCGCACCCGACGCACGAGACGGAGCGTGGCCAGAGGATCAGGAGAGCGCGGGTCGAGCCGGAACAGCGCGAACCGGCTGTGGGTGCCGCCGATGTCGGCGGCCAGGATGGTTTTCATGGAGGGAGCGTCGGTCATGGCGATTCCTTGCGGGAAGGTTCCCGATTAAGGAATAGCACACAATCTCCGGCGGCAAAAGACCGTTAGGGGTGGGGCAACGACCGGCAATCCTCTCTAGGTGCTAGTCGTCGCCCAGCATCTTCGCGGGCGTAAACGGATGGCCGAATTTCTGCAGCAGCCGCTCGCGGACGATCTCCGGCACCATCCCCTCGATATTGCCGTTGAGCCGGGCAGCGGACTTGACGCTGCTCGAGCTGATGAACAGCCAGCGGGCGTCCGTCATGAGGAACATGGTCTCAACGCCCGGATCGAGCTTGCGGTTGAGCAGCGCGAGCTGCAACTCGTAATCGAAGTCGGAAACGGCCCGCATGCCGCGCAAGAGCACCTTGGAACCGCACTGGCGGGCGAAATTGACCGTCAACCCGCTGAACGCCGTGACATGCACGTTGGGCCTGTCCCGGAAAACTTCCCGTGCCATCTCCAGCCGTTCCTCGGTGGAAAACAGCATGTCTTTCCCCGTTTCCTCGGCCACGGCGAAGATAACCGAATCAAACATGCCGCAGGCCCGGCGCGTCAGGCTCACATGCCCGAAGGTCAGGGGGTCGAAGGTTCCGGGGTATACCGCGATGCGTCCGCTTAAAGAGTCCATAACACCACCCGTGTCTGTCCGTATTCTCTGTCCGCGATGCACTCCAGGGGCGGGAAATCCGCGTCCGGGTCAAGGTCGATGCCGCGCTCGACCTCGGCATTGATGATGCCGCCTTCCCGCAGCCAGTGCTTGCGCAAAACAGCCGTCATGCTGGAGGATAAAAAATTCCCCCGGTATGGCGGGTCGATAAATATAACATCAAAGGGGTCCATGTCACGCGTTGCGAGGAAGGTCCGCGCCTCCTGCTGCCGGATGGCGTACCGGCTCCCGTCCAGCCCGAACCGCTCCGCGTTGTCGCGGATGATGTTGGCCGCTTTTTTATCCAGTTCCACGAAGCAGGCGTAAGACGCGCCCCGGCTCAGGGCTTCCAGCCCGAGGCTCCCGCTGCCCGCGAAAAGATCCAGCACCCGCGCCTCGGGCCAGATCACGCCCCGCGCTTCCAGCATGGAAAAAATGGCGCCGCGCACCTTGCTCATGGCCGGGCGGTAGCCCGGCCCCACGCTGGTTTTGAGTTCGCGTCCCTTGAACGCCCCGGCAATGATGCGCATAATTCCGCTCCGGAGTTAGGCCTGCGAGGCGAACCGCGCCAATTCGCTGTTGATTTCGAGAAGTTTGTCCCGGAATTCCGCCTGCACGGCCCAATCGTGTTGCGAGAGGCTGTCCTTGCGGGACTGGGCGAGATCCATCGTGTTCCGGGTAAGCGCGAACAGCGTATCCCAGTTGATCGCGGGCATGGCCTTGTCCAGGGCGACTGCGGGAACGATGGCCGCCTCCTTGCCCGGAATAAGAGCCAGTTCCTCAAGGTAGCCGGGGATGACCACCTTCAGGCCGAACCGCTCTTCAATCAGCCCGGAGAGCACGGTCTGGGCTTTTTCCTCGCCGTGGATGAGCACGACCGTCATCTCCGGGTGCGTGAATTTTTCGACCCAGGCAAGGAGCTGGCTTTGGCCCGCGTGGGCGGAAAAGCCGCCGATGGTGAAAATCTTGGCCTTGACCGCCGTGTCCTCGCCGAGAAGGCGCAGGCTCTGCGCCCCGTCAACGAGCTTCCGGCCGGGGGTGCCGATGGCCTGGTAGCCGACGAACACAACGCTCGCCCCTGGCCGCCACAAATTGTGGCGCAAATGGTGTTTGACCCTGCCCGCGTTGGCCATGCCGCTGGCGGAAATGATGACCGCCGGGCCGCTGACCGCGTTGATCGCCTGCGATTCCTGCGTCGTGGGCGTGAACCGCAGGCCCGGCACGTCGAACGGGTCTTCGCCCGCGTTGACCACGGCGCGGGTTTCCTCGTCATAGTATTCCGGGAATTTGCGGAATATTTCCGTCGCCTTGATGGCAAGGGGACTGTCCACGTAGATGGGCAGATTGGCGGGCAGCATGCCGCGCTTATGCAGTTTGTGCAGCGTGAACAGGATTTCCTGCGTCCGCTCAACGGCAAAGGCCGGGATGATGACCTTTTCCCCGCGCGAATGGCTGTACTTGATGGCCTCCGCAAGTTCCTCAAGGCTCGAACTTTCGTTTTTGTGGTCCCGGTCGCCGTACGTGGATTCCATGAACAGGTAATCGGGTTTGAGCTCAGGCACTTCCGCGTCTTCCACGATAAGCGCGTCGGGCCGGCCGAGGTCCCCGGAAAAAATCAGTTTGTAGGTGTCGCCGTTTTTGGCCACGACCAGTTCCAGAAAAGCCGCCCCAAGAATGTGCCCCGCGTTTTTATAGGTCACCTGCACGCCCGTGGCGGGCTGGAAGCTCTTGTCATAGCTGATGGGCGAAAGCATGGACACGACTTTCGCCGCGTCTTCCTGGGTATACAGCGGTTCCACGGGTTTGGCGCCGCGCCGCTTCTGTTTGCGCGTCGCCCATTCCGCCTCCATTTCCTGGATGTGGGCGCTGTCCGCCAGCATGATCCCCAAAAGGTCGGCCGTGGGTTCCGTGCAGTAGACGGGACCGGAAAACCCTTCCCTGACCATGCGCGGCAACAGGCCGGAGTGGTCGATATGGGCGTGGGTCACAAGGAAAAAATCGATGTCGCCGGGCCGGTAGAGCTCGGTGTCTTCGTTGCGCTCCTCAATGGCCGCGTTACCCTGGTGCATGCCGCAGTCAACGGCAAAGCGCGCGTTGTCGGTTTCCACGACATAACATGAGCCGGTAACGGTTTTGGCGGCGCCGAGAAAAGTGATTTTCATGCAATCTCCTCATCGCGAGAACGGCGGATTGAATCCATAAGCGGTGTCGGTGGCTTGGATAGCGTTCTTATGACGCGCCTCGCCCCCCAGCGCAAGTCTTTTTCGGAAGCGATCCAGTTTGGCGTGATCCTGCGTCAGGCTCCGCTTTTATCCTCGGTCATGGACCAAAGAGTCCATTCCCTGCGGTAAAAGCGGGCCTTCCTTGGCTGACGCCAAACTGAATCGCTTCCGGACGTCCCGGTTTAGTGTATGGAAAAAACCCTTGTCCGTATGGGGCATGAAAAGCTTGTTTCGCGGAAAGTCCCCGTATATAGTCCCCTTCTATTTCGCAAAAGGAGCACCCATGACTGCTACTGAGTACGTTCTCGAAACACTGTCCAATCAGGACTCCTGGCGGCTGTTCAAAATCATTTCCGAAGTTGTGGAAGGGTTTGAAACGTTGGGCGGCATGCGTAAATGCGTCTCCATCTTCGGTTCCGCTCGGGCGCAGGCCGACTCCCCCACATACAAGGCGACGGAAGCCATCGCCGCCCAGCTCGTGAAGGCCGGGTACGGCATCATCACCGGCGGCGGGCCGGGCCTGATGGAAGCCGCCAACAAGGGCGCAACCGAGGCCGGCGGGGAATCCGTCGGGCTGCACATCCACCTGCCCCACGAGCAGCAGATCAACCCGTATGTGAAAACCCGCTGCGATTTCCGCTATTTCTTCGTCCGTAAACTGATGTTCGTCAAATACGCCATGGCCTACGTCGTCATGCCCGGCGGCATGGGCACCATTGACGAGCTTTCCGAAGCCTTCGTGCTCGCCCAGACGAACAGGATCAAACCGTTTCCCATCATCCTGTACGACAGTTCCTACTGGACCGGCATGGTCGACTGGCTGAAAGACGTCATGGTCCGGGAAGGCTATATCCGCGAGGAGGAACTCGGCCTCATGGTCATGAAGGACACCCCCGAAAGCGTGGCCGAATATATCCGCAGGCACGTCATCATCTAACAGTTTCCGGCAATGGCGCGTTCCGGCAACCGCCTTTGGAACGCGCCGCCCCTTCCCCCTATGGCCGCACACCGCATCATGCCCACTCCCCCGCCCCCCTGGCCCTCCTGGGAGGATCTCATGCGCGAGGCCCTCGCCGAAGCGCGCCGCGCCGCGCCGACGGGGGAGATTTCCCCGGTTCCCGAGGTTCCGCCAATTTCCGAAGTCCCGGTGGGCGCGGTCGTCGTTGACGCTGCCGGGACCATCATCGGCCGGGGTCATAACGCGCCCATAGCGACGAGCGACCCCACGGCCCACGCGGAAATAGCCGCGCTGCGCCAGGCCGCGCTGCACACCGGCAACTACCGCCTGACACACTGCGTTCTCGTGGTCACGCTGGAACCCTGCCTCATGTGCGTGGGCGCCATCGTGCACGCGCGTCTTGCCGGCGTGGTTTTCGGCGCATACGACCGCAGGGCCGGAGCGGTTTCCTCCCAAGTGGACGGGTTTGAATTGCCCCTGCACAACCACAGGCCCTGGCAGGCCGGCGGCATTCTGGAAGAGGAATGCGCGGCGCTCCTGCGCGATTTTTTTACGCGCCGCAGGGAACCGAAACCCTGAGGCGAACGTTTTCCGAAAGGAAAATTAGCGAAAATCGTTGTTTTTATGGGATTCACCACTTGCCTGTTGGGCTTTGCGCTGATATGTGGATTCGACCGCCATAGCGGTATTCTTAATGGAGTAAATCACCATGTCTGAAAACACACCCGTCCAGCCTGAAGGGGCCATGCAGCCGGAAGAAAACATCCCGGCCGCCGCGGAGGCCCCGGCTCACCCTGCAGTTGTCCGGCAGGAAGTTCCGACCGCGCCGCAAAAAACACCGGCCGAAGCGGAAGATGAAAATTTCGCCGCACTCTTTGAAGCTCAAAGCGCGCCGGGCGCGCACCTGTCTCCCGGGCAGCGCGTCACGGTTACCGTGGTCGCCGTTACGTCGGACACGGTTTTCGTCAGCACGGGCAGCAAGGTTGACGGCATTGTGGAACGGAGCGAACTGGAAGAGGACGGGGGAGCGACGCCCGCGGTCGGCGATACGCTCGATTTGTACGTGGTCACGGTATCGTCTCAGGAAGTGCGCTTGTCCAAAATGATGCGCGGTGCCGGCGGCCTTGCCGCGCTTGAGGAAGCCAAAGACGCCCGTCTGCCCGTGGAAGGCAAGATCCAGGCCATAGTCAAGGGCGGGTTCGCGGTGGAAGTCATGAAGCGCCGCGCGTTCTGTCCTTTGGGGCAGATGGATCTGCGCCCCGTTGAGGATCCCGAGTCTTTCATCGGCAAAACCCTGCCCTTCATCATCACCAAACTGGAAAAAGGCGGGCGGAACATCGTGCTTTCCCGCCGCGTGATCCTTGAGGAAGAACAGGCGGAAAACCGCGAAGCGTTCCTTTCCTCCGTGGCCGTCGGCGACGTGCTGGAAGGCACGGTGGTGCGCCTTGCGCCCTTTGGCGTGTTCGTGGAGTTGGCCACGGGCGTCGAAGGCCTGATCCACCTTTCCGAACTGGCCTGGGGACGCGTCGCCCAAGCTGACGAAGTGGTCAGCGCCGGCGACAAGATCCGGGTGAAAATTCTCGACATCGCCACTACGGACAAGGGCCCCCGCATCTCCCTGTCCTCCCGCCAGGTGATGGACGACCCCTGGAAAACCGTGGAAGGCCGCCTTACAGAAGGCGAAGTCGTTACGGGCAAGGTCGTGCGCAACGCGGCCTTCGGGTCCTTTGTGGAAGTTCTGCCCGGCATTGACGGGTTGATCCATATCTCCGAGCTGTCATATGAAAAACGCGTGAACAAGCCTGACGAGGTTCTTACCGTCGGCGAAACGGTCACCGTTAAAATCAAGGGCATCGACCTGGAGAAAAAACGCCTCTCCCTTTCGCTCCGCGACGTCGGCGGCGACCCCTGGGAAGGCGTGGCGGAAGATTTCCCCATCGGGGAAGAGGTCACCGGCACGGTGGAAAAACGCGCGCCCTTCGGCGTTTTCATCTCCCTGCGCCCCGGCGTGACGGGCCTTTTGCCCGCTTCCGCCATCAGTTCCTCCCGCGGCAGGAGCGGCATTGAGAAAGCCAACGTGGGCGACGCCGTGAAGGTGTTCGTGCGCGAGGTGGATACCGCTGGCCGCAAGGTGACCCTCGGCCTTGCCGACAGCGGCGAAAAACGTGAAGGCGGCAGAGAAAGGGAAGACAAGGACTGGAAAAAGCACGCGCCCAAACCCGCCCAGCCCGGCGAGTTCGGCAACGCGCTCGGCCTGGCCATGCAGGCCGCCCTGACCAAGAAAAAATAAAAACGTCCGGGCCGCCCGCCCCGTCGCGGGTACCCCGTTCATTGCCATTATAACGCCCGTGACGGCGTTCATGAAAAATCCTCCCGCCCTATGGCCGGAGGATTTTTCATGTCAAAAACCTATTGATTCAGCATGAAAAACATGTCGACATTAGACTTTCCCCTTGTAAGTTGCCAAAAAGGGCTTGACCCGACTGGCTAAAGAAGACATAACCGACTTATTATCTTATGTGGTTTATTCGATTTCCTTTTTCGATTAGCGGTAGCGCCCCTGAGCCGGAAGCAGGCTCAGGAATGCCCTGACAATTCAGAAACACTTGTATTTCAAGGAGTGAGAGATGGCTGCACAAACATCGGGCAAGTCTGGATTCCTGGGGTGGTATTTTGGCTCAAATCTTCTGGTCCGAATTATGATCGGCCTCCTGCTCGGCGCCATTGTCGGGATAGCGCTCGCCTTTTCCGATCCCGGCACGGCACAAACCTTTGTCGGGTACACGAAATTCTTGGGTGACATCTTCATCAGGCTCCTGCAGATGATCGTCGTCCCGGTCATCTTCCTCTCCCTGATCGCTGGGGCCGCCAGCATCGCCCCGGCCGAACTGGGGCGGGTGGGCGCCAAAACCCTGCTGTATTATTTAATCCTGGTCATTGTCGCCATCACCATCGGCCTTGTTCTGGCCAACATCTTCAAGCCCGGCGACGGCCTTAACCTCACCGGCGCGGCCGACCTGCAGGGCAAGGCTTCCAACGCGCCGCCGCTGTCCACCGTTCTCCTGGCCATCATTCCGACCAACATCATCGACTCCCTGGCCAAAGCCGCCGTGCTGCCGATCATCTTCTTCGCGCTCTGCTTCGGCGTGGGGCTTTCCTACCTGCGCGACTCCAAGGATGCCGACCTGTCCAGGAAAGGCGCCATGCTGTTCGACATTATTTCCGCGGGCGCGGAAGTTATGTACAAGATCGTGCGCGGCATCATGGAATACGCGCCCATCGGCGTGTTCTTCCTGATCGCGGGCGTGTTCGCCGTCCAGGGTCCCAAGGTTATCGGACCCCTGGTGTTCGTCATGGCGCTGGCCTATGTCGGCTACATCATCCACGTCATCGTGGGCTTCGGCGGTTCCTTGACCCTCTTCGGGCTTAACTTCATCACGTTCCTGCGCGGCGCTCAGGAAGCCATGATCACGGCCTTCGTGACCCGTTCCTCCAACGCCACGCTCCCCATTTCCCTGCGCGTGTCCGAAGAAAACCTGGGCGTTCCCCGCTCCATTTCCTCCTTCACCCTGCCCATCGGCGCGACCATCAACATGGACGGCACGGCCATTTACCTGGCCATCGGCTCCATGTTCATCGGCTTTGCCGTGGGCAAGCCCCTCTCCATGGACCAGCAGCTCGTTGTGATGATCACCGCGACCCTGGGCGCCATCGGCGCGGCCGGCGTGCCCGGCGCGGGCGCCCTCATGATGCTGCTGGTGCTTGAATCCGTGGGCCTGAAAGTGGAAGCCGGCACCGCCGTTGCGGCCGCTTACGCCATGATCCTCGGCGTCGACACCGTGTTCGACATGGGCCGCACCTGTCTGAACGTCACCGGCGACATCGTGGCCGCGACAGTGGTCTCGAAAACCGAGGGCGAGCTTGATATGAGCAAGTGGAAGAAGGCATAGCGCCTTTTCCACATCCCCCATACGTTAAAAGGCCCGCTGCAACCGCAGCGGGCCTCTTGATATATTGGTAAAATCTTAACGCGTCACATTCCCGGCAGGAACAACGCCCAGAAGAGCGCCAGCCCGTAAACCAGCCCCATGAAAATACGCCGCGCGGACAGCCGGTGCTCCCGCAAAAAACGGCAGCCGGACGCCAGCGCGTCCCTGCCCCGTGCGGACAGGCCGCAAGCGGTGCGTATTCCCAGGCTGTAAAGAACCGAGAAAAGAAACAACAGGACGGAATGGATACCGCTGCAAACGGAGAAAACCTTGGCCCCGGCGTCCTTCAGACGCCGCACCAAAACGCTTCTGCTCATATACGCTTTGTATGGACAATGAATAACACTGTCAAGCATCCCATCCCTAACGCGCCGGGGCAGGCCTCAGAAGGCGGGGGGCAGGCCGAGCTCCTCCGCCGTCACGTCCCGGAGCACCCGGCAGGGATTGCCCACGGCGACGGTGTTTGCGGGGATGCTTCTTGTCACGACGCTTCCCGCGCCGACGACCACGTTGTCCCCCACGGTCACGCCGGGCATGAACACGGCGTTGCCGCCTATCCAGACGTTGTTCCCGATGGCGATGGGGTAGGCGTATTCCAGCCCCTGGTTGCGCTGGATCACGTTAAGCGGGTGCCCCGCCGTGTAAAAGCCGCAAGTCGGCCCGATAAACACGTTGTCCCCGAAGACGACCGGTGCCGCGTCCAGAATGACGCAGTTCACGTTGGCGAAAAACCGCTCGCCGATCGTTATGTTGTAGCCGTAATCGCAATAAAACGGCTGCACGATCAGAAAATCATCGCCGGTTTTGCCGAGAAGCTCGCGCATAACCGCCCGCTGCTCCTCCCGGCTGCCCGGCGGCAAGGTGTTGTACCGTTGGCAAAGGCTCGCGGCGTGAATGCGCTCCGCCATCATGCCCGGTTCGTAGTTGCCGTCGTACAGCAGACCGGCGGCGGCTTTTTCTTTTTCTGTCATGGTTCGTCCTTTTTCGCGTCTTTTTGCCCGTCGCGCCATTTATGGCCGCAGACGCCGCACGTGTAAAAAGTTTTCCGGCTCGCCAACGGCAGGCCGAAAAAAAGGTATGTTACGGCCATGAGCGCGCGGCGCAGGGAAAATTGTTTCACGTCGGTGGAGCCGCAGCGCGGGCACGCGCAGTCCGGCTCAAACAGGGCTTCTTCCAGGTCCGGCGCCAGCGCCCGGTCTTCCGGGGCCAGTTCCAGGCGGGACAATTGCCCGGTAAGCAACTCACGGGCCACGGCCTCGTCGCGTTCCGGCACGATAAGGTCAATGCCCCCCACCATGTTGGCATAGAGGTTGTTAATCCCCACCAGATACTCGTTGGTCAGGCGGCAGGGGATGCCCGCGCTCTCCAGTTTGCCTTTGGCAATGTAAGCCAGGGGCAAATCGTCAAACGACGCTATAACGGCCTGTTTTTCCATACTCCGGCTCCGGCGGTTCCTGAACGCTGTTTCTTTGTATGCCGAATACAGTAAAAAGACAGCCCCCGCTATTTGAATTGTGCCCGGTTTCGTGCTATATGCCTTCTCCCGCAGCGAAACCGCTTTGGGATAAAGGAAGGTACCGTGGCGATTCTCTGCTTGGGCGACAGCCTGACTTACGGGTACGAGGTGGACCGGAAACACGTCTGGCCCGCGCTCGCGGAAAAGGAACTCGGCGTCCCGGTCCTGAACAAGGGCGTCAACGGCCTCATGACCGCGGGCATGCTCAGCCTGTGCACGCAAAAAGCCGTCAGCGCGGCGGCAACGGCCGTTATGCTCCTGGGCGGCGCCAACGACATCCTGTCCGGCCTTGATCCGGCAGAACCCCTCGCCAACATGGCGGCTCTGATCGACAGGGTGCGGCATATGGGCGGCACGCCGCTGTGCGGCATCCCCATCCCCTTTTGCCCGCCCATCCGGGAAGACTGGGCGGCCATGGCCGATTTCCCGGAACGGACCCCGGTATATGAAGAATATGTAGCGCGCCTCCGCGCGCTGGCCGGGGAAAAAGACTGCCCGGTTGTGGATTTTCGCGCCGGTCTGGCCGGGCATGCCGCCGGCATCGCCCTGCCGGTCCGGGCATTTTACAGCGACGGCATTCACCTGAACAGGGAAGGCCACCAGGTGTTTGCCGCCATTTTTGTCAGCGCGCTCCGGGAGCGCGCGTTCGTATGAACGATAAAGGATTTTTTCATGATGTATTACATTGAAAGCGACGCAACCGATCCGCACTACAACCTTGCCCTGGAGCAGCACGTCTTTGACACCCTGTCAAAGGAACACAGCATTTTCATGCTCTGGCGGAACGACAACGCCATTATCGTGGGCAAGCACCAGAACACGGTGGCGGAGATCAACGCCTCCTACGTACAGGAAAAAGGCATCCGCGTGGTGCGCCGTCTTTCCGGCGGGGGCGCGGTGTACCACGACCTCGGCAACGTCAATTTCACGTTCATCGTCGCGGCCGGGAACATGGCCGCTTTTGACTTCGCCTCCTTTTGCCGCCCGGTGGTAAAAGCCCTCGGAGAATTGGGCGTCACGGCGGAAATCAACGGCCGCAACGACATGACAATCGACGGCAAGAAATTTTCCGGCAACGCCCAGTACTGCAAACGGGGCCGGGTCATGCACCACGGCACCATCCTCTATGATTCCGATCTTTCCGTGGTCGGCGCGGCCCTGGTGGTCCCCAAGGACAAGATAGAATCCAAGGGGTTGAAGTCCGTGCAAAGCCGCGTCACCAACGTCAAGGCCTACATGCGGGACGACATCCCGGTGGAACGCTTCATGGAAGCCCTGCGGGACGCCATGTTCCGCGAGAACGCCATGGTGCCGTATACGCTGACAGAGGAAGACAAGGCCGCTGTGGCTACCCTGAAAAAAGAGGTGTACGACACCTGGGATTGGAATTACGGCGCATCCCCGGCCTACAGCATCAAGAAAGAGCGCCGCGTCGAAGGCTGCGGTAAAATCGAAGTCCATATGGACGTGGACAAGGGCATTATCAGGGACATCGCCTTTTTCGGCGACTATTTCGGCAACGCGGACGCGTCCGCCCTGGCCCCCGTCCTGGCCGGGCGCCGGGTGGAGCGGGCGGAACTTGCCGCCGCCCTCGCCGCCGTTACGATCGGCGACTACTTCCACAACCTGGATATGGACGCCTTTCTCGACATCCTGACGCAATAGGAAGGAACGCCATGCCGGACGCCCCCGGCGGGAAAACACGCCTGTTCGCGGCCGTCGCCATCCCGGACGGCGTAACCGCGCGCATGGCGGCCTTGCGGGCCGATATCCCCGGCTGCCGCTGGCTCACGGCCCATCACCTGACCCTGCGGTTCATCGGCGAAGTGGAACAGGATCAGGCCACGGCAATCCGTGCCTCGCTCCGGGAGGTAACGGCCGCTCCCTTCTCCCTTGCCGTCCGGGGGCTGGGCCTGTTCGCCCAAAGCCGCCAGACCGTTGTCTGGGCCGGGCTGGAGCCGTCGCCTGCGCTCTTCCGCCTCAAGGAAGGAATTGACGCTGCCCTGGCGGGCGGGGCCGGATTGCCGGAGCCGCGGGGGCGATTCACGCCGCACATCACCCTCGCCCGGCTGAAAACAGCGCCCCCGGCCGCGTTGCGCGCCCATGTCAGGGAAAATGCCGCGACCGGGGCGGGTGCATTTTCCGTTGCCGCCTTCGGCCTGTACAGCAGCATCCTCGCGCCGGGCGGGGCCGTGCACACGTTGGAAGAAGCGTACCCGCTTGTTGTGAGTGAGTAGAAACACTGGCGCTTCGCGAAAGAGTGCTTATATCCAACCGTGCCGGGACCGGCACGCCTTAAATATCCCGGAACGGAGAACGCCATGCGCTACGAAGGCACCGTGTACAGGCCCCCGTCGGAGGGCGACAGCGTCATCATCCAGGCAACGGTGGGCTGCCCGCACAACCGCTGCCGCTTCTGCCGCCTGTACAAGAGGAAGAAATTCAGAATCCGCCCGGTCGCGGATATCCTCGAGGATATCGCCACGGCCGGGGAATACTACCCGCCCGCCTACGTACGCACCGTGTTCCTGGCCGACGGCAATACGGTCGTCATGCGCACGGCCCAGCTTTTGGAAATTCTTGCCCGCATCCGCGAGGTTTTCCCCCGTGTCGAGCGGGTCACTTCTTACGGCGCGGCCCAGTACTTCACCCGCAAAAGTCCGCAGGAATGGCGCGAACTGCGGGAGGCCGGGCTTTCCCGCATCCATTGCGGCATGGAAACGGGCCATGACCCGCTCCTCGCCTTGACGAACAAGGGCTGCACCAAGGCCGTGTATATCGACGGCTGCCGCCGCGTGCGGGACGCCGGGATCGAACTCTCCATGTACTACCTGACCGGCCTCGGCGGCACGGCGTTGTGGAGGGAGCACGCCCTGGACAGCGCGGCCGTCCTGAACGCCGTCAATCCGGAGTTCATCCGCATCCGCACCTTCACGCCCATGCCGGGCACCCCCATGGGCGACGAATTCCTGGCCGGGACGTTCGGACTCCCGGAACCGCACGCCGCCTTGCGCGAGCTGCGCCTGCTGGTGGAAAACCTTGATGTGACAAGCCGCTTTTACAGCGACCACTGGCTGAACTTCGCGGACATCCACGGCATTCTGCCGAACGACAAAAACCGCATGCTCGCCGCCATCGACAAGGCCCTGACCCTGCCCCGCTCCGCCTTCCGGGAAGTGGGCATTTTACCGAAAGACTCACTCTGAGGCGATCGCCTGGCCGCTTTCCGATGCCGGGGGCGCGGCCCCGTGGCCGGACCGTCCTGGGCCGGAAAAGAAATCTCGCGTTGCCCACTAGAATATCTTTGCGCATCGTGATAAATGCTGGGCGTGTGTCATTTCGCCGTGTGCAATTGGATTCGCCAATGCTGTTAGTGCGGTTTTTCCCATACGCTCCGTGTTCCGGCCAGTCCCTGCCCGGAACACGGGGCGTTTCCCGTCTGTTTCGCCGCGAAAAGCGGCACGGCGGGCCGGAGAACCGGCAGCCATCCTCCGGACAGCACGCCCCTTCCCTTATATGACAACCGATCCCCCAGAGGTTTTACCGTGATACGCGCAATGGATCATCTTTACATTTTCGCCATGCTGTTTTTCAGCGTGTACAGCCAGATCATCATCCGCTGGCAGGTATCCCTCGCGGGACCGCTGCCGGAGAGCCTGGAAGGCAAGGTCATGTTCGTGCTGCGCCTCCTGCTCTCACCCTGGGTCATCACCGCGCTGGCAGCCACCTTTTTCAGCGGCATATCCTGGATGCTGGCCATGACCAAATTCGAGATCAGTTATGCCTACCCCTGGGCAAGCCTCAACTACGTGTTCATGCTCACGCTCGGCGTGCTGCTGTTCGGCGAACAGTTCAGCCTGGGCAAGCTGGCGGGCACGCTCCTGATTGTGGCGGGCATTATTGTCGTGGCCAGGCATTGAGCCGCGCAGGCCGTTGCCGCGAAGCGTTCTGCAAACGTTTTACCGGGAGAGTGTATGGGCATACGGGTGGATTTCAACAAGCCGTATATGACGGGCAAGGAACTGTACTACATAGCGGATGCCCATTTCGGCCGCAAGCTGGCCGGAGACGGCCCCTATACCCGGCGATGTCACGCCTGGCTGGAAGAGCGCCTTGCCTGCCGCAAAGCCCTTTTGACCCACTCCTGTACCGCCGCCCTGGAAATGTTCGCGCTGCTTCTGGACATAGGGCCCGGCGACGAGATCATCATGCCGTCCTACACCTTTGTCAGCACGGCCAACGCCTTTGTGCTGCGCGGCGGAACGCCGGTGTTCGTGGACATCCGGGAAGACACCCTGAACATTGACGAACGGTTGGTGGAAGCGGCCATAACCCCGCGCACCAAGGCCATTGTGGCCGTGCATTACGCCGGGGTCGGCTGCGAAATGGATACGCTCGCCGCCATCGCCGCCCGCCACGGCCTGGCTCTGCTGGAAGACGCGGCCCAGGGACTGCAGGCCACATACAAGGGCCGCCCCCTCGGGAGCATCGGCGACCTGGGCGCCTTGAGCTTCCATGAAACCAAAAACATCATCTGCGGGGAAGGCGGCGCGCTGCTCGTCAATTCTCCCCGTTGCATCCAGAACTCGGAAATCATCCGGGAAAAAGGCACGGACCGCAGCCGCTTCTTCCGGGGGGAAGTGGACAAATACACCTGGCAGGCGGCCGGGTCCTCGTATTTGCCGGGCGAGGTGACGGCAGCCTTCCTCTGGGCCCAGCTCGAAGAGGCGGACGCCATCAACGCGCGGCGGCGGGAAGCCTGGGACCGCTACCACGCCCTCCTGGCCCCGCTGGAGGCGCGCGGCCTTCTCCGCCGCCCGGTTATCCCGGACGGGTGCGAGCACAACGCCCACATGTATTACGTTCTCCTCGCGCCGGGCATTGCCCGCCAGGCTGTGCTGGATCACCTGAAACAGAACGGCATTTACGCCGTGTTCCATTACGTGCCCCTGCACTCCTCCCCGGCCGGGCAGCGGTTCGGCCGCGCCCACGGCGATCTGGCGAAAACGGACGACCTTGCCGAACGGCTCATCCGCCTGCCGCTCTGGGTGGGCTTGTCCGAAACGGACCAGACGCTGGTCGCGGAAACCCTCCGCGATGCGCTTTCCTGACCGCCCCGCGCGAAACCGCCATGAAAAAAGTAGCCATCCTGCAATCGAACTATATCCCCTGGAAAGGGTATTTTGACATCATCGCCAGGGTGGACGAGTTCATCCTGTACGACGAGATGCAGTTCACCAAAAACGACTGGCGCAACAGGAACATCATCAAGACGCAACAAGGGCCGCTCTGGCTGACCATTCCCGTGGGCCAGGACATCAACCGGCGCATTTGCGACGTGCCCCTGCCGGGCGGGCCGTGGCGGATGAAACACTGGAAAACCCTGGTCCAGAACTACTCCCACGCCCCGTGCTTCAAGGAGACGGCCGCATGGCTCGAACCCCTGTACCGCGAAACGCAGACGACGCTCTCCGCCCTGAACCGGCGGTTCATCGAGGAAATCTGCCGGGTTCTGGGCATCCGCACGCTGATCCGCGATTCCTCGGAGTACGTCCTTGGCGAGGGCAAAACCGAGCGCCTGGTCAATCTCTGCCGCCAGACCGGGGCGGACGAGTACGTGTCCGGCCCGGCGGCCCGGGGTTACCTGGATGAGCGCCTGTTCGCGGACCAGGGCGTCCGGGTGACCTGGATGGACTACGCAAACTACCCGGAATATCCGCAACTGCACGGAGCGTTCACCCACCAGGTCAGCATTCTCGATCTTCTGTTCAACCGCGGGGCGGATGCGCCCCGCTTCATGAGGCATGTGCGGCCATGAAACTGTCCATAGTCACCACGCTGTACCGGTCCCGGTCGTATATCGCGGAATTTTATGCCAGAGCCTCGGCCGCCGCCAGGGCCCACGCCGGGGACGACTACGAAATCGTCATGGTTAACGACGGCTCCCCGGACGACAGCCTGAACATTGCCGTGCGCCTGGCGGAAGAAGACCCGCATGTCACGGTGGTGGATCTTTCCCGCAATTTCGGGCACCACAAGGCCATCATGACCGGCCTGGCGCATTCTGTCGGGGACCACGTATTCCTGCTCGACGTGGATCTGGAAGAGGAACCGGAATGGCTGGCGGAGTTTGCCGCCGCCATGCGCGAAAAAGGGTGCGACGTGGTCTTCGGCGTGCAGAAAGCGCGTAAGGGCGGCTGGTTCGAACGCTGGTCCGGGCATTGTTTTTATACGGTCATGGATGCCATCACGGGCCTGAAAATGCCCGCCAACGCCGTGACCGCCCGCCTGATGACCAGGCGCTACGTGGACGCGCTGTTGCTGCACAAGGAGCAGGAACTGTATATTGACGGCCTTTTCTGCAGCGCCGGGTTTGAGCAGGCGGCATACACGGTGACCAAGCACAGCCTCAGTGCCAGTACCTATACGTTCCGGAAAAAAATGGCCCTGCTGGTCAATTCCGTCACCTCCTTCAGCAACGCGCCGCTGGTGGTCATTTCCTACATCGGGTTCGCCATCTCGCTTTTTTCCTTTGTCTACATGCTGCACCTCATCATCCAGCGCGTGATATTCTCCTGCATAACCGACGGCTGGACCTCCATCATGGCTTCCATCTGGCTCATGGGCGGGCTGATTATTCTCTTCATCGGCGTCGTGGGCGTTTATGTTTCCAAGATATTCCTGGAAACCAAGCAACGGCCGTATACCATCATCAGGCGGGTTTATGGACAACGACGTCAATAATAGCGCATTGCGGGACATTCCCGGCTACTTCGCGGAAACGCTGCGCCAGCACGGCGCAACGGCCAAAGGCGTGGACTGGAACGGCGAGGAGAGCCAGCGGGTTCGCTTCCGCCAGCTTTCCAAGATCATCGCCGGGGAAGACGCTTTTTCCCTCAACGACCTGGGCTGCGGCTACGGCGCGTACTATGACTTCCTGGCCGGGCGGTATGCGGATTTTTCTTACGCGGGCTTCGATATCACGCCGGAGATGCTCCAGGCCGCCGAAGGCCGTTTGGCCGGGAAGAAAAACGTCCGCCTCGCCCTGGCGGCGGAACCGGATACGGAAGCGGACTACACCGTGGCCTCGGGCATCTTCAACCTGCGGCTCGGCGTTTCCGACGCTGACTGGCTGCGCTATATCGAGCGCGGCCTGGATATCATGGCCCGCGCCAGCCGCCTCGGATTCGCCTTCAACTGCCTGACGGCCTACTCCGACCCGCCTAAAATGCGGCCCGATCTTTACTACGCAGCCCCCTGCGCCCTGTTCGACCGCTGCAAGCGGCTGTACTCACGCAACGTGGCCCTGCTGCACGACTACAGCCTGTATGAATTTACCATTTTGGTACGGTTGTGAGGGAATGACCCCATGACGCGCCGCACGGGCCTTTGGGCCGCCAGCCTGCTTCTGTTTGCCGTTCTGCTCGCCTTTCACGTCATGAGCCCGCTGGTTCTTGACGATTACGGTTTCCTGGCCCGGCTGGAAAAAGCCTCGGATATCCTGGCCATGTCCGTGCATCAGTACTTCACCTGGGACGGCAGGATCACGGGGTATATCCTCAACCACTGCATCCTGTTCATGCCGACGGCCGCCGCCAATATCCTGCTGGCGCTCTCCCAACTGGGGCTCGTCTGGGTCATGGCCATGCATGTGCTGGGCAGGGACTGGAAAGAGCGCGTGACCGGGGTGCACCTCCTGGGCATCGCCTGCCTGCTCTGGCTTTCGATCCCCAACGTCGGGCAGGCCTTTTTCTGGAAAACCGGCACTCCCTATATAACCTTTCCCACGCTGTTCCTGTTGCTTCTCTGGCCCTACCGGGCACTGGCGGAATGGGGCGAATACCGGGCGCGGGCGTTTTACGCGCTCATCCCCCTGGCTGTCTTCTGCGGCCTGGGGGACTTTCACGAAACCGTGGCGGCCGCCATCCTGATAGCGGCCATGAGCGCGTGGGCCATGCGGCAAAGCGGGCGGTGGCGCGTCCTTCCTTTTATTCCCCCGGTCCTGCTGCTGGTGTGCTTTGCCGTCATTTACAAGGCTCCGGGGAACATGGTCCGCATCCAGGGCCTGAACCCGGAATTCATCAACCGCGCATGGTTTGACGGGCCGCTGGAGCATCTGGCCGGCCAGGGAATGATCCAGGCGTATTTCGCCTGGGAATACGCGCTCGCCGCTCTGGCGCTGTTTGTGCTCCTGCGCCGGGATACGGGCTCCACGCGGCCCCCGGGCAGCCCCCTTGTCATGGCCGGGGCATTTTTTCTATTGGCCCAGGCGGCGCAAATGGTTTTCATGTTCTCCCCCTCCCCGGCGGCCCGCGCCTATACCGCCTCGGCCATCTTCATGATTGTGGCGGCGCTCATTCTTTTTGACCAGGCCCGGACGCACACGGCAGACCGGTGGAAAACGCCCTTCCGCATCTTTTGGGCCGCCGCGTCGGCCGTCTGCCTGGCCGGTCTGGTCACGACGGGAATCATGTACGCGGAGACCAGCGCTTACGCCGGTGCGGTGGAAAAACTGGCGCGGGAAGCGCGGCCCGGGTCCGATATTGAAGTCCCGCCCGCTCCATACTGTGTCGGGCCGTATCTCTTTTACGGCAGGGAAAACGGCATCCAGGCGGACCCCGAGGACTGGGCGAACGAGCAATTCGCCGCTTGCTTCAAGCTGCGCTCGATAAAACTCATCCACGAACGGTTTGACCTGGTTTCCGGGGACCAGGCGGCGGGCGCCTTTCAGGGAACAGTCGACGGTTCGGAGTTAACGTTCCGGTACACGCCCGCCGGGGAAAATGCGGCCCTGCCGTTTTACCTGGCGTTCCCCATGGACCCGGAGACGTTCTGGCAGAAACACGGCGCGCCGTTTCTGGACGGGCAGGCCCAGGATTCGTCCCTGTTCCGCTATGGGCTGCGCCTGAACTACGACCACATTCATCCCGGCAAGACGTCCGGACCGGGCGGCATACAGGGCCATGCGGTCCTGCCCTCGCCGGATCTCGCCACGCGGGGCTATATCGTGCACTACCGGGGCGATGAAGATGCCGTGGCGGCCGTGGTGCCGCTGCGCGTCAAAGCCGGGAGGCAGTTCGCAGACCGCGCGAGAGGTTCCGCCCTTATGCAAAAGTGGGGGGAGCGCCAATGAAGGCGCCGCCTGCCATCACCGCGCCGCCCGCCATGGCCCTGCATCGTTCCGGGAACTTTCGCCCGTGCGCCTGACAGGCCGCTCCGTCGCCGTCCTGCTTGCGGCGGTCGTGCTGGCCTGGGGCGTCAACTGGACGGTGACGAAGATCATCGTCTCCATGATGCCCCCCATCTGGGCAACCGCCGTCCGGGCCGCCATCGCGACCGTGGCCCTTCTTGCTCTCCAGACGGCGGGCCGGACCTTGATCATCCCCAAAATGCGGGATCTCCCGGCGGTCTGCATCGTCGCCATTTTCCATATGGTTCTTTTCGCGGTGCTCATGGCCATCGGCCTGCAATACATTTCCGTGGGGCGCTCGGTCGTGCTGGCCTACACGACGCCCTTGTGGGTCGCGCCCTTTTCCCGGCTGTTCCTGAAAGAACCCATGCCGCCCGTGAAGGTTCTGGGGATCCTCATCGGCCTCGCGGGGCTGGCCGTTCTGCTCAACCCCATGGCCCTCGACTGGAACGACCGGCATGCGCTGATCGGCAGCGGCATCCTCCTCTGCGCCGCGCTCTCCTGGGCGGTATCCATCGTCTGCGTGCGGGCGATTACCTGGCATTCCACCCCCTTCCAGCTCGTGCCGTGGCAAAACCTGCTGGCCGCTCTGATCATGACCGGCGTCGCCCTTGCCGTTGAAGGTCCGCTCCATATCACGCCGACATGGGAACTGAGCGTAGCCATGGCGTACAACGCGCTCGTCGCGACGGCGTTCGGCTTCTGGGCCATCACGGTCGTGAACACGTACTATTCCGCCACCACGACTTCGCTCGCGCTGCTCGCCACGCCCATCGTCGGCGCGGTCAGCTCCCTGATCATGATCGGCGAGGCGATCGACCTCCCGCTTGTCGTCGCGGGGGCGATGATTCTGTTGGGGATCGCCTTCGGCACCATGGGGAAGAGCGGCAAGTGACGGTTGACGCGGTCGCGTTTCCGCCGGACGACAGCCACGCCGCAAACGCAAGGGCCGGAAATCGCATCATGTGCGATTCCAGGCCCTTGCGTTTGCTTGCTGGCGGAAGGGGAGGGATTTGAACCCCCGGAGGGCGCAAACCCTCAACGGTTTTCAAGACCGCCGCATTAAGCCGCTCTGCCACCCTTCCGTGCAGGAACTATGTACATGACAGTCGGCGGGAAGGCAATCCGATATCAAAGCCGGTACGGCGGAAGGAGCGGATGAAGCCCTGCCGGGATTCAGGCGCAACCCGGAGCGGCGGGCGGGCCGCATGCGGATGCTTACTCCGCGTCCATGCGGAAATCGACCTTGATCTTGTATAGCCGCTCTGCCGGAAGGTTGACCGCCCGGATGCCCGTGGCCGCGCAAATCCGGTCCAGGGCGGCCTCGATCGCTTCCGGGGAAGGCCCGATGTAGGTGAACCAGATATTGTAGGCGTGATCCCGCAGATAGTTGTGCGTCACGCCGTTTTCCGCGTTCACGGCCGCGATGAAGGCATCGAGCTTTTCCGGCGGGACCTTGGCCGCGCAGAGGGTGCTCTTGAACCCGATCTTGCCGGACTGGAAATTCGCCCCGATGCGGCGGACAATGCCGCGCCGCCGTAAAGAGCGCACCCTGTCCAACGCCTCCCGCTCGCCGATCCCGGCATGCTCGCCGATGACGGCAAAGGGCCGGGATTCCAACGGGAATCCGGACTGGATCAGGTCCAGGATCTTGCGGTCAACGGTGTCCAGGCTGGCGTCCGGCGTGGCGGAAAGGTGGGCGCCGTCCGCAACGGGCATATCCATCGCAAACTCCTTTGGATAACGGCTCTATTCGTGCGCCTGACGCGGCGTCAGTCGCAGTGCCCCGCTATATGCCTTTGCAAGGGGCAAGGCCCGGCCCGCGGCCGTGGGCCGGAAGGTCCTCACCGCCGCGCGGCGCATAGGTGCAGAGCGGTTCCTCCGCCATGTAGTCGCCGGTCAGGCTGTGGGCGCGGGCGCGGCATCCGCCACAGACCCGGTGGTATTCGCAGGGGCCGCACTTGCCGCCATACGCGTTCTTGTCCCGGAACCGCAGGAACGGTTCCGCCGTTCGCCAGATTTCCGGAAGCGGCGTTGTGAAAACGTTGCCGCAGTCAAGTTCCAGATACCCGCAGGGCTGCACCTGCCCCACGTGGCTGACGAAACAGAACCCGATGCCGCCGAGGCACCCCCGCGTCATGGCGTCCATGCCGAAGGTGTCCGGCGTGACCGCAACGCCCTCCGCTCTCGCCCGCTGCCGCATAATCCGGTAATAGTGCGGCGCGCAGGTGGCCTTGAGGTGCATGGAAGTTGTTTTGCGAAAATCGTACAGCCAGTTGAGCGTTTCCTCATACTCACCGGCAGTGATGACCTGGTCGTGCAGATCCGAGGCCCGGCCCATGGGGACCAGCAGGAAAATATGCCAGGCGGCCGCGCCGAGCCGGTCCGCCAGGGAGAATATCTCCTTAAAATGCGAGAGGTTGCCCTTTGTCACCGTGGTGTTGATCTGGAACGGGATACCCGCCTCGCGCAAGTAGGCGATGCCCTGCATGGCCCCGTCAAACGCGCCGGGAACGCCCCGGAACAGGTCATGGTGCGCGGCGTCCGCGCCGTCGATGGATATGGAGCAGCGCTGGATGCCCGCTTCCTTCATGAGTTTTGCGTTTGCCGGGGTTATCAGGGTGCCGTTGGGCGCCATGACGGACCGCAGGCCCTTGTCCCGCGCGTATGATGCCAGTTCGAAAATGTCGCCGCGCAACAGCGGTTCGCCCCCGGTGAAAATGATGATGGGGCTGCCCACGTCCGGCAGGGTGTCGATAAACGCCTTGGCCGCCTTGGTGTCGCATTCGCCGGGGTACGGTTCGCTGTGTGCTTCCGCCCGGCAGTGCCTGCAGGCGAGGTTGCAGGAGCGCGTCACTTCCCAGGCCATCAGGCGCATGGACGGGGAACCGTCCGGCAAGGTGCGCGGGCCGTGGACAAGGGGTTTGCCGCCGCCCGCCCCGCTGCCGTGCGGCGGGACTGTTGCATGGGTCACTGAACAAGTCCTTTTTCCAGAAGTTCCACGGTAAAATAGGTGATGATCATGTCCGCGCCCGCGCGTTTGATGCCTATCAGCGATTCCTCGATGGCCGCCTGCTCGTTGATCCAGCCGTTCTGCCCGGCCGCCCGGATCATGGCGTATTCGCCGCTCACCTGGTAGGCCACGAGGGGCAGGTTGCAGGCCTCGCGCGTCTTGGCCAGAATATCCAGATACGGACCCGCGGGTTTCACGATAATCATGTCCGCGCCTTCCTCGATATCCGCCGCCAGTTCGCGCATGGCCTCGCGCGCGTTGGCCGGGTCCATCTGGTAGGTTTTGCGGTTGCCCACCTGCGGCGCGGATTCCGCCGCCTCCCGGAACGGCCCGTAAAAAACGGAGGCGTATTTGGCCGAATAGGACATGACCGGGATATGCGCGTATCCCGCCGCGTCCAGAGCCTTGCGGATAGCCGCCACCCGGCCGTCCATCATGTCGGAGGGCGCGACGATATCCGCCCCGGCTTTGACGTGGGAAACGGCCGTGCGGGCCAGCAGCTCCACGGTGGCATCGTTGCGCACCATGCCGGAGGGATTCAACAGGCCGCAATGCCCGTGGGACGTATATTCGCACAGGCAGACGTCCGTTATGACGAGCAGTTTTGAAAAGCGCTTCTTCAGCATGGCCGTCGCCCGCTGCACGATGCCGTCTTCCGCGTACGCTTCGGAGCCGGTTTCATTCTTGTGCGCCGGGATGCCGAACAGCAGGCACGCGTGCAGCCCGTTGTTCACAGCCTTTGCCACATCCTCTTCCAGGGCGTCGATGGAAAGCTGGTACTGGCCAGGCATGGCGGAAATCGGTTTGCGCACGATTCCCGGCTCGTCCACGATAAAATACGGCATAATCAAATCCCTGGCGCTCAGGGAAGTTTCCCGGACCATGGCGCGCAGGGTGCCCGTGCGGCGCAAACGTCTGCCTCTGAACATGATGGCTCCTTGAAGACCGGGGGAAGGGGAAAGGCCCTTTTTGGAAAAAGGGCCACTTTCCCCTTCCCCCGGACCCCCATCCCCTTTCCCCAAAAACTTTTATTTTGAGGGAGGTTGGGATCAAAACATCCCGCTTTCCTTAGTCCTTTACAGCTATCTCTTCGTCCGTCAGGTAACAGGCCGGGTCTTCCGCCCAGATGTCGCCGTATTTGGCCTCGGCCCGCGCGCGGAAGTTGCCGCCGCAGATGGCCAGGAACCGGCATTGCGCGCAACGGCCCTTGATGTGCTTGTGTTTTTCCTTGAGCTGCATGAGCATCGTGTTTTCCGGGTCGGTCCAGATCGCCGAAAACGGACGGTTAAGCACGTTCCCGAAGGTATGGTTCCGCCAGAACTGGTCCGCATGCACGGCCCCGTCCCAGGAAATGCAACCGATGCCCCGGCCGGAGTTGTTGCCCTCATTGTATTGCAACAGTTCCTCGACCTGCTTCGCCCGTTCCGGGTCCTCGCGCAAGAGGCGCATCCAGAGGTACGGCCCGTCCGCGTGGTTGTCCACGGTCAGGACTTCCTTGGTCAGGCCCGCGTCGAACAGAGCCCGCGTGCGGTCGAGGATCAAGTCCACCATGGCCCGCGTCGCGGCGTGGTCCAGGTCCTCCTTCATCAGCTCGGAGCCGCGCCCGGAGTACACCAGATGATAAAAACAAATACGGGGGATCTCAAGGTCGCGCACCAGGTCGAACAGCAGGGGCACTTCCGTGGCGTTCCGGCGGTTGATGGTGAACCTGAGGCCCACTTTCAGCCCTTCCGCCTGGCAGTTTTCAATGCCCTTGAGCGCTTTTTTGAAGGAACCGGGAACCGCGCGGAACTTGTCGTGCACCTCTTCCCCGCCGTCCAGGGAAATGCCCACATAGGACAGCCCCACGGCTTTCAGCTCCTTCGCCTTCTCCCGCGTGATCAGCGTGCCGTTGGTCGAGATGACCGCGCGCATGCCCTTGGAGGTCGCATACGCGGCCAGTTCCGGCAGGTCCTCGCGCACCAGCGGTTCCCCGCCGGAAAACAGCATGACCGGCGAACCGAAGGCGGCCAGATCGTCAATGATGGCCTTGCCCTGCGCCGTCCCTATTTCGTCCCTGCCGCGTTCATCCACGGCCTGGGCGTAGCAATGCACGCATTTAAGGTTACATCGCCGCGTCATGTTCCAGACGACGACGGGCTTTTTGTCCGCCGAAAATTGCAGGAGATGGGAAGGGAGTTTCCCCGAATGCCGTCCGTACCGCAGTGCGTCCGACGGCTCAACCTGGCCGCAGTAAAGTTTTGATATACCGATCATGGTGTCCCGTTCAGTGTACTCTATAAAACGCTTCTAACATGGTACCATAAATGAACGCATGCCTCCGGCAGGGAAGGAGGGCCGCCCTCCTTGGGTCACCGGAGGCATGCGAATACCAACGACGATCTTACTTCAGCTTGATGGGCTCTGTCACGCCTTTAAGGCCCGCCAGGGCGAACGCCATGAGCAGGGAAGTTTTCACGCCTTCCTGGCTGCCTCTGGGATCGAACCATTCTTCCAGGGCGTGCTCGCCGCCCGCGTCCCCACCTGTCCGCAGCACGACGCCCGGAACCTTGCGGCTGATGGCCGCGTTGGCGTTGGTGCTGGAAGGCGGCAGGAGTTTGGGTTCCTTGCCTATGGCCGTGATGGCGGCCCACAGGGCCTGCACGATGGGCGCGTCTTGCGGCTGGTCCCCGGCCGGACGGTCGCCTATTTTTTTCTTTTCCACGGTGACAGCCGCGCCGCTTTCCTTGCGGAAAAAATTCTCCTCGGCCACGGCCGCGTCAACGAGTTTGAGCATGGTTTTTTCAAGATCCGCCAGGGCATCCATGGACATGGACCGCATGTCGAGCTTCATCCGCGCTTCAAGGGCGATGGAGTTTACGGACGTGCCGCCCGTGACGGTACCCACGGTATAGGTTGTTTTGGGTGTGGCGGGCGGGTCGATATCCGCCATTTTGGCAATGGCCCGGCCCATGGCGTGGATGGGGCTGGGCAGCCCGAATTTGGACCAACTGTGCCCGCCGGGTCCCCTGAAAATAAACTCGTACCGCCGCGACCCCACCGCGCCGAACACAATGTTGCCGGTGGAGCCGGGCTCCACGTTGACCACCGCCGCGATATCCTTGTGGTCGTCCAGGAGCCCCTTGATGCCCCGGATATCCCCTTCGCCCTCCTCGCCGGCGGTGCCGCCGAGCATGAGGGTTCCCACGGGCTCAAGCCCGGCGTGTTTTATGGCGCGAAGGAGCGCGAGCACGTTGGCGAGGCCCGCCGTATCGTCGCCGATGCCGGGGCAGTAAATGCGGCCGTCTTTTTCCGTAATTTTGAGCGGGGTTTCCTCGGGGAACACCGTGTCCAGGTGGCCTTCGAAAACGATCAACGGGCCGGAGCCGCCGCGAACGTAGCCGAAAGCGTTGTCGTGCTTGTCCATGAAGCAATCGGCCGCGCCGTATTTTTCCAGCTTTTCCTTGTACATGGGTGAGCGTTTTTCCCGTTCCTTGAACGGCGCGCCGTGCACCAGGGTCATTTCCTTCTGTTCGGCGACCTTGTTTTCATGATCCTTGTCAATGAACGCAAAAGCCTTCCGCACCAGGGGGTCGGCCAGAAGTTTCTCAAAAACGGCCGTGATGGCGGGATCAACCGTATATTCCATGATGCGCTCCTTCGGCGTTGGCGACTTTCCGGCGGCGGCAGCGCCGCGCCGGTCCGGCGTCGCGTTACTAAAGATATAATGTTCCATCTTTACGCCACAGCAGGAGGGAATGCAAACGCCCGAACTCTCACACGGTAAAGTCGCGGAAAACGATACGGGCAATGCGCCGTAAAAGGCAAGCGGGAAGAAGCGGCAAGGGAAAACGGTTTTGCTGATAAGGCGAGCCTGGCACAGCCCAGGCGGCTCAGTTTGTTCTCAGGCAAGGAAGGCTCGCTTTTGCCGCAGGGAGGCCGACCCGAAGGGCTTGTGCCCGTTGGGCGAGCCCGCGAGCCCTTACGGGCATCGAGAGCAACGATGGGCTCTTTGGCCCATGACCGAGGACAAAAGCGGAGCCTGACGCAGCATGAGGGCAAAATGAGCCGCTGCCTAGTCCGCGCCTTCGTCGAACCGCCTGTCCGTCACGCGCTTGGACTTGCCGAAGGAGCGCGGCAGCGTGCCGGGATCGACGATTTCCACGTCCGCCGCGATCATGACCTTGGCGTGCAGCCTGCGGGCGACCCGCGACGCCACGGCGTCGTCCAGGTCGCAGGAGAACCCGCTCCGGCGCTCGATCTTCAGGGCCATCTCGTCGCGGCCGCCTTTGCGCGTCAATTCCATATGGTACTCGGAACCGAGTTCCGCCACTTCCTGGAGCACGTCGGCGATCTGGCCGGGGTAGATGTTGACGCCCCGGAACACGATCATGTCATCGGACCGGCCCAGGATATGGTCGTGGCGCGGCATGGAGCAGCCGCACGGGCATTCGCCGGGCAAAAGGCGGGTCAAGTCCCGCGTCCTGTAGCGGATGAGCGGCACGGCTTCCTTGCAGAGGCTCGTGGCGACAAGTTCGCCGATTTCGCCGGGTTTGACGGGCACAAGCGTGACGGGGTCGAGAACTTCCAGGATGAAAAGATCGCCCCAGTAATGGATGCCCGCATGCGCCGCGCACTCGATGCCGCTGCCGGGGCCGTACATCTCCGTCATGCCCGCGATATCGTAGCTGCCGTCCGTCAGGCCGAGGTTGGTCTCAAAGGTTTTGCGCATCTTTTTGTTGTGGCCCTCGGCCCCGAAAACGACGCGTTTGAGCTTGACCTTGTCCATCAACCCGTTGCGCTGGACTTCCTCGCCCATGAGCAGCGCCATGGACGCCGTGGACCCGAGACAGGTTGTGCCCATGTCCACGAGCATCTGCAAATGCGCTTCCAGGTTGCCCGCGCCCACGGGCACGGCCATGGCCCCGAGTTTTTCTATCCCGCCCTGGAACCCTACCCCGGCCGTCCACAACCCGTACCCCACCGCGACCTGGACCCGGTCGCGGTCCGTGACGCCAGTCAGTTCAAAACAGCGGGCCATCTGGGTGTTGAACATGTCCACGTCTTTGGCCGTGTAGGCGAGGATCTTGCGTTTGCCCGTGGTGCCGCTGGAGGCGTGGATGCGGACGACGTCCTTTTCCGGCACGGAGAGCAGCGGCAAAGGGTAGCCTTCCCGCAGATCCTCCGTGGTGGTGCAGGGAAGACGCGCGAGATCCGCCGCGCTTTTGATATCGGCTGGGGTGACGCCCGCCGCCTCAAGCTTGGCCCGGTACTGGGGGCTGTTTTTCCAGACGTGGTCCAGCGTCCAGGCCAGCCCCTTGTTTTGCACGTCCAGTAACGCGTCCGCCGAGTAACCGGGAATAAAGCGATATGATCCCATGCCATCCTCCATGCCGAAAAAAAGAAAACCGCTACAGGAATACTGCCGCGGTTCTGGTGTGCATCGTATGGTTGCTGAATGCGCGTTTACGCCACGGCTCCGGTTACGGGAGCCGCCACCACAGACCTTCGAAAGTAGGGTTCGTGCGCGGATTCATGGCTGTGTAAATATACCGTCCGGACGGCAGCGTCAAGAAAAAGGGGTAACCCCGGTAACGGCCCGGTTTGCCGTATCTTGTAAACCCACCCTTTTTTGTATATCGTCGGAACCCGTTCAAAGTACCACCCCGGAGGCTCCATGCGCATTCTCATTATCGGGTCCGGCGGGCGCGAACACGCCCTTGCCTGGAAGATCCGCCAGAACCCGAACGTTTCGGCCCTGTTCATCGCCCCCGGCAACGGCGGCACCGCTTCGGAAGGCGAAAACGTGCCTCTTGCGGACAGCGACATTCCCGCGATCATGGCGTTCATCAAGGAAAATGCCATTGATTTCGTGGTGCCGGGGCCGGAGCTCCCGCTCGTGCTCGGCATTGCCGACGCCTGCAAGGCCGCGGGCGTCCCCTGCTTCGGGCCGTCGCAATACGCGGCCCAGCTCGAGGGCTCAAAGTCGTTCTCCAAAAATATCATGCGCGAATCCGGCGTGCCCACGGCCGATTTCGCCGTGTTCACCAATCCGGTTGAAGCCAAGGCCTACATTGAAAAACACGGCGCGCCCGTCGTGGTCAAGGCCGACGGCCTGGCCGCGGGCAAGGGCGTGGTGGTCGCCAAGACCGTTGCCGAAGCGCTTGCGGCGGTGGACGACATGATGGTCAAAAAAATCTTCGGCGCGGCGGGAGAAACCGTGGTCGTCGAGGATACCCTGGTCGGTGAGGAAGTTTCCTTCCTCTGCATCTGTGATGACGAAACCGTCATCCCCCTGCCCTCGGCCCAGGACCACAAGGCCGCCTACGACGGCGACACCGGCCCCAACACCGGTGGCATGGGCGCTTACAGCCCCGCGCCGATTTTGCCGGAAACAGACTACGCTGCCATGGCGAACAAGGTTATCCGGCCCATCCTGCGCACGTTGAAAAAACACGGGCACCCCTTCCGGGGCATCTTGTACGCGGGACTCATGATGACCAAAACCGGCCCCATGGTCCTGGAATACAACGTACGCTTCGGCGACCCCGAATGCCAGCCCCTGCTCATGCGCCTTGAAGGCGACCTCCTGGAGGTCATGAAGGCCTGCACCGAGGGGCGCCTTGATACGGTGACGCTCACCCACAAAGCGGAAACCGCCATCTGCGTGGTCATCGCGGCCGAGGCCTACCCCGGCGCGTACGAAACCGGCATGCCCATCACCGGACTGGATGCGGCCGAGGCCGTGGCGCCCGGCATGGCCAAGGTCTTCCAGGCGGGCACGGCTGTTACGGATGGGAAACTCGTCGCCAAAGGCGGGCGCATCCTCGGGGTGACCGCGCTCGGCGCAACGCTGCGTGATGCCCAGAAAACCGCTTACGCCGCCGCCGCCAAGGTGGCAATGGCCAAAAGCCGGTACCGCAAGGACATCGGCGACAAGGCCCTGCGGTAACGCGCCATGGATTTTGACGATATCCGCGACCGGATCTTCCCCTGGATAAAAGCCGCGATTCCCGATACGGCGGACGGCGGGCCGGAAGGGGAGGCGCCAGCGGTTGGCCTTGTCGTCATGGACTTCCTGGCGGATCTGTGCATCACCTTCGCGGTGGACGACGGCGACGCTTTTTCGCTCCTGCAATGGAGCGACGTGCCCGAAGACATGGACGCGGACGCGCTCTACGCCCTGGCCAAAAAGAATCTGGCCGGACAGGTCGAGTTCAACCTGACCGGCACCAGTTACGGCGGGTACGGCATCCTGGCCGGGGGCGATCATGAGGCCGGCGCGCTCTGCCTGGAGTTCATCTGGGACGCGGTGGCGAAAGAAGCCGGGGAAAACCTGGTGGTGGCCGTGCCCGCCAAGGATTGCCTCTTTATGGCGCTCGCCTCGGACGCGGCGCAAATTGAAGCCATGGCCGCCATCGCCAAGGATATTTTCGAAAACGGCGAGCGGACGCTGACCAACACCCTGTTCCTTTTCGATATCGCGGAGCGCGCGTTTTCCGTGTACGGAACGTTTTGAGCTGGAGGAGAAAACCATGACCAAAGTCGCCATTTTTATGGGCAGCCTGTCGGATGAAGCCAATGTCCGCCCCTGCGCGGACGTGCTGGAGTCCTTGGGCATCAGCTACGTCTTCACCGTGACCTCGGCCCACAGAACGCCCGAACGCACGGAAAAACTCGTGGACGAACTGGAAAGGGGCGGGTGCGAGGTCTTCATCTGCGCCGCCGGCATGGCCGCCCACCTTGCCGGGGCCGTGGCCGCCCGCACCATCAAGCCCGTGATCGGCATCCCGGTGACGGCTTCCAGCCTGAACGGCATGGACGCCCTGCTCGCCACGGTCATGATGCCTCCGGGTTTCCCGGTGGCCACCGTGGCCCTGGATAAAGCCGGCGCGCGCAACGCCGCCTGGATGGCCGCCCAGATCCTGGCCCTTGCCGACAAGAGCCTGGCGGAAAAAATCCGGCAGGCCCGCCAAAAATTCAAGGACGACGTGGAAAAAGCCGCCGCGTCCTTGCAGCAAGGGAAAAGCTGACCCGCATGGTCCGGCGTCTCCTGCTTTTGGGCTGTATCGCCGGTCTTGCCGGTTGCGGCGGCGTCTATACGCCCACCGTGCGGCTGGCGCTGGACGGGCCCCCGCTCGCCATCGTCATGCACGGGGATAGCTCGTCATGGGAAGGTCTCATGGACCGGGGCTGCATGGCGGGGTTCGGCGACATAACAATACGCGATCTGGACGGCGTCACCTGCCAGGGGCACATGGACCACCCGGCGAACGACAAGGGGCGTTTGTACGCGGACCTGAGCTGCGCCAACGGCGACACCATGACGCTGGTCTTCCGCAATCTTGGGCCGGATCAGGGCATGGGGCTCGGCCGGATGAATCCCGAGGCGGAGGACGGAGAGCAGACCACCCTCTTCTACCACCCTTCCCAGGATGAAGCCTGGCGGCGGCTCGGCGAAGTCCGCCAAGAGATCGCCGACATGCTTGAAAAAAGGCAGGGGAACGCGGCTCCGGGAGAGTGAACCGCCCGCCGTAAACACGAAAAAGGCATCTGGATTCCCGCCTTCGCGGGAATGACGGATGCCTTTGTGGTGCTTGCGGAACAAACATTTTTTTACCCGCACGTCATCCCCGCGCAGGCGGGGATCCAGTGCATTTGGACTTTGTCAGCAGTCTGGAACACGAAAAAGGCCCCGAAAATTCGCGGCCTTTTTCGTTGTATGGCGTTCCGTCTCAGCAGATTTCGACGGCCGCCTGCTTGGCCAGTTCAATACCCAGCGCAAGCGCTTTTTTGTTGTTTTCCTGGAACCGCGCGTCAAAGCGCTCGGCCAGGGTTTTTTCCAGCGCGGAAGGCGCGACCACGCCCGTCAGCTGCAAAAGCGCGCCCAGCACGCAGATGTTGAACACCTGGGGCTTGCCGAAGGTTTCCATGACTTTTTCGTACATGGGCAGTGCATAGTGTTCCGCGTCGATCCGCCCGGTCGGCTTCACGAAATGCGAATCGGTCAGGAGCAGCGCCCCGGGCTGGAGGTACTGGATGTAGCGGGCGAGCGCCTGGTCCGTCAGGGCCACCATGGCGTTGGCGGTCTGCACTTTGGGGTAGTAGATGGGCTTGGAGGAGATGAGCACGTCGCACCGGGTCGCGCCGCCGCGGGCTTCCGGCCCGTAGGACTGCGACTGGATCGCGTTGAGCCCCGACTGCAGGGAGGCAGTCTCCGCAAGGAGGATGCCCATGGTGATCACCCCTTGCCCGCCGGAGCCGGAAAGTAAAAAGCGGGTATATTCCATGATTATCCTCTCTTTGCGCTCGCGCGGGCGATGGTTTCCGCGTAGGCGTCGGTGTATTCGGGAAGCTGTTCTTCCACGAAGATGCCGCGCGGGATGAGCGTCGGATCTTCCTCGAGTTTGGGGGACCCCACCGGCGCGGTGTGGTCCTTGAACCAGCCCAGCATGTCCGGAGCTTCGCCCATCTTGTTCTTGCGGCCGAAGTAGGTCGGGCAATGCGTAAGAATTTCCAGCAGGGAGAAACCGTTGTGCTCAATGGCTTTTTTCATGAGCTTAGCAATTTCCTGCACATGGAAGGCGGTGGTCCTGGCGACAAAGGTCGCGCCCGCGCCCGCCGCCATTTTGACCGTGTCGAATTCGCGGTCAATGCTGGAATACGGCGCGGTGGTTGCGGCAATGCCCACCCCGGAGAGAGGCGAATACTGTCCGCCGGTCATGCCGTAGATGCGGTTGTTCAGCACCAGGGCGGTGATGTTGATGTTGCGGCGGGCGGCGTGGATGAAATGGTTGCCGCCGATCGCCAGCGCGTCGCCGTCGCCCATGGGCACGATGACGTTCAGTTTCGGGTTGGTCATCTTGATGCCGGTCGCGAACGCCAGGGCACGGCCATGCAGGGTGTGGAGCGTGTTGTAATCCAGGTAGCCGGAAATACGGGCGGAACACCCGATGCCGGAAACCACCATGACGTCGTTCTGGTCAAGCCCCATCTCCTCGATGGTGCGGACCAGGTTGTTCAGCACCGTGCCGTGGCCGCAGCCGGGGCACCAGATGTGCGGAAAAAACCGCTCGCGGATGTGTTTTTTGGTCTGGCTCATCTTACATCCCCCTTCCGTCAATAACGCGGACGAACGTGTCAATGTCCGCGGGCGTAATCAGCATGCCGTCGATGCGGTTCGCGAGAAACACGCGGTCCGGGTCGAACACGGCGGCTTTCACGCTGGGAACCAGCTGGCCCATGTTCATTTCAACAACCATCACCGTGTGGGCGTTGGCGGTTTTTTCACGGACAAGTTCCACCGGGAAGGGCCAGATGGTCTGCAGTTCAAGCAGGCCGACTTTCCGCGTGCCTTCAGCCCGGCACTTTTCCACGTATTCCAGGGCGCTTCTGGCGGAGGAGCCGTAGGAGATCAGCACCGTTTCCGCGTCCTCGAGGTGGTACTCCTTCCAGCGGGCGAGTTCCACGCGCTTGCCTTCAATCTTGTCCACCATGCGGTGGAGGGCTTTTTTCACGAGGTCCGGATTTTCCGTGGGGAAGCCGTACATGTCGTGGAACAGGCCCGTCACGTGGAAGCGGTGGCCCGCGCCGTAATCGGACATGGGCAGGCGGCCGTCTTCACGCGGCAGGTAGGGGTGGTAGTCTTTGCCGATCGGCACGGTGGTGCGAAGGCGTTCGACAACTTCCCGCCCGCCCTTGTTCGGGACGATCAGCTTTTCGCGCATGTGGCCCACCACTTCGTCAAACAGCAGAATGACCGGGGTGCGGTATATTTCCGCCAGGTTGAAGGCTTCCACGGTCACGTCAAACACGTCCTGGATGGTGGATGCGGTCAGCGCGATAATGGCGTGGTCGCCGTGCGTGCCCCAGCGGGCTTGCAGCACATCGCCCTGGGCGACTTTCGTCGGCAGGCCGGTAGCCGGGCCGCCGCGCATGACCGTTGCGATCACGCAGGGCACTTCCGCGATAACGGCGTAGCCCAGCGCTTCCTGCATGAGGGAGAAACCGGGGCCGGAGGTGGCGGTCATGGTTTTGGCGCCCGCGAGCGAGCCGCCGATGATCGCGCAGATGGACGCGATTTCGTCTTCCATCTGGATGAATTTGCCGCCGTTCTCGGGGAGCAGTCCGGCAAGGATTTCCGCGATTTCAGTGGACGGGGTGATGGGGTAGCCGGCAAAGAAGCCGAGGCCCGCGTACATGGCGGCTTCGGCGCAAGCGGCGTTGCCCTGTACAAATTTGGTTACGCTGCTCATACCGCCTCCTTCTTCGCCTTGCCGCTCGTAACGGCAACCCAGCCGCAACTGGGGCCGTCGTTCGCATCTTCTTCCCGGACCTCTATGGCAAGGTCGGGACAGCGCAGCCCGCAAAGATTGCACTGGATACAGTCATCCGGATTTTTCGCGTACACTTTGTCCTCGGCGTCGATATCGAGCACCTTTTTGGGACAAAACGTCACGCACACCCGGCACCCTTTACACCACTTCCGCTGAATGAAAAGCTTCTTCATGGGTTGCCCTCGTGATAATGTGGATACCCGGCCCGGCATCGGCCGCAACCGCCGCCGCGCATGCGCTTTGGCCGCCCGCGGTCTGCCGTGCCTTTTCCTGCCGTGAAAACGCTCAAACCGGGTCTGACGGGCGCCGCGCGCTGCCGCGCGCAAACGCACACTCCCGGCCGCACCGTTTCCCCCTTCCGCGCCGTGGAATATAAATCCGCACAGCGCAAAAGCCATCGGTTTCATGCACCGTCAACAGTTTATAGGATAGTCCTTTCTCAATGACAACCTATTTTTGACAAATTTCACGAGCAAAAATATTTTTATTTGTGATATAAATCACTAATATAATATTATTGAATATTTTTTTATGTTTTTTCGGATCGCGCGTGTATTCGGCGGAACGGCGGATCAGGGCGGGCAGTCCCGAAAGCGGGTCGCGGGCGGGCGGCAAAAACCGGAGCCGCTACCCCCGGGCGAGCCAGCAGCGGGAAAAATGTCCCGGACCGACTTCTTCAACCGGCGGCGCCGCCGCGCATTGCGCCATGGCCATGGGGCAGCGGTCGCGAAAAGCGCACCCTTCCAAGCGCGACAGCGGGTTGGGGACGACGCCGGGGATGGACGGCAGCCGCTCGTGCCGGGCGGCGGGGTCCAACCGGGGCCGGGAGAGCATGAGCCCCCTGGTGTAGGGGTGCGAGGGGGCGGCGAACAGGTCTTTCACCGGCGCCTCCTCCACGATTTTCCCGGAGTACATGACGGCCACCCGGTCCGCCGTCTCGTACACGACCCCGAGGTCATGGGTAATGAGCAGGAGGGAGTTGCCCCTGTCCCGCGTCAGCCGGGTCAGGAGTTGCAGCACCTGCTTCTGGACCGTCACGTCCAGGGCGGTGGTGGGTTCGTCCGCGATGATGCATTCCGGCTCGCAGGCGACGGCCATGGCGATCATGACGCGCTGCCGCATGCCGCCGGAGAGCTGGTGCGGGAAGTCGCGCAGGCGCTTCGCGGCATCCGGGATGCCCACCTCGTCCAGGAGCGCGGCGGCTTTTGCCAGGGCTTCGGCCCGTTTCATGCGCCGGTGCACGCGCAACGGCTCCGCGATTTGCTCCCCGACCCGGAAAACCGGGTTCAGGGAAGTCATGGGTTCCTGGAACACCATGCCGATGCGGTTCCCCCGGATATGCTCCAAATCCCGTTCCGCCATGGCGGTCAGATCCTGCCCGTCAAAGACCACCCTGCCCCCCGCGATCCTGCCCGGCGGTTCCGGGATGAGCCGCAGGACGGACATGGCCGTCGCGCTTTTGCCGCAGCCGGATTCGCCCACCAGGGAGAGCACCTCCCCCCTGCGCAGGGTGAAGGAAACCCCATCCACGGCAAGAGCCTCGCCCCGTTCCGTGGCAAAGGCCACGGACAGGTCGTCCACGCGCAACAGCGCGTCATGGGAAGTGTCATGGGATGCGTCATGAGATGCGTCATGAGATGCATCATGGGGGGCGGAACGGTCGTGCTCGGTCATGGCGGCACTGTAGCCCAAGGCGGCGGCAGCGTCCAGCGCGACGGGCCGCTGTTAGAGACGCAATTTTATCCAAGAAGAAGTTTGCGCTTTGCTGTATATATGGGGGAAATTCATCGGCGTATATCCCGGAGACCTTATGCACCACTCCTTTTTGCGCAGCCAGGCATACGCTTTTTGCACCGTTCTCCTGTGGGCGTCCACGTATGTCTTCACCAAGATCGTGCTGGAATCTTTTTCCGTTTCCGCCGTGGCGTTTTTGCGCTGTCTCACGGCATCGCTCTTTCTGGCCGCCGCGCTCGCGGTCACCAGGACCGGCATCCCGCCGCTGCGGGCGGCCGTCCCGCAATTTCTGCTGGTCGGGTTGGTGGGGTTCGCGCTCTACCTGCCTGTCTTCAACAAGGGCTCCCTGGCTCTCAACCCCACCACGAGCTGCATCGTCATGGCGACCACGCCCATCGTCACCGCCCTGCTGGCCCGGCTGCTGTTCAAGGAAATGCTGAACGTGCGGCAATGGCTGGCCATCACCCTCGCCTTTGGCGGCATTCTGGTCATGACGCTCTGGAACGGCACCCTTGTCGTGACGCTGGGGATTGTCTGGATGCTGCTCGCGTCCTTCCTGCTCAGCGCGCACAACATTTTGCAGCGGGGCCTCACGCCGCGCCACGGCTCCCTGCGCGTAACCGCCTACGGTTTTTTCGTCGGCGCGCTGCTCCTCCTCCCGCTTTCCCCCGAGGCCGCCGCGCAGGCGCAAGCCGCCCCAATGACGCAGACCGTCCTGGTCTGCTTTCTCGGCGTTTTTCCCGGCGCCGTGGCCTACCTGCTCTGGGCGAGAGCCATCACCCTGGCGGAAAAAACCAGCAGCGTCACGAACTACATGTTTCTGACGCCGTTCCTTACGCTCCTCTTGGACTATGCGGTCACGGGGAATCTCCCCGCGGCCGAGACCTTCGCCGGGGGCGGGATCATCCTCGCCAGTCTGACGCTGTTCGCCATGGCGAGGGAAAAGCCTGCAACGCTCCCCGCCATCCCGCAAAAAACGCGCTCCCGGCAACCCGGAAGCGCGTTGTAAGGCCTGTGCGAGCATCTTCGGCAACCGCGTTAGGGACTGTTCACACTACGGTCTTTTTGCCCTCCGCCTGCGTCAGAAAGCTTTTTTATTCCAGTCACGTATGCCTGTATACGTTCCTTCCATAAAAAAGCTTTCTTCCTTCCCTTAGCCGTTAGGCGAGTCTGCCGACCCGAAGGGCGCGAACGCAGTGAGCGTGGCTGTTGGCCGGAGGCCTTACAGCCATCGAGAGCAAAGCCGAGCCTTACGGATAAGGAGAGCAGAGATGGCGGAGGGCAAAAATCCTCGAAGTGTAAACAGTCCCTAGGCCGCGCCGTAAATGCGCACTTCGGGCGCTCCGTCCAGGTACGGGCTGAGGCCTGTCACCACATCCTTATTGAAAAGATCGCTCTTGAGGTACGCGGCGGCATCGGCAACGGAAGCAAAACCGTGCAGGACCTGCACGTCCTCGTCCCGGACGAGCAACTCCTTGGATTGCGCGCCTTTGACTTCCTTCAGAAATTGCCCCTTGTACTTGCTGTATACTCCGGCGGCGGCGGGACGGTTGGCGGCGGACACTTTCAGGGTGATTTCGAGATAGGCCATTGTCTTTCTCCTTGTAAGGATTTAGTGTTGCGCGATAGTGCGGATTGCTGTTGTTGCGACAATACCCGCCGCGGCATCCCGGGAGAAATTCTCTTTTCACATATGATTTATTGCCAGAGACTATAAGTATGAACACAAGCCAGTTGCGGTACGTCATGGCCGTCGCCGAGACGCGCTCCTTCACCCTGGCGGCGGAACGCTGCTTTGTGACCCAGCCCACGCTGTCCAACGGAATCGCCCAGCTTGAGGAAGAATTCGGGGACCGCCTGTTCACCCGCACGACGCGCGCCGTTTCCCTGACGCCCTTCGGGGAGCGCATCCTGCCGTTCGTCGGCAAGGTTCTTGACGCCCAGGCCGAGCTGCTGCGCGAAGCCGGAAGTTTCGTCCACCCTTCCCGCATGGCCGTGCGCATCGGCACCTCCCCCCTCATCCGGGCGGACTGGCTCGCGTCCATGCTCGAGACCTTCCGGAAAACCCATCCGGACGTGGAAGTCATCCTGCACGAGCAGAACATGGCGGACTTGTACCGGATGCTCGACGAGGACCTGCTCGACTTCGTGTTCGGGGTGGCGGACGCGCAAAAGCCCTCGTGGGGAAGGGCGTTTCTCTACAGGGAGCCGCTGTACTTCACCCCGCGCGGGGAGAACGGCCCCGGCCCGGATGAAACCGTGCCGTTCGCGGATATCGCGGAAGAAACCTTTGTGATGGTCCCGAACGTCTGCGGCCTGGCCCGGGCCACCCGCGCGCTGTTCAGGAGCCACCGGCGCAAGCTCACCGAATACCCCGGGGAGGCGCTGAGCTACCAGGTGCTGGAGGAATGGGCGGCTCTCGGCCTCGGCGCGGCCATTTTACCCCAGTCCAAACTGCGGGCAACGGGACGCCGGGCCTATGCCCTGACGGACAAAAAGGGAAACGGGCTGACTCTCGATTTTGAGGCGGTCTGGCTGAAAGCGCCCCAGCGGCCCGCGCACCTGGAACGGTTCACGGAGCACCTCGCTAAGCCCGGGGAGTAATTCCCGCCGGGCTGCCCGGGCCGCATCCCGGTGTTACACATTGTTCAAGAAAAAGAAGGATTCCCGATACTGCCGGGGCGTGATGCCGAGAGCCCGGTTGAACCAGCGGTTGCAGTGGCTCTGGTCGCAGAACCCCGCCCGCAGGGCCACCTCGGCAATGGACGCCGGGCCTGTGAGCAATTTCTTGGCTTCGCGGATGCGGCTCTGGATCAGGAACTGGTGCGGGGTAAGCCCCGCCTCGCTCCTGAAACGGCGGATAAACCGGGACGGGCTTTCTCCCGGCGCGCGCGGCCCGAACTGAATACGAACTCCAGCCCGTCCTTGGCGGCAAGATGGAAGAAGAGTTCCGTCCTGTCCATGGGTATACTATTACGGACCGGGCGGCGGATGTAAAGCGGGCGGCAATGAGAAAGGGGAAGCGGCTGCCGCTTCCCCCTTTCCGTGCTATTTCCCCAGCGCCTTGGCGATGGTGGCGCCAAAACTGCCGAGTTCCCTGATAACCGTGATGCCCGCATCCTCCATGGCCGCGATCTTGTCTTCCCCACGGCCTTTGGAGCCGCTGATGATGGCCCCGGCATGCCCCATGCGCTTGCCCGGCGGCGCGGTCAGCCCGGCGATGAAGCCGAAGACCGGTTTCGGGTACTTGCTTTCCTTGATGTAGGCCGCCGCTTTCTCCTCCCGGTCGCCGCCGATTTCCCCCATCAGGGCGACCGCTTCGGTCTGCGGGTCGTCGCGGAACATTTTCAGGAGTTCCAGGAAGGAGAGCCCCGGAACCGGGTCCCCGCCGATACCGATGCAGGTGCTCTGCCCCAAGCCCGCTCATGGTGATTTGGTGCACGGCCTCGTAGGTCAGCGTGCCGGAGCGGCTGATAAGGCCGACGCTCCCCTGTTTGTGGATATAGCCGGGCTGGATGCCGATCTTGCACTTGCCCGGGCTGATGATGCCGGGGCAGTTGGGGCCGATGAGCAGCGTGCCCTTGCTGTTCAGGTAGCTCTTGCAGCGGACCATATCCAGGACCGGGATGTGCTCGGTGATGACGACCACCAGCTTGATCCCGGCGTCCGCCGCCTCGCAGGCCCCGTCGGCGGACGCGGAGGCCGGCACGAACACCACGCTGGTGTTGGCCCCGGTTTCTTTCACCGCCTCTGCCACGGTATCGAACACCGGCACGCCCAGGACATCCTGGCCGCCCTTGCCCGGCGTAACCCCGGCCACCACGTTGGTGCCGTATTCCATCATCTGGTTCGCGTGAAACATGCCTTCGCGGCCGGTCAATCCCTGCACGACAAGACGGGTGCTTTCATCCACTAAAATACTCATGAGCGCACCTCCTTGGTCATGTCGGCTATTTTCCGGGCCGCTTCCGTCATGGTGGCGGCGGTGGTGATGTTCAACCCGCTCTCCGCGAGTATTTTGCGCCCGGCGTCCACGTTGGTGCCTTCCATGCGCACCACCAGCGGGAGTTTCAAATCCATGTCCCTCGCGGCCTGGACCACGCCCTCGGCCACGATGTCGCAGCGCAGAATGCCGCCGAACACGTTGATGAGGATACCGCGCACATTGGTATCCGAGAGCATGACCTCAAACCCCTTTTTGACCATTTCCACGTTGGCGCCGCCGCCCGCGTCCAGGAAGTTGGCCGGTTCCGCCCCGGCCTGCTTGATGGCGTCCATGGTGGCCATGGCGAGCCCGGCCCCGTTGACCATGGTGCCCACATACCCGTTCAGGCGCACGTAATTGACGCCCAGTTGCGCGGCCTTGCGCTCCAGCGGGTCGGCTTCGTCCGGGTCTTCCAGGGCCTGGATGTCCGGGTGCCGTTTCAGGGCGCTTTCGTCAAAATTCATTTTGGCGTCCAGGGCCAGGAGTTTCCCCTCCCTGCTGACGGCGAGCGGGTTGATCTCCACCTGGGTCGCGTCCTTGTCCACGCACAGCCGGACCAGGTTGGTGATAAAGGCCACGCCCTCCCCGACCTGCTGCGGGGTAAGATCGCAGCCAAACAGGAGCTGGCGGGCCTGGAACGCCCAGATATGGTGGCCGCCGTCCAGCCGGGTGGTGAAAATGCGCTCCGGGTGTTTTTCCGCGACTTCCTCAATATCCATGCCGCCGTCCGGCGAGGCCATGACCGTCAGGCATTCCGCGCCCCGGTCCAGCACGATGGCGAGGTACAGTTCCCGCTCGATGTCGGTGCCCTGCTCCACCCAGACCTTTTTCACCTTTTTGCCTTCGGGCCCGGTCTGGTGGGTCACGAGCTGCATGCCGAGGATGGCTTTGGCCGCCGCCGTCACCTCGTCCATGCTTTTGCAGACCTTGACGCCGCCACCCTTGCCCCGGCCGCCCGCGTGAATCTGCGCCTTGACCACCCGGACCGGGCCGGGCAGCGCGTTCGCCACGGCTACGGCCTCTTCCGCCGTATCGGCCACCCCGCCTTGCGGCACAGGCACGCCGTACGCGGCCAAGAGTTCCTTTGCCTGGTACTCATGGATATTCATAGTTCCTCCTTGAGAGTGGTGGGTTCTACTATGTCATACCCAGCACGGAAAAATATGTAAACTAAGTACTTCACGGCACAAGCTGCCCTTGGCGGCAAAAGGCGGCCGCGGCAATACGCGGGAAAAACAATAAGTCCCCGAAGGGATACAAAAATCAGAGAGGTGCCCCGCGAAATCGAGAGGATACGGGCAGGCCCGCTCCGGCGCGGAACGGAAAATTTTTATGGGGGGCTGATTCGCCGTCAGGCGATGAGGTCCGCCAGGGTCGCGTTGGCCGCGGTCAGAAGGTCGCCCGGCGCGAGCAGAATCTGCACGCCGCGCACCCCGGCGCTGACGTACACGGATGCGTGCTCTTCCGCGCTTTCATGGAGGTACGTGGGAAAGGCCTTTTTCATGGCCAGGGGGGAGCAGCCGCCGCGCATGTAGCCGGTGACCGCGACAAGGTCTTTCATGGGGATCATGGCGGCGCTCTTGTTGCCGGAAACTCTGGCCGCCTTTTTCAGGTCCACTTCCGCATCCCCCGGCACGACGCAGACGAAGTAACCCGTTTTGTCGCCCCGCAGCACCAGGGTTTTAAACACCCGTTCAACGGCCTGGCCCAGTTGATCCGCGAGGTGCCGGGCGGAAAGATCGTTCTCGTCGACGGTGTAGGGGATAAGTTCGTAGGTGATGCCGGTTTTGTCCAGCAGGCGGGCGGCGTTGGTCTTGTGCGCTTTCATGGTCGGTCCGGAGATGCGTTTGAAACGGGCAAAACAGAACCGGGTTTCCCCGGTTCCGCCGATCAGTGTTTATGATGGCCTTTGCAGCAGGATTTTTCACCGGCAGCGTTGGTTTTGGCGGCTTCTTCCTCGGGGCTGCATTTTTCCGCTATGGGACGGCCGCAGCAGCGGCGTCCGCCGGGGTGCGCGTGCCCGTGGGGCGCGATGGGGAGCTGGTTGTCCTGCAGGGTTTTCGAATCGCTCATGGCGTTCCTCCTTGTTGTAACCACGGAGAAGATAGGCCCGTGGAGACCTTATGGCAAGGGGGTAATTGATAAAAGCATTCATAGTAAAAAGGATTGAATTGCCCTTGAATCGGGAGGGGTGTACATTCCGCGCCGGAATCAGACTCCAAGGAGCAACCATGGCAAAAGACTACGATCCGCACATGCACACGGCCGAGCACGTGCTCAACCAGACGATGATACGCCTTTTTGGCTGCGGCCGCTGCTATACCTCGCACCTCAATCCCGGCAAGGGACGGTGCGATTTTTCCTTTGACCGCGACCTCACCGCCGAGGAAGCGGTTGCCGTGGAGGCGACGGTCAACGAGGTCCTGGCGCAAAATTTCCCGGTACAAGAACGGGAACTCCCCCGCCGGGAAGCCGAAAAGCTGGTGAACCTGTCAAAGCTGCCCGCGTCCGTCGGGCCGGAAACGCCCATCCGCATCGTCACGGTCGGGGAATATGACGTCTGCGCCTGCAGCGGCGAGCACGCAGCGGCGACCGGAGAGGTCGGTTCATTCCATCTCGCCTCGCACGACTTTGTGCCGGACGCGGGCAAGGGGCCGACGCTGCGGCTTCGCTTTAAAGTGGAAAAATAAAAGAAAAAGAGAAGAAGGGTGTGCCGGGTCTGCGGTTTTCTTTCGCGGCCTTCCCCTCCGATTTTTATGTCGGCGGACCACGAACATACGCCTGCCACTCCCTGAACGCCGACGGAAAAATCTCCGGGAAAGGCCGCGAAAGAAAACCGCAGACCCGCACCAGGCTTGCTGACTCACAGGATAAAAACATATGGAACACGACGCGCCTGCCGGTTACAGCGGGCGCGTCGTGCGTAAATATGCTTTCTTTGGGTTCGTTACCAGCCCCTTTCGCCGTGCCAGTCGAGGATATCGAGGAGGACGCGGCTGTCCGCCTGCGGGCGGATCTGCATACGGAGGTAGCCTTTGGGCATGCCGGGGATGGTGTCGCAGTCCCGCACGATGACTCCCCGGTGCAGGAGCTTCTCCCGCGCGACGGACGCGGGGACCCCATGGGCCAGGGCCGCCGTGATGAAGCTCGCGCCGAGAAAAACCCGGTCCGGGTCAAAACATCCGTTGCGGCGCAAATGGAGCGCCATGGCTTCACCCTGGCGGCGCATGGGGTGGAGGGCGTCGCGGTAAACGCCGATATGCTCAAGGAACAGAAGGCCCATGATTTCCGCGAAGGGCGAAAGCATCCAGGGCGGCCTGTGTTTCGCCATGCGGGAGAGCGTTGTGGCATCCCCCACAAGGTAGCCGAGCCGCAGGCCGGGGCAGGCGAAAAACTTGGTGAAGCTGTTCATGGAAAAAACGGATACACCCGTCCGGGCGTAGCGGGTGTAAGCCGCGTGGGTGTTGGCCTCGTATTCCGGCCAGCCGTGCAGGAACTCGCGGTAAGTGTTGTCCACCAGCACGCGCGGAATCCGCAGCACTTCAAACAGTTCCTGGATGTTGCGGTAGGTGACAGCGCCGGGGTTGTTGGGCGTGCAGAGCACCGCAAGGTCCGCGTTGCTGTCCCATATGGCGCGCAGCTCCTTGGGGCCGCAGGCGAAGTCCTGGCCGTCCGGCGGAGTGACGATGGCGTGCTCGATCCCGAGGAGCATGGCGCAGCGCACATACTCGGAAAACATGGGGCCGAGGAACAAAATCTTGCGCGGCGCCAGCTCCCTGAGCGCCAGCCAGATCAGTTCCGAGGACCCGTTGCCCGGCAGGACGTTGGCCGGGGAACAGTTCTCGTGCGCGGCGATCACTTCGCGTAAGACGGCGGCGTCGTTGTCCGGGTAATGCTCGAACGGATACGGCGTGCCGTTGATGAGGCTCCGGGTGACGTGGGCCGCAAAGACATGGGTGTTGCTGGAAAAATCGATGAAGTCCGAAACGTCTTTGCGCAGCCTGCGGGCAACGGCATAGACGTCCCCGCCGTGTCTGGCGAGGTCGTCTTCAACCCGGCGGCGCCCGGAAGGCGTGACAAGATCCATTCTGCCTCCTTCATTCATTTTTCCGGCAGGCAACGGGGGTTACGGGCGTGGCGCGAACATCGGCTTCCCGTGGGGAAGAAGCACGCCCCGGAGGTCGGCGGCTTTGGTCACAAGCCGCTCCACCGCGAACCTGCCCTCGTCGCCCAGGTCCAGGCTGAATTCGTTGACAAAGGCCGCTATGTGTTTCGCCAGGACGTTCTCGTCCATTTCCTGGGCATGGGAGCGGACAAACGGGCGCCCGGCGGCCGGGTCGGCGTTGGCGGCGTTGAGGCTGGCCCGGATGCAGGCGGTGATGCGGCGGAGCGTGTCCTCCCCCAGGCTGCGTTTGGCGACGATAACTCCCAGGGGGATGGGGGCGCCGGTGGTTTGCTCCCACCACTCCCCAAGATCGAGCACCAGATGCAGCCCGTGCGCCGCATAGGTAAACCGGCTCTCGTGGATGATAACCCCGGCGGCGTACTCGCCGCGCGTCAGGGCGGGCATGATCGCGTCAAAAATCAGCTCGCGGCGAGGCCCGGCAAAAGCCCCGTGCAGGGAAAGCAGCATATTGGCCGTCGTCCGCGCGCCGGGAATGGCGATGGTCTCATTGCGCAACGCTTCCGGCGAAGCGGGCCGGGAAGCCACCAGCAAGGGGCCGCAACCGCGCCCGAGCGCCCCGCCCGAATGCAGCACCGCGTATTCGTCAAGGATGTCCGCCACCGCGGCGACGGAAACCTTGGTCACGTCAAGGCAGCCTTCCCTGGCGAGCGCGTTAAGCTCCTCCACGTCGGCAAACCGCGTCACGAGCGGCCCCAGATATTCGGGCAACGGCACACGGCCTTCCACAAGCGCGGAAAAAATGTAGGTATCGTTGGGACAAGGCGATATGCCGAGTTGCAGAGCCATAAGGAGCCTTCCTGAATGAAGAGTGTAATCCGGTAAAGCGTTCCAATATACCTCCGCCGCCAAAAGGCCGTCAACCACGACATAGCGGGGAGCGGCCCTGTTTGCGCATCTGTCCGCGCGCCGTTTCGAGCCCGGCGGGTTTCACGCCGCAAGGAGCCGCACCCCCGCCTTGCGCTTTGCGCCCGCCGCGGCTATGCTCAGACCGACGTTTGCCGGACGGGGCGCGCTCCGCCCGGCCATGCAGTTTTTTTCCGGAGGCCCGATGCCGTCCATTCTTTTCGTCAGCTCCGACCACGGTCGCGTTGCCTATGCCCGCACCATTTTCGCGGAAGAGTACCCCGACATCCTCCCGATGCACACCCCGCCGGACAGCGACGGCAGCGATATTACGGCCGCCGTCATGGAGCACGGCATCGAGGTCGTCATCGGGCGCGGAGCCATCCATTCCCGCGTCAAGCGGCTCGATCTGCCGGTTACCGCCCTGGAAGCGCCGGTTACCGCCCTGGATACGCTCCATGCGTTACGCATCGCCAAAATCCACGGCTCGCGTGTTGCCGCCGTCGCTTCCCGCAGCGTCATCACCGGCGTGCACGAGCTTTCGGAACTTCTGGGCATAGACCTCAGGGTCTACCTCATGGACGGCGGGCGCGACCCGCGCCCGCTGGTGGAAAAAGCCATCGAGGATGGGGCGGACGCCATCATCGGCGGGTATATGGCAACCAGCATCGCGGAAGAAATGGGGCATCCCAACGCGCTCGTTTCCAACCACGAGGAGGGCCTGCGCCAGGCCGCGCGGGAAGCCACGGAAATCGTGACGGCCGTCCGGGAGGAAAAACGCCGCAGCGGGCTTATCCGGACCCTTATCGACCATACCAGCGACGGCATCGTGGCCGTTGACGCGGCGGGCAAAATCATCGTGTTCAACCCCGTGGCGGCGAGCATCACGGGCGTTGCCAACGCGCTCGGCACGCTGGCGGATAAAACCCTGCCCGTGTTGAAACTCATGAAAACCCTGGAATCCGGCAAGGAAGACCTTGGCGGCATTTTCCGGATCAACGGCATCGACGTCATCTGCCAGCGCGTGCCGGTCACGGTCGACGGCAAGGTGGTCGCGGCCGTCGCCACCTTCCAGGACGTGCGCCGCCTCCAGCAGATGGAAGCCAGGGTCAGGCGGCGTATTTACGATTCCGGCCACGCCGCGACCGCGACCTTTGACACCCTGCTGGGAAAAAGCCCCGCCCAGATGCGGACGGCGGCCCAGGCCAAGGAATTCGCGCTCACCGACTCCACCGTGCTCCTCCTGGGGGAGACCGGCACGGGCAAGGAGCTTCTCGCCCAGAGCATCCACAACTACAGCTCCCGCAAAAAAGGGCCATTTGTGGCCATCAACTGCGCCGCCCTGCCCGGCCAGCTGCTGGAAAGCGAATTGTTCGGTTACGAGGGCGGCGCGTTCACCGGCGCCAACCCCAAGGGCAAACCCGGCATGTTCGAGCTTGCCCACGGCGGCACGCTGCTGCTCGACGAGGTCGGGGAGATGGACATCCATATCCAGGGGAAACTCCTGCGCGTCCTGGAAGAGCGCAAGATCATGCGCCTCGGCAGCGATAAGCTGCTGCCCATCAACGTGCGGCTCATCACCGCCACCAACAGCAACCTGCGCGAGCTTATCCGCAAATCCGCCTTCCGGGCCGACCTTTACTACCGGTTGAACGTGCTCCGGCTCCAGGCCCCGCCGCTGCGCGAACGGCGTGAGGATATCCCGCTTCTCGCGGCCCACTTCCTGGATATTTTTTCCGCCGAAGGCAAATCCCCCCCGAAACTCGCGCCCGACGCGGAAAGCGCGTTGCAGGAATACCACTGGCCCGGCAACGTGCGCGAGTTGCGCAACCTCATGGAGCGCGTGGCCGCCCTGCACAAACGGGGGACCATTGACGCCAGCACCGTGATGGGGCTGCTGGCGGACGAGCATGCCGAACTGACGCCGCCGGAGTATGATGAAGACCTCGCCAAAATTTACGCGGCCCTCGCCGAATGCGGCGGCAACCACACCAGGGCGGCAAAACTCCTCGGCATGAGCCGTATAACCCTGTGGCGGCGGCTGAAGCAGAAGCAGGGAAGGAACGCCTCCGAATAACAGCGTGTCCGTAAAGAGGCGGAGCGTGAGCCGATGGCGTTGGCTTGCGCACATCGCCGAGCCGGGCAAAGCCCGCCTTGCTCCGCTGCGCGGGCGGCTATCGCCGCCGTTTTCCCACGGCCGAACGTGATACACTCTTTTCCGGCAACCGCCGCGCGACCTGCCGGGAACGCGGCGGTTGTTTCATTGTTTCAATACCGTTGAAACGGTTTGCCGGGACGCGCGCCGCCCGCCGCCCGGTTTTTCCGCCGTATGACCGGAGACGCCATGCGCTTGCCTCCGTTGGCATGGGGCTTGCTCAAGGGGAGCATTCACAGCCCATACAAGGAGTTGCCATGTCACGGGATTACGCAGTGACCGCGGTTCGCCGCTCCCGGCTTATCATGCCCGCCCATCAGCGGAAATTTGTGGAAAAAGCATACACCCGCAATGCCGACGCCGTGGTCCTGGACCTGGAGGACAGCGTTCCGGATACCGAGAAACTCGCGGCCAGGGCCGCTGTCAGGGAGGGCATCGCGCTTGTCGCCAAAGGCGGGAGCGAGGTCATCGTCCGGGTCAACAATACGCCGGAACTCCTTGCCGGCGACCTCGACGGCGCCCTCTGGCCGGGTCTTGACGCCGTCTACCTGCCCAAGTGTGAAACCGCGGCGGAAATCAAAGATCTGGAAGCGGCCATCACCCGGCTGGAAGAAACGCGCGGCATCGCGCCGGGCAGCGTTACCATCAACGCGGTCATCGAGACGCCGCGCGGGTACCTGAACGCCGAAGCAATCGCGGGAGCCAGCGGCCGCATTGATTCCATCACCCTCGGCAACGAGGATTTCTGCGCCGCCATCAATCTGGCCTCCGGGCCGGAAACGCGCAACGGCATGCTGCCCTTCCGCATGCACCTGCTCGTCGTGGCCCGCGCGTACGGCAAAATACCGATGGGCCTTGTGGACTCCATGACCGGATTCGCGGACAAAGGCAATTTCGAGGATCTCGCCGTCCTCAGCCACAAACACGGGTTCCTGGGCTCAAGCTGCATCCACCCGGCCAACGTGGAAATCCTGAACCGGTGCTTCTCCCCTTCGGAAGAGGCCGTGGAAAAAGCCCGCGCCGTTCTGGAAGTCATGGAAGCTGCCCTCGCCAGGGGGGAAGCCGCCGCCGCCCTGGACGGCGCAATGGTCGATATCGTGCACTACAACAAGGCCAAGGCCCTTATGGACCGCGTCAACGCCATCGCGGCGCACGAAAAACGCAAACGCACGGCCCGTGAAGCGGCCGAATAAGGATACCGCCATGGAACCCAACACCCTTCCCCTGCGGGACATAACGGTCATTGACGCGGCGACCATGCTCGCCGCCCCCTGGTCCGCCGCCTTTCTTGCCGATTACGGCGCCAACGTCATCAAGGTGGAGCACCCGGAAAAGGGCGATACGGGCCGTGCCTACGGCAAGCAGAAAAACGGCGTCGGGCTGCTGTGGAAGAGCATGGCCCGGAACAAACGCTGCATCACATTGAACCTCGGCAAACCCGAGGGCCAGGAAATTTTCAAAAAGCTCGCGGCCAAGGCCGACGTGGTTATAGAAAACTACCGGCCCGGCACGCTTGAGAAATGGAACATCGGGTACGAGCAGCTCGCCGCCGTCAACCCGTCCCTGGTCATGCTGCGCACGACCGGCTTCGGCCAGACGGGCCCGTATGCCTCGCGCGGCGGGTTCGGCACCGTGGCCGAGGCCATGAGCGGGTTCGCGTCCATCAACGGCGCCAAGGGCGGCCCCCCCACCCTGCCGGGTCTGGCTCTGGCGGACGGGGTCTGCGGTATTTTCGGCGCGCTGTCCGTTATGATCGCCCTGCACGAGCGCAACAACAACCCCGAGCGCCGGGGGCAGTCCATCGACATATCCCTGTACGAGCCGCTCATGCGGCTGGTGGAACCGCACATCCTTTCCTTTGACCAGCTCGGCCTCATTGCCGAGCGCGTGGGCAACGCCAGCGTTTCCGTGGCGCCGCGCAACGCCTACGTCACGAAGGACGGCACCTGGGTAGCCCTATCCGGCGCGGCCCAGCCCATCGCGGCCAACGTGTTCAAGGCCGTGGGCCGCCCCGAGCTCATTGAGGACGAGCGATTTTGCAACAACGCCGCCCGCATGAAGAATGTGGAAGAACTCGACGCCATCATCGGCGGCTGGATCAGGGAGCGCGACTGGCAGGAGGTGCAGCGCGTATTCTCCGAATGCGGCGCGGTCATCGGCCCCATGTACACCATGGACCAGCTATTTGAAGACAATCATTACAAAATTCGTGAATCCTTTGTCAGCGTTGAGGACGAGGAACTCGGTTCCGTGCGCATGCCCAACGTGGTGGCGAAATTTTCGCGTACGCCCGGCAAGGTGATGACCGCCGGAGCCCCAAAGGGCAAGCATAACGAAGAGGTTTACTCGGGAATGCTGGGGATTCCCCCCGCCGAACTCGCCCGCTTGCATGATAAAGGTGTTGTCTGATAAACCAATGATCGCAAGGGCTTGCTCTTGCAGTTCCAGGGTGTGGACCTCCGGATCCCCCCACCGGAGATCCCCCCTGGAACGTTGAAGGCCTATAAAAAGGGCCTGCGCAAGCAGGCCCTTTCGTCATTTTTCCGTTGCCCCTGAAAGGTAAAACAGCCCTATTCCCCGCGCTCTTCAAGCACCGCGACAGCCGGGAGTTTTTTGCCTTCCAGAAATTCAAGGAACGCGCCGCCGCCCGTGGAAAGATAAGAAACCTTATTTTCCACGCCGAACTGGTCAATGGCGGCCAGCGTATCACCCCCGCCCGCGATGGAAAAGGCGGGACTTTCGGCCACGGCCTTGCAGAGCGCTTCGGTCCCCTTGCTGAAGGGGGCCATTTCAAACACGCCTACCGGGCCGTTCCAGACGATGGTGCCCGCTTTTTTCAAAATATCCGCATACAAGGCCGCCGTCTTGGGGCCCACGTCCAGGATCATCTCGTCATCCGCCACGTCCGCCGCGTTCTTGGTGCTCGCGGGAGAGGTTTCCGCGAACTCCTTGGCCACGACGACGTCTATGGGCAGGGGAATTTCACCGCCCTTGGCTTTGGCGGCGTCCATCAGCCGTTTGGCTTCGCCCACCAAATCCGGTTCGTACAGGGATTTGCCTACCGGGAACCCCGCGGCTTTCAGGAAATTGTTGGCGATGCCGCCGCCCACGATGAGCTGGTCCACTTTGGCGGTCAGCGCGTCAAGAATGGTCAGTTTCGTCGAAACCTTGGACCCGCCGATGATGGCGACGAGCGGCCTGGCCGGTTTTGCCACGGCCTTTTCCAGGGCGTTCAGCTCTTTTTCCAGCAAGGGCCCGGCGCAGGCCACGGGCGCGAACTTCGCCACCGCGTGGGTGGAGGCTTCCGCCCTATGGGCGGTGCCGAAGGCGTCCATCACGAACACGTCGCAGAGCGCCGCATACTGTTTGCCCAGGGCGTCGTCGTTCTTTTTCTCGCCCTTGTTGAAGCGCACGTTCTCGCACAGCACGACGTCGCCCGAGTTCAGGGACACGCCGTTAAGATAGTCCTTGACCAGAGGAACGGGGCTGGTCATCAGCCCGGAAAGATAGGCGGAAACCGGCGCGAGCGAGAATTCTTCCGCGTATTCGCCCTCCGTGGGGCGGCCCAGATGGGAAAGGAGCATCACCGAAGCGCCGGCGTCCTGGGCCATCTTCAAGGTCGGCAGGATGGCGCGGATGCGCGCGTCGCTCGTAACCTTGCCGTCTTTTACCGGCACGTTCAAATCAACGCGGATGAGCACGCGCTTGCCCCGCAGGGAGCCTTTCGCGGCGAGGTCGGACATGGTTATCACAGCCATTGCATAACTCCTTTATATAACGGTTGGTCTTCTTCATCGGAACCGGCGCGACAGCAGGATACGGGGCAGCCGGGCGGCCTCATACCGCCGCGTGGAGCAGCATGTTGTCGCGGTGCACGGCTTCGGCGTAGGGGACGTCCTCATCCGCCTTCCCGCCGGCGCGGCCCGCCAGCGATTTGCCCATAACGCGCCGCAGCTCCCCGGCGGCGTAGTTGCAAAGGCCCACGCCGACCGGCTCTTTGCCCGGCCCGACGATGGTCACCAGAGCCCCCTGGCCGAAGTTGCCGGATACGGCGACAATGCCTGCCGGCAAGAGGCTCTTCCCGCCCTTGACCAGCGCTTTGACCGCGCCCGCGTCGATGGTGAGCGTGCCCGCCGCGTCTGCGTTATAGGCCAGCCAGAACTTGCGGCTGGAAATGGCCTTCCCGGAAGGCCTCACCCAGGTGCCGAGCGTGGCGTCCGGTTCCGCGAACACGCGTTCCAGGATGCCTTCTTCCCTGCCGGGGACGATATAGGTCGGCACCCCGATCTGGGCCGCCCGGCAGGCCGCGAGCAGTTTGGAATGCATGCCGCCGGAGCCCAGCGCCGTTTTGGCCCCGCAGAGCGCGTTGACGTCCAGATTCCGGATGTCGTCGATGCAGTCCATTACCCGCGCATCCGGGTTGACGCCGGGGTCCGCGTCAAAAACGCCCCTGGCGGACGTCAGGTTGATGAACAGATCCGCTTCGGTCAAATTCAGCAGCAACCCGGACAAGTTGTCGTTATCCCCGAATTTCAGCTCGCTTACGGCCACGGTATCGTTCTCGTTGACCACGGGGATGGCGCCCCATTCCAGCAGGGTCGCAAACGTGTTGCGCGCGTTCAGAAAACGCTGGCGGCTGCGCATGTCGTCCCGGGTCAGCAGGACCTGGGCGGAGACCTTGCCCCGGCTCGCGAAAGCCTGGTCGTAAGCGTGCATGAGACGGCTCTGCCCGATGGCGGCCGCGGCCTGTTTGTTGGGCAGGTCCGTCGTGGTTATGGCCCTTTTGGCCCGCATAACCCCGCGCCCGGCGGCCACCGCCCCGGAGGAGACGAGAATGACCTCGCGGCCCGTATCGTGCACGGCGGCCAGTTGCGCGGCCAGCCGTTCCACCCGGTCCAGGTCCAGGCCTTCGCCGGAGGCCAGCACCGCGCTGCCCACCTTGACCACAACCCGCCGGGACTTGGCTATATACTGCCGCTTTTCCTGCTTCCAGTCCATTATTAGCCCCCTGCCCGCTATTCCCGCGTCCAGATAACCTCGGTATCGTCGCCGTCATCGTCGTCGTCATTCAAATCCGCCGCTCGCGGCGTCACAAGCGCCTCGTTCACGGACAAGGAATCAAACAGCGCCCACATGGCCTGCACCACCTCGTCCACGCCTTCCCCGGTCAGGGCGGACATGAAAAATATCTCCCGCCCCTCGCCCGCCGCCCGCGTGCGAAGGCGCGCGATCTTTTCCGGGTCCGCCGTGTCGATTTTATTCACGGCCTCGATCTGGCGGCGGTCCGCCAGCTCCTCGTTGAACAAGGCGAGTTCCGTGTTGATGAGGTCGAACCCGGACCAGGGGTCGTCCTCGTCGATATCCTCGATGCTCAGGATGTGCAGCAAAAAGCGGGTCCGCTCGACGTGTTTCAGGAACCGGTGCCCGAGGCCCGCGCCGACCGCCGCGCCCTCGATGAGGCCGGGGATGTCCGCGATGACGAGGCGCCGGTCGTAGTCGTAATCGTCGATCATGACGCCGAGGTTCGGCACCAGCGTCGTGAAGGGGTAGGCCGCTATCTTGGGTTTGGCGGCGGAAACCTTGCTGATGAAGGTGGACTTGCCCGCGTTGGGCAGCCCCAAAAGGCCGCAGTCCGCCAGGATTTTCAGTTCCAGGCGCAGGGTCCGCTCTTCCCCGGCTTCGCCGGGCTGGGCGAAGCGCGGGGCGCGCATGGTGGGGGTCTTGAAAAACTCGTTACCCTTGCCGCCGCGCCCGCCCGCCGCCGCGAGAACTTCCACGTCCGGTTCCGAGAGGTCGGCGAGCAGGGTTTCGCCCTCGTCCGTGACCTCGTAGATCTGGGTGCCGAGCGGCAATTCCACCACCAGGTGTTCGCCTTTGCGGCCGTGGCATTGCGAACCCTCGCCGGGGCGGCCGTTCTCGGCCTCGTACCGGCGTTTGACCCTGAAATCGTACAGCGACATGAGGCGGGAAACGCCCTTGAGGTACACGCTGCCGCCGTCGCCGCCGTTGCCGCCGTCCGGGCCGCCGCGCGGCACAAATTTCTCGCGGCGGAAGGATACGCAGCCGTGCCCGCCTTTCCCGGCCTTGACCGTAATTATGGCTTCATCAACAAATCGCATAGGGTACCCGTGATGCGGGGGGAAGAGGGAAACTTTTTGAGGAAAAGTTTCCCTCTTCCCCCCGCGCCCCCCATCTCCTTTCCAAACCGTTTCGGGTGGGAGAAAGAGGGGAAAAAGGACGTTATCAAACATAAGGACTATATACCGCGTCCCGGCCGGTCACAACAGAAAACAGGCCACACCCGTTACGGGAAAGCGTCCCTCAAAACGGCGCGATCCCGCCATCGGGCATCCACAGCGCGTCCGGATCGGCGAAGCTTTTCTCGATATGCGCGAAAAACCGGGAGGCGTGAAGCCCGTCCACAAACGCGTGGTTGAACTTGCAGCTGATCGGCACAAGGTTGTTGTGCATCTTGCCCCAGGCCAGGATCGGGATGGCCTGCCCGAAGTGGTATTCGGCCTGCGTCACCGAGGTGAAATGGAGCCAGGGCAGACAGCTCGCGCAGAGGAAATCCTCGCCGTGCTCCTCCATCGGGGAAGGGGCATCCCGCTTGGCGGCCGCCACTTTGGGCGCGGCGTCCGCGGCGAACGCGGCAAAGGTGGGGGCATGCTCGCACCAGATCTGGCGGAACATCTCCTGCTCGGTCATGACGGGCGTCATCACGGCGATGGCGTCGAACTCCGCCACTGTATCGCCCAGGATCCGCTGCCGGATCTGGGGAACGGCGTTTGCCGCCCGCAAAATGGCATACAGCGCCAGCAGAAAAAAAGACTCGCCCCGGTCTTTGGCGCACGCGTGCAAACGGTGCGCGTCAAGCGCGACGGAAACGTTGAAGCTGGGGTCGTCGAATTTCCGGTAAAAGGTGAAAAGCTCCCAACGCGGCCAGCTCTCTTTGGTGAGAATACGGTATGTGTTCATGATACTCCTGTCTCCGGCGGTATGGCCGGACCGTCAATTCCGCCGCATCCGGCATACCGCATGACGGCGGCGGCACGCAAGAAGAGAAGGTATCAATGCTCTAACGACGAGCCCATATAAAAAAGGCATTGACCTTTTGCCCGTCATGCATACCATTGGCTCTGTGTTTTGCATGGGAGCGCCCGCATCAAAAAATCAGCTCCCGGGGATTTTTCATGACACAGAATAACCAGCCGATGTGGTTCATTTTTCACGACAAAAAACTGCTTCTCCTGCCGGACAAAAAAGGGGAAGAAGCCCTGCTCCGCGGCGAGGGACGGCCCTTTGCATCGCACCAGGACCAGGACGTGCATGTCCATGTCCTCGGCACTTACGACGGCGCACCCTGTTACGCCTGCACCCTGAAGACGCTCCCGCCCGAGGCCGGGCAGCTCTGCGTTTTGACGGATTTGCGCTCGTCGTACCCGGTTCTCGGGGAAAATCTTTACGTCACCGCGGGCAAGGGTTCGGAACTGATTCACTGGGACAGCCAGACACGCTTCTGTCCCGCCTGCGGCGCGCCCACGCAGCCCAAACTTCCCATTTCCAAGAGCTGCCCCAAATGCGGGAACGAGCTTTTTCCCAACATCGCGCTTGCCATTATCGTGCTGGTCCGCAGGGGGGAGGAAGCCCTGCTCGTCCGGGCGCATACATTCAGGGGCACGCACTACGGCCTCGTGGCCGGATTCCTGGAACCCGGCGAGACCCTGGAAGAATGCGTCGCGCGGGAAGTCCGCGAGGAAACCGGCATCAGCATCAAAAACATCCGCTACTTCGGCTCCCAGCCCTGGCCCTACCCCAGCGGGCTCATGGTCGGGTTCACGGCGGACTATCAGAACGGCGACCTCACCCTCCAGCAGGAGGAGCTTGCCGCCGGGGCCTTTTTCTCCCGCGACAACCTGCCCGACCTGCCCGCCAAGCTCAGCATCGCACGGCGGCTTATCGACGCCTGGATCGACGGGAAGCCGTAACCCGCGAATACGGTTGGCGCTATCCCGAACTCCCCCTCATGCGGGGAATTTTTTGTACGGGCAACAAACCCGACGACGAAGCGGCCATGGCGGGGCTTTTCCCGCGCCGGTCACGGGCAACGCCGGTAAAATCGCGTGTCCACGGACATCAGCGGAAAGTTTTCCGGCAGAAGCTCTTTGGGAAAAGGCGCGAACCCGTTTTTTTCGTAGAACCTGTGCGCGGCCAGAAACTTCTCCGTGGTGCCGAGGTAGATATCCCGCACGCCCCGCCCGCGCGCCCATTCCAACAGCACGTCCAGCAGTTGCTGCCCCGTTCTGTACGGAGCTCCCCGGTAGGCGGGGCCGACGAACATCTTCCGCAGCGCGCCCTGCCCGTTCCCGATATCCTTCAGGGAAACGGTGCCGGCCACCGCGCCGTCATGGAGGGCAACCCAGAAGTTCCCGTTCCCGGTTTGGTAAAAGTCCGGGATGGCGCTTAAATCCGGCTGCCCCTCGCGGGTGACCGGCACGCCGAACTCCTTCCGCTGGATGCCGAGAATCAGGTTGATGACCGCTTCCTTGAAGGAATCGTCATATTCGCGCACCGTGACAATGCCCATCCGTTGCTCCTTGTTGCGGGCGCGCCCATGCGGCCATGGGCCATCCGCCGTGTACGAAACGCTCCGGGAATAGTAGCGGAAAACGCTTCCGGGCGCAAAAAAAAGCGGCCCGGCAAGCCGGACCGCTTTTTTTGCCCGGCAACGCGGGCAATCAGGACGCGGGAATAACGCTGACGCGTACTTTCTCGCGGCGATTGCGGATGTATTTTTCAAATTTCACAACACCGTCGCAGGTGGCGAAGATGGTGAAATCGCGGCCCAGGCCCACCCCGGAACCGGGATGCACTTTGGTGCCGAGCTGGCGCACGATAATGCTGCCGGCAAGAACTTTCTGGCCGCCGTACCGTTTGACGCCCCGGCGCTGGCCCGCACTGTCGCGGCCGTTACGGGAACTGCCGCCTGCTTTTTTATGTGCCATGGCTTATCTCCTTCGCGGTTACGCGGTGATGGACTTGATCTTCAGGGTGGTGAAATCCTGACGATGCCCCTGGGTGCGGCGCGAATCCTGGCGACGGCGCTTTTTGAAGACGATGATCTTCTCGCCGCGGCCGTGTTCGACCACTTCCGCCGTCACCGTGGCGGCGGCGATATAGGGGGAGCCGACGGCAAAGGAGCCGCCGCCGAGCATCAAAACCTTATCAATGACAATTTCGCTGCCCACAGCCGAGGTAAGTTTTTCAACGCGGATCTTGCCGCCTTCCTCAACCCGGAACTGTTTGCCGCCGCTTTCAATAATCGCATACATGGTGTGCTTCCTCCAATACGAAGAGAGAGGTGTTTACCGCCTCGAGAATAATTCGTCAAGTACTCTTTTGCTTGCCAATCGGTTTTCGAGCCATTAGGATGCCGCGCTATGAAAACACTACATTCCATGTGCCGTCAGAAAACCAGCATTTTTCTTCTCTGCCAAGGAAGGCGAGTTCCGGGCGGAGGGAGTATATACACCAATATTCGACCTTCGCACGGGGCGAGCCTGACGAAGGCAGAGGGGAAAAAGGCGGTTTTATGATGGTCACATACGACGCGGTCGCCCTGTTTTCCGGCGGCCTGGACAGCATCCTCGCGGCACGACTCATACAAGACCAGGGTCTTGCCGTCAAATGCATCCATTTCACCTCCCCCTTTTTCGGCAAGCCCGAGAGCATCCCGCATTGGCGCGAAGTGTACGGTCTGGACATTGACGCCGTGGACGTCGGCGACGCGTTCGCCGCCATGCTGGCGGAACGCCCGGCCCACGGGTTCGGCAAGGTCCTCAACCCCTGCGTGGACTGTAAAATACTGATGATGCGGCGCGCCGTGACCCTCATGCGGGAGCTCGGCGCGGACATCCTTATATCGGGCGAAGTCCTGGGGCAGCGGCCCATGTCCCAGCGCAAAGACACCCTCAACATCATCCGCCGGGACGCCGGCGTGCGCGATGTCCTTATCCGCCCGCTCAGCGCCAGGATTCTGGAAGAAACCCCGGCCGAAGCCAGCGGCAGGATAGACCGCTCGCGGCTTGGGGCCATCTCCGGCAGGGGACGCAGGAGCCAGCTCGAGCTGGCGGCGGCGCTCGGCATAACGGAAATTCCCACCCCCGCCGGCGGATGCCGGTTGACGGAAAAGGAAAACGGCAGAAGCTATTGGCCGGTTCTCCTGCATACGCCCCGCCCAACGGGCAACGACTTCGACCTTGCCGCGACCGGGCGCCAATACTGGAACCTTGCCGCGCCCGGCGCGCCGCTGCATCTGTGCGTCGGCCGCAACCAGGCGGACAACGCGCGGCTGCTCGAGCTCGCGCTGCCGGGCGACATTGTTTTCAAAATAGCGTCCTTTCCCGGCCCCGTGGCCCTTGGCAGACCCTTTCCCGGGCAGGAGTGGGACGATGCGGCCGTGGCTTCGGCGGCCGCCTTCACGGCGTCTTTTTCTCCCAAAGCCGCCCGGTTTTCGGAAGAATCGGGAAAACCGGTGTTTGTGAAAGCGCACAAGGGGCCCGACCACGGCGCGATCATGCGCCCCGTGGAAGAGGACGCCGTGCCCGCGATTCCCGTGATCCCGGCGCGGGCCGGCGATTGGCGGGAATACCCATGGGAAAAGGCGCGCGGGGAAATCCGCGCCGAGCAGCGCGAACGGCTGGGCCTGCCGCCCAAGGAACAGCCTTTCCAGGATGAAGACGAGCCGGGCTCGGAATAACCCTGTCAAAAAAATATCATCGCGATGGGCCGCATCATTCCGGATGCCGCGCCGGGCCGGGAATTTGCCCGCAAACGCAGCGGCAAATTATTCTGGCCCGGTTTTTGCTTATTTATCCCGAAGCTGATAGTGTGCAACTACCTGTAAAGACGTCACGCGGCGCGTGACAGCCGGGTACCGCCGGAGTATCAAAGGAAGAGCCGGGAGATCTATGGCACAGCTCGCGACATTATTGGACCAGATGCATCCGCCCGCCGACGAGCGGATGCACGCCGACGGCTACGCGCTGTGGATGGCCTGGCAGGGAGAATCCAACCCCGTCGTCTTCCAGTTCATGCAGGAATACGGCGGCCTGTTCCTGGAAACCGCCGAGGACCAGGCGCTCCTGTATTTTTTTTCCTCCAACGTGTTTTTGGCCGCCGCCCGCCTTGAGAGCTGGTCGCGCTTTGACGCAACGGCACTGACCGCCGTCATCATGCCCGCATCCCTGACCATGGGGGATTCGCGCTCCTTCCGCCTGGATATGGCGCAGCCTTTGCGCGACCAGGGGCTGTTCGCCCCGGACGCGTTCTCCATCTGGATTCACCCCGATATCGCGGCGGCGGCGACGAGCATCCCCGGCATCACCCTTGCCGCCAAAACACCGCCGTCCACCCTGGCGAAGCTGGAGTGGAAGCAGATTGCCGTCGACACCCGCCTGCCCTACCAGGCGGCCGTCGGCTGGTATTCCATTTTGCGCCCCTTGGGCAACCCCTTGGACAAGGAATTTCAAATCGGCTGGCGGAGCCTCTTTGACGAACTTGAAAAAATATTGCAGCGCAACAAATTCCGCTATACGGTGCACGACTTTTTCCTGATGTTCCCCCTGGAGAACCTGCGCCAGCTCCAGATCTGGATCCGCAGTTTCCTGGATATCGTGGCCGAACTGCGGAACGAAAATCCGGATGCTTACTGGCCGTGCGTTATCGCCATCGTGAACAAAAAGGGGCTCGGCTTCAACAACGACCTGCCCGCCAAAGCGGGCATCGATTGGAACCAGCTGGCGGCGGACCATCCCTATATGAGCTTCCAGAACGCCCTGGCGCTCGGCAACGATTTCGCCATCCACGAGGTGCGCTTCGCCACAGGGAGCGGGCCGGACGACTGGTGCAACGTCAGCCTGCTCAGCCAGGCGAAACAGGGCAGCAACGCCATTCCCCTGCTGATCCCCGGCACGCTGACGCTGGGCGAAAATCCCGTGTGCTTTTACTGCGGCCAGCGCAGCCACGTGTTCACCGAATGCCCCACCCGCTCGCTTCCCGAACGGGACAAAGACATCTGGCGCCGCGTGGCCGGGTTTGACTTCGCCATGATGAAAGACGGCGTGCGCGCCCTGGATGAGGCCGTCAAAACCGGCGGGCTGGAAGCGCTTCCCGCCGCTCTCGCCCAGGATGACGCGGCGGGCGTCATGGGCAGGGCCATTTTCGACATCAACCATCCGTTCCAGTTGCGGTCCGTCAGCCAGATGTGGCGGGCGAGAGGCAAAACGCCGCCCGTCGCCGCCTCGGACATGCTGGACATGGACAACCACCCCATCTGGGACATCCTCCAGACCTACGCCGCCGCCGAGGACAAGGGAGCCGTGGAACGTTCCCTGCAAGCCCTCTTGAGCCGGTATCCCCGCGATTTCAGGATAAAGTCTCTGCTCGGGTTCATCGCCCTTGAGCGGGGCGACCCGCAAAAAGCGGCAGCGCTCTGGAAAGACGCCGAGGGCATGGCCCCGGCCGGTTTCCCCCAGGCCTGGCACCTTGCCCTGCAAGCGCGGGCCATGGAATGCTGGGGAAAAATCAACCAGGCCCTGCCGCTTTACGACCAGGCCCTGCGCGCCTGCCAGGCCTGGAGTTATCCTGACTACCGGAAAATCGTCTGCCAGGTCAAAACCGGCTTCGCCGACTATGCCCTGAACCAGATGGCCGCCCTCTTGAAGCTGGACGCCAACTATTTCAACATGGCCATCATCGACACCGAGATGGAGCGCGGCCAGATCCAGGTGCTTACCGGTCTCGGCGCAATCTGGGCGACGACGGAAGAACAGATGGCCGACGAATCCTCCATGCTCGACAGACTGGCCAAGGAGCTCACGCTCTGGTTCACGCCCGCGCACCCCTTTGCGGAACAGGCCGGGGAACGCATCCGGAAACTGAAGGAGCTCTCCAAGTACCACAACTACGTGCCGTACATCGCGGCCATCCACGGCAGAGCGGCCATCGAACGCGACATGCAGATCGTCATTTCCAGGGAGAGCCGCGATTTCCGTAACAAATTCAAGGGGTACCTCGACAAGCTCGCCTATATCCAAAAGGAGGCGGCCTGGTTCCCCTTCCCCAAAATCATGGTGGAGTTCAACAAGAACTACAACCAGTGCGCGGCAAGCCTTAACTGGGCCTTGCAGAGCAACCTGCACACCCCGGAAGCCTTCCGCCGCGCCCTCCTCATGGCGACGGACGAAGAGGACCGCATCTCCAGGCTGGAAAAACGTCTTAAATTTTTACGCCTTATCAGAGACGGAACGCTGTTTCTCCTGACGCTGGTCAAAACGTTCTTCTGGATAGAAGTTGTGGGGCTGCTGCTGGTTCTGGTCGTTTTGCCGCTCTTCCTGTACTACGCCCAGAAAAGCGGCATGGCCCTGCCCTTCGGCTCCCTGGCCGGGCAGCAGTGGCAGGTGCAGAAGGGCGCGACCTTCATCATCAGCTTCCTGGCACTCTCCTTTGCCCTGCTCCGGACGGTGTTGCGGTTTGAAAAAATCCGCGACAACCTTCTCGAAAAGGCCCGCAGGGCCGAAAGGGCGAAGCAGCAGGCCCGGAAGCAGGCCATGGAAGAACAGTTGCAGAAGAGGAAAAAGAAAAAGTGACCCGGCTCTTCCGGCGGCATAGCGGCGGACCTTCGGGCAGCAGACAGGACAGACGCGTCTGAATTTCGCTCTGCGACAACGCCATAAAGGCACTGGATCCCCGCCTTCGCGGGGATGACGTGTGCTGCAAAGACAACTCCCGGCACAGGCAACCGTCATCCCCGCGAAGGCGGGGATCCAGACGGCACAAGCTTGGGGTAAGAGAATGCATCGCTGGAGAAAGAAATTACGATGCGTCTACCCTGGGGCAGCCGCTTACGGCCATTGACAGCCCCTGCCCGGCGATATATAGTTTTGAACTCAAGGGAGCCGGGCGGCGGTAACGCCGCCAACCCCGCCAGGTCCGAAAGGAAGCAACGGTAACGGTTGTGCCGGGTGTCCGGCTCCTTGAAGGGGCGAGTTTTCTCGCCCCTTTTTTGCGCCTGCAAACCTCCCCGCACCCGCCCGCGCCTTTCTTGCCCGCTTCTCCTCCAGCGATACCAGCCTCTTCTCTCCCGCTGTTTCACCAAAAGGCTCTCCGGGGAAGAGGGTAAACCATTGCCCGCGAAGACCGCCCGATGGCCCGGTTTTTTTTCCGTTTTAGGCATTGGAAAACGCACCGGAATAGAGTATGCTCCGTCGTTACTGATCGTGTAGCCCCCCAGTCCCGGAGATCCTTTGATATTTGCCCTTGCGGCAAGCGGACTTCGGCCCACCCACGTTGCTCGCGCGGGTGCCGGGTCTTTCTCACGGACGGGATGTGAAATACTTTTACGTATAAAGGCAAGCCCATGGCCAAAATGATAGATTCCCTTCTTGGTTTTTTTTCCAGCGATCTCGCCATAGACCTCGGCACGGCCAACACCTGCGTGTACGTGCGCGGCAAGGGCATCGTCCTGCGCGAACCTTCGGTCGTGGCCGTCAAAAAGGATATGCGCGGCAACAACGTGGTTCTGGCCGTCGGCCAGGACGCCAAGCGCATGCTCGGCAAGACGCCGGGAAACATCCAGGCCATCCGCCCCATGAAGGACGGGGTCATTGCCGACTTTGAAGTGACGGAAGCCATGCTCCGCTACTTCATCTCCAAAGTGCATAACTCCCGCCGCCTGGTGCGGCCCCGCATCATCGTGTGTGTACCCACGGGCATCACCCAGGTTGAAAAACGCGCGGTGAAGGAATCCGCCCAAAGCGCCGGCGCGCGGGAAGTTTACCTTATCGAAGAACCCATGGCGGCCGCCATCGGCGCGAACCTCCCCATCCAGGAGCCCACCTCCAACATGGTGGTGGATATCGGCGGCGGCACGACGGAAGTGGCGGTCATCTCCCTTTCGGGCATCGTGTACTCCAAATCCGTGCGCGTCGGCGGCGACAAGATGGACGAAGCCATCATGACCCACGTCAAGCGCAAGTACAACATGCTCATCGGCGAATCCTCGGCCGAGGATATCAAGATCCGCATCGCGTCCGCGTATCCCCAGAACCCCGAACAGGAAATGGAAGTCAAAGGCCGTGACCTTGTCACGGGCATCCCCCAGAATATCGTCATCACCTCCGAAGAGGTGCGCAAAGCCATATCCGAACAGGTGGACAGCATTGTCCAGGCCGTTCGCATCGCCCTTGAACAAACCCCGCCGGAACTGGCGGCGGACATCGTTGACCGGGGCATTGTGCTGACAGGCGGCGGCGCGCTCCTCAAAGGGCTCGACCAGCTTCTGCGGGAGGAAACCTCCCTTCCCATCACGGTGGTGGAAGACCCGCTTTCCACCGTGGTCATGGGCACCGGCAAGGCCCTTGACAATATCCATGTCCTGAAGGAGGTCTGCATAGATTAACGCCATCAGGATACGCCGCGTTGCCGGGGCAATACTGTTTGCCCTCTGTTCTTTTCTCGCCCTGTACACCTGGAACGCCCGCACGGGGTATCTCGATACCCTCGCGGAACACAGCGGTCTTGAGGTTACAGGGTATTTGCTGTTGCCGGGTTCCTGGGTCAAGGCGGAAGCGACCCGGCTCTGGGGCGATTACGTCGCCCTTGTCGGCGTGGCCGAGGAAAACGCGCGGTTGCGCGAAGAAGCGAACCGCGCGGAACAATACCTTGCCTCCGTCCGGGAAGATCTGGCCGAGCTCGCCCGTCTGCGCAGCCTCATGGGCGTTACGCCGCCGGATAACTGGCACTCCCTCGGCACCCGCGTTCTCGCCGGCCGCTTCGGCCCCGGTTCCTCCCTGGAAACCGTCATGATAGACAGGGGGTTTGCTACCGGCGCGGCCGTGGGCACGCCGCTGGTGACCCATCAGGGGCTGGTGGGCCGCGTTTTCCGCGCCTCTCCCCACATCGCCACCGTGCTGCTGATTACGGACCAGACCTTCCGGGTGCCGGTCATCACCTCCGAGGGCAGGGTCCCCGGCGTTCTGGTGGGCGGCGGGCCGCAGGCAAAACTGGAAGTGCGCTACATGGCGCCCAATATCCCGGTGCGCGTCGGGGAAATGCTCGTGACCTCCGGCCTTGACAACGCCTTCCCCAAAGGCCTTCCCGTGGCCAGGGTCATCAGCGTGGAACCGGGAGCCCAAACCCTGTTCCAGCAGGTGCAGGCGGAGCCGTTCGCCGCGCCGGACGCGCTCGAGGAAGCGCTGCTGCTCATTCCCCCGGCCGATTGGCCCACGGGCGCCGCCATGCACAACACCCTCCCGGCTGATCTGCAACGCCCGCTTCCCGCGCAACAGGCCCGGAGTGCGCCCGCGCCGGCCGCGCAGCCCCAACCCGCAGCCGCGCCTCCCGCCCAGAGGCGGGATGCCGCGCGAACCATCCCGGCAGGCCCGTCCGGGGCGACACGGTAGGCTGCGCCATGGCCTTTTCCCCAAAACCGGCCAACATCCTTTGGTGGGTGGTCTATTATATCGCAGGCATGGGGTTGCAGCTGCAATTCCCCGGCGTGGACGCCCTGGCGCCCGCCATCATGCTCTCCTGCCAGGAAGGGCGGCCCCAGCAGACGGCCTGGCTGTGCCTCGCGACGATTCTGATACAGGAAGGCACGGGGTCGCTCGCGTTCGGCAATTCGCTTCTCTGGTATGGCTCGCTCCTGCTTTTCTTTTACGTGGGCAGGCTGTTTTTCGTCACGGGCAGTCTTTTTTTCGTGGTGCTGCTGGCCCTCGTTCTCGGCGTCGCCCATTCCGGCATTCTGTATGTGACAAGTTCGCTGCAAGGGTTTGAGGTCGACACGTACCGCCTGGTCCAGCAGGCGATGGCCCAGGCGCTGCTCATTCCGCCGCTCTATGCCGCGGCTTCATTGGTACGCAAAAGGTTTTTGCACTATGAATATGGAATTTGACCCGGAAGGGTATCAACCGCCCCGGGCAGGACTGGTACTCCTGTACGCGTGCGTGGCATTCCTGTTCATCGTCTTTTTGCTGCGCTTCTGGTACCTCCAGGTTCTGCGCGGCGCGGACTACGCGCGCCAGGCCCAGGAAAACCGCCTGCACCAGGAGCGGATATATTCCAACCGGGGGCTGATTTTCGACCGGCACGGCAGGGTCCTGGCGGAAAACCGCCCGGCCTACTGCATCGCCGTGACCGCGGACGACTGCCCGGATATCCCCGCCTCCCTCACCCAGATCAGCCAATGGACGGATATTCCCTACGACGTGCTGGAAGCGAAGTTCATCCAGGGCCGCAAGCAGGTTCCCGGGTTCGAGGCCCAGCTCCTCGTCTCCGACATCCCCTTTGACACCCTGACCCAGATCGAAACGGAACTGCCCCGCTGGCCCGGCGTCTCCATCCTCATCCGCCAGCGCCGCCACTACCCGCAGGGCCCGCTTTTTTCCCACATTCTCGGCTATGTGGCGGAAGCGAATGAAAAAGAGCTTGAGGCCGATAAGGATCTTGACCTCGGCGACATCGTCGGCAAGCAGGGCCTTGAACTCCGGAAGGAAAAGGAACTGCGCGGCAGCAAGGGGTTGCAGGAGCTCGAAGTCAACGCCAAGGGGCGGCAGCTGGCCCGGACCGTCAAAACCCCGCCCGTCGGCGGCACCAACCTGGCCCTGTCCCTGGACCTGGATATCCAGCAGGCGGCGGCGGACATTCTCGGCGAGGAAGCCGGGAGCATCGTGGTCATGGAGCCGGAAACAGGGCAGCTGGTCGCGCTGTTGACCAAACCCGCCTTTGACAACAACGCCTTTGCCGCCCGCCTGACCCACAAGGAGTGGGAGGAGCTGCGCACCAACCCGCGCCACCCGCTGCTCAACCGGGCGATCCAGAGCGTATACCCGCCGGGGTCCGTCTGGAAGCTGATGATGGCTGGGCTCGTGCTCTCGGAAGGGATAAGCCCGAAAGAGGCCGTCACCTGCCACGGCTCCATCCAGATGGGCAACCGCACCTTCCGCTGCTGGCGCGCGGGCGGCCACGGCCGGGTTGACCTGGTGCAGTCTTTGGTGCAGTCTTGCGACGTGTATTATTACCAGATGGCGGAACGGATCGGCATCGACAAGCTGGCCGCGTTCGCCAAAAAATGCGGGTTCGGGAACGTGACGGGCATCGACCTGCCCCACGAGCAGCGCGGGCTTGTGCCGGACCGCGCGTGGCGCCGCTCGCGGGGCGAAACATGGCAGCGGGGCGAAACGCTCAACGTGTCCATCGGCCAGGGGTCCACCCTTGTCACGCCCATCCAGCTGGCGTCCTTTGTATCCTCGCTCCTCAACGGCGGCAAAAAACTCAAACCGTCGCTGATCGCCAATGAGCCGCCCGAGATACGGGGCATGCTGCCCATGTCGGACGAGGCCCGCAATTTTATCGTGGACGCCATGCGCCAGACCGTCGAGGGCGAGCGCGGCACCGCCAAGCGGATCGCCCGGCCCGACGCCGTCATGGGCGGCAAGACGGGCACGGCCCAGGTGGTCAGGATCGGGGACGTCCGGCTGAAATCGCACCAGATGGCGTACGAGCACCGGGACCACGCCTGGATGGCTACCTGGGGCGCCAAGAACGGCAAAACCTACGTCGTCATCGTCATGCTGGAGCACGGCGGCGGCGGCAGTTCGGCGGCGGGCCCGCTGGCGGCGGCCATGTACACCAAGCTTTTCGGCCCCGTTCCGCCAAAAACGGCGGCGCGCTAGGGGTTATTTTTCGATAAACGCCGGCCGTGAAAAACGGAATGTTTCGGCCGGCAAGGAGCGACGCGAGCAATGTCCCCCATCGACCGCAGATTGATAACCCACGCCAACTGGGGCTTAATAGCCTTCATGGGCCTGTTGTTCCTGGTGGGGGTCGCCAATCTGTATTCCGCCAGCGGCATACGCCTTGATGAGGGGCTCGAGGTCGCCTCCTTCTACCAGAAGCAACTCGTCTGGGGCGCCATGGGCGTGGGCCTTATGCTGCTCGTCATGTCCGTGGACTACCGCCACCTCAAGAGCTTTGACCGCATCATCTACCTTGCGGGCGTCGTTTTGCTGCTCCTGGTCCTCGTCATGGGCAAGGAAGCCAAAGGGGCCGCGCGCTGGCTCCATTTCGGCGGTTTTACCCTGCAACCGAGCGAAATCGCCAAAATCAGCGTCCTTATCATGGGCGCGAAAATTCTGGCCGCCACACGCGAACCCCTGGGCTGGCGGCGGCTCGGGCTTGTCCTCCTCATGGGGCTTATCCCGGCGGGCCTCATCTTCCGCCAACCGGATCTGGGCACCTGCCTCCTGGTACTGCTGCTCCTCGGCGGGATGATCCTGTACAAGGGCGTCAGGCCCGGCGTGCTCAAGGTCTGCTGCATCGCGGGCCCCCTGATGCTGCCCGTCGGCTGGATTTTTTTGAAACCTTACCAGAAGCAGCGGCTCCTGACGTTCTGGGACCCCGCCAACGACCCCTTGCAGTCGAGCTACCACATCAACCAGTCGCACATCGCCATCGGCTCCGGCCAGATGTGGGGCAAGGGGTTCCTGGAAGGCACCCAGAACCAGCTGCGCTTCCTGCCGGAAAAACACACGGACTTCGCCATCGCCGTGTTCGGCGAGGAATGGGGGTTCATCGGCTGCATGCTGCTCCTGATGGTGTTCTGCTTTTTTTTGCTGAGTATCCTGAATACGGCGCGGGATGCAAAAGACCGTTTCGGCTCTATACTGTGCGCCGGTGTATTCTTCTACTTTTTCTGGCAGATTTTCATAAATATGGGTATGACTATGGGGCTGCTTCCGGTCGTGGGCGTTCCCCTGCCCTTCATCAGTTACGGCGGCAGCGCGACGCTTGTTAATTTCTGCCTTCTTGGACTCGTCCTGAACGTTTCCATACGGCGGTTCGTCTTTAAAGTCTCGTAACCAGCCTTGCAAGGAGAGCCTCATGGCAAAAGATGACATCACAGCCTTCTTGGGAGCCGGTACCATCTATAACGGCAAACTCAGCTTTGTCGGTTCGGTCCGTATAGACGGCCAGTTCACCGGTGAGATCAAGTCCGAAGGCACCCTCATCCTCGGTAAGGAAGCCAAGGTCGAAGGGACGATCAACGTCTGCCATCTCGTGCTCTCCGGCAACCTGCACGGCGACGTGGTGGTCACGGGAAAAACCATCCTGCACAAAACCGCCAACCTTACCGGCAACCTGATAACCCGCTCCCTGATTATTGAGGAAGGCGCCATGCTCCAGGGAAGCATCTGCATGGACCCGGCCATGGACACCAAATCGGCCATGGGCAGACAGGATATGGAAGACGGGTTGCGCGAGGTCGAAATCCAGTAACGCTCAGGGACCGTCCGCGCGCCGCCGGCAGCCCGCACGGCATGAGAGGTTTATGTGACGATACGCTCGTTTCTTTCGCCCGGCCTGATACTGTGCCTTTCGGACTGTTTCGCCGTTCTCGCGTCCTGCGCCGTCGCCTTCACCCTGCGGTTTGTCACGGGCGGCATCATGCCATGGCAAATGTACTTCGGCACGCTCCCCTGGCTTGCGGTTTTTCCGCTGCTCTATTTCATGCTCACGCTGTATCCGGGCACCTTCCTGCGCAGGCAGGACGAGCTCAAACGGCTGTCCGTGGCCACCACGGTCGGTTTTTTATGCATCGTCTTTTTCACCTTCCTGACCAAGGAAGGCCAGCATTTTTCCCGCCTGGCCCTGCTTCTCGCCTGGATGACAAGCCTCTTCGCCGTTCCCGCCGCCCGTAACTTCGTCCGCAACCGCTGCCGCCGCTTTGTCTGGTGGGCCGTGCCCTGCGTGATGTTCGGCAACGATGGCCGGATCATGGAACTGTGCGACGCCCTCAGCAAAGCCCGGGGGCTGGGCGTGCGCCCGGCGGTTCTGGTCCTTGACCAGAATGCGCCCCTGCCCGACCTCGCCCCTGTGCTCGCCCCGGCGGACACCGTCATGGTGGAGCGCATCCCCCTTGCCGACCCGGAGGCCGCAACCGCCGCCCTCGAGGCTATCGCCCACCGCTACGCCAAAGCGTACGCGGTCGTCAGCTTCGACTCCTCCAACGCCGGGGAGCGCCAGGCCTGGCTGGATATCATCGACCACTGCTTCCAGCGGATCATCCTCATCCCGGATATGGCCGTGGGCGGACGGGTATGGCATATGGCGGTTTCCATCGGCAGGCTTTCCGGCATCCTCATGAGCCAGAACCTGCTCGACCCGCGCCGGATGTTCCTCAAGCGCTGCATGGACTGCCTGCTGACGCTCCTGGCCGGCATCGTGGCGTTCCCGGCCATGCTCGTCCTTGCCGTCGCCATCCGCCGCGACAGCCCCGGTCCGGCGTTTTTCAAACAACAGCGCATCGGCCGGAACGGCAAACATTTCAGCGTGTATAAGTTCAGGACCATGGCCGTCAACGCCGCCGAACTTCTGGAAAAACACCTGGCGGAAAACCCCGAGGCGCGCGAGGAATGGGAAAAAACCCAGAAGTTGAAAAACGACCCGCGCATTACCAGGGTCGGCCATTTGCTTCGCAAGACCAGCCTGGACGAACTGCCCCAGATCCTCAACGTGCTCCGGGGCGAGATGAGCCTGGTCGGCCCCCGGCCCATTGTCGACAATGAAATAGCCCGGTACGGGAAAGCCTATGCGCTCTATACCCGCGTGCGGCCCGGCATAACCGGGTTGTGGCAGGTTTCCGGCAGAAACGATCTGCCCTACGCCGACAGGGTCTGGCTCGACCGCCATTACGTCTGCAACTGGTCCGTGTGGCTCGACATTCTGATTATCGCCCGGACCGTTCCCGAGGTTCTCCACTGTTCCGGCGCGTATTGACGATCATACAAAACGGCATATGATGCCTCCGATCGCCATACGATGCGGATATAGTGCATGAAAACAAAAAACCGCGCGCGGAGCGCGGTTTTTCAGACCACACCGGCGCTCGCCGGCAGGAACCAGAGACCATGTTCGACAACCCGGCGGCCGTCGCCCTGCTGAAAATCGCCCTGACGTTCGCGTTCATGCTTTTTGCCATCAAGCGCAACTGGCACCTGTGGTTTGTCATCCTTGCCGGGGCCGTGCTGTTGGGCCTTCTGTTCGGCTTAAGCCCGCTGGCGATCGGCAAAACCGCCGCGAGTTGCCTGACCCAGCCCACCACCTTCACCCTGTTCGGGGTGGTTTTCTGGATCATGCTGTTGTCCGCGATCCAGGGAAAGACAGGCCAGGGCAGACGGTTGGTGGCCGGGCTTACCCCGTACATGAAGTCGCCGCGCCTTAGATTAGCGTTTTTCCCGGCCCTGATCGGGCTCCTCGGCGTTCCGGGCGGCGCCATCTTCTCCTGCCCCATGGTCCGCGACGTGGCGGACGGGTACGATGTTCCCGACCGCAGGCTCGTCATTATCAACTACTGGTTCCGCCACATATGGGAATCGGCCTGGCCGCTCTACCCCGGTTACCTCATGGCCTGCGTCGTGGCGGAGATAGCGCCCTCCGTTCTCTGGCGGTACACCTTCCCGGCGGTCTTCATCAACGCTCTCCTGGGCTGGTTCTTCTTTCTGCGCACCCCTGTCGAGCGCCTTCCCGGCGTGCCGCTGCAGGATGCGGCAAAAAGGCCGCTGCCCATCGTGCTGCTCGACGCGCTGCCCGTCGTCGTGGGCATCGGGCTCGCCCCGGTCATCAGTTTTCTCTTCAGCGCGGCGGGGCTCAACGCGCCCAGCGGCGCGGCCTTCGTGCTTTCCTTCTTCCTCGCGGCCATGACCTCGCTGATCCAGGACAAGGTGCCGCTCTCCAGCCTGCCCTCCCTGATGTTCAAGCCCCATGTCGGCAAAATGCTGGCCCTGGTCCTGATGGTCTTTGTTTTCAAGGAAATCGTGATCGAGGCAAACGTCGCGGGCGCGATCGCCGCCGCCACCGGCAAAGGCGCGCTCCTGGTGCTGGCGCTGGCCCTGCCCGCCCTCATGGGGAGCCTGACCGGCATTATGCTCGGCTTCGTCGGCCCGGCCCTCCCCCTTCTGATGGCGCTTATCATCCAGGCGGGCCTGTATGAGGAACGGATGTGCTGGGTCATCCTCGCCCTGTTTGCCGGACACGTCGGCCAGATGATTACCCCCATGCACAGCTGTTACCTTGTCACGCTGGAATTTTTCAAAGTCCGCCTCGCGGACACCTGGCCGCCCGTCTTCCGCGCGGCACTGGTGTACCTGGCGCTCTGCTGCGCCTACACCGCCGCCCTGTACCATTTTGCCAGGCCGATTTTTTCCCGAAGCATGTAATAAGGACCCCCTATGCACGATATCCACGATCACGACCACGACCATACGCACGGCCACAGCCACGAGCACGGGCATGAACACTCGCACGCGCACGGCCATCATCACGGACACCACGGCCACGGCGTGGAACACGGGCACGGGCATGCCGGGCGGAAGGTCCTTGTGCTTCGCCCCTACACCGGCGTTTCCGGAGACATCATGGTCGCGGGACTCGCCCGCATGCTCGGCGCGGACCAGGCGGCCATTGACGCGCACATCGCGGCCATCGGCCTGCGCGAACTCGAGGGCAGCCTCACTGTCGTACCGCACTCGCTTAATGAAGTGGGCGGCTGGCAGTGCCGGGTTACCCTGCCGCACGAGCACAGCCACAGAACCCTGGCGGACATTGCCGCCATCATCGAGGCAAGCGCCCTGACGGACAAGGCCAAGGGCCTGGCAATAAAGGCTTTCACGATAATCGCCGAAGCCGAGGGCGCGGTCCACGGCAAGGAACCGGCCGCCGTATCCTTCCACGAAGTCGGCGCGCTGGACAGCATCCTGGACGTCTGCCTCGCCGCCGCGCTGTTTGACGCGCTCTCCCCGGATCTTTTCGTCTGCGGCCCCCTGCCCGTGTGCGACGGCACGGTGCGGTGCGCCCACGGCAAGCTTCCGGTGCCCGCCCCGGCCGTGATGCGCCTGCTCCACGCTATTCCCGTGCGCGGCATCGCTTCAAGCGGCGAAACCCTGACCCCCACCGGCCTCGGGCTGCTGAAAGCCTTTGACGCCTCCTTCGGCACCTGGCCCGCCATGACCATTGAAACGGAGGCCCTCGTCTACGGCACGCGGGTCTTTGAAAACGTCCCCAACGGCGCCATTTTCGCCTGCGGCACGGGGATGTAACCGGCAGCGCCGCCCCATGCCGAGCGTCTTCACCCACCCCATCCCCGCGCTGGCGCTGGCCGCCGGGCTTGGACGGAACGTCGTCCCGCCGCGTCTGGCCGTGGTTACCGTCATCGCCGCCGTGCTGCCGGATCTGGACGTGGCGTCCTTCGCCTTCGGGGTGCGGTATGCGGAAAACCTGGGGCACCGGGGGCTGTCCCACTCCCTTGTATTCGCCCTGGCTGTCGCGGCCCTGGCTTTTTTAGCCGCGCCCCTGCTGCGCGCCGGACGGATAACGGCCTTCCTGGCGGTTCTTTTCGCCATGCTGTCCCATATCCTCCTCGACGCCGCCACGACCGGCGGCCTTGGCGTGGCGTTCTTTTGGCCCTTTGACGGAACGCGGTATTTTCTCCCCTGGCGGCCCATCGCGGTATCCCCATTCAGCCCTGAGGCCTTTCTCTCCGAATGGGGCTTGCGCGTCATCCTTTCGGAACTGCGCTGGGTCTGGGCGCCCTGTTTCATTTTTGCCCTGTCGGGCATCACGGTGCGCCGGTCCGCGCGGCTTTTGGGCCGCAACCGGCTACGGTAAGGAGTATACCATGCCATTTCGCCTGAAATGTATGATCCCGGCCTTGCTGCCGCTCCTGCTCTGCTGCCCGCCCGCCGCCGCCGGGCCGTGCTGGGAGGCGGAAAACATCAAACCGCTGGAGATCCTGTTCTGGAACACGCCGCAAAAGCTGTGCGGATACCAGAACATGGAGCATCTCTGGTCCTCCAACACGGTCGCGCGGAACGGCGCGCCCGTGAAGCCCCTGATCTACGGCAAAGGCCCGGACCTCAAGAATTCGACCATGGCGTTCATGCAAAAGAACGGCGTGTACGGCCTGCTCGTCATGCACAAGGGCGCCGTCATCCAGGAGCATTATCGCGGCGGGTGCGGCGGCTACGACGGGGGACGCTGGACCTCCTTTTCCATGGCCAAGTCCCTGACCGGGCTGCTTGTGGGCGCGGCTGTCGCGGACGGGCATATCAGAAGCCTTGATGACCGCGTCGCGGCCTATCTCCCGGAACTTGCCAAGGGAGCGTACGCCGAGGTCACGGTCCGCCAGCTGCTGACCATGACCTCGGGCGTCGCCTGGAACGAAAATTACCGCGACCCCGCATCCGACGTGGCCAAGCTCGCGGATCTCGCGGACGGCGCGGAACATTCCTTCCTCGCCTACATGGCCGCGCGGCCGCGCAAGGCCGAACCCGGCACCGTGTTTACCTACAGCACCGGGGAGGCGGGCGTTATCGGCCATCTTGTGCGGCGCGCCACGGGCAAAAGCCTTGCCGCATACATGTCGGAAAAAATCTGGTCCAAACTGGGCATGGAACGGGACGCCGTCTGGATAACGGACAGGTCCGGCGCGGAGGTCAGCGGCTGCTGCTTCAGCGCGACCTTGCGGGATTACGCCCGGATGGGCCGGTTCATGCTGGAGGGCGGCGTCATTGACGGCAAGGCCGTGCTGCCTCCCGGGTGGATGCGGGAAACGGCGACGGCCAGCAAACCCTCGCGGGCGCAAAACCGGCCCTACGGGTACCAGATGTGGGTGCGGGAAAACGGCGCGTACCAGGCCAGCGGCATTTTCGGCCAACTCATCCACGTGGACCCGGAGCGGGAGCTCGTCATCGTCATGCTGAGCGCCTGGGAGAACGCCGTGGGCACGGTGGAACAGCACCAGGACCGCCGGGCGTATATCGCGGCGGTCAAAAAGGCCCTCGCCGCGCGCGGCGGAAAATAACCCGGCACGGGCAGCGCAAAACAACCCGGCGCGAGCCGCAAAAAATAGCCTGACGGAAGCGAAGAGACAAAAAAACGCCCGCCGGAAGATTCCGGCGGGCGCAGGTTTGCTGTCCCCCCAAAGCGGGACCTAACGGCCCAAGGCCAGCAAACCCTTTATGCGGCGTTACACGACCTTTTTGAGATCTTCCTTCTCAGCCATGGCTTCCGGGAAAAGTTCGCCGGCCATTTCACGCAACTTGAATTTCTGGATCTTGCCGCTGCCGGTCAAGGGATACGCCTTGAGCATGTGCACGTAGCGGGGAACCTTGTGCCAGGCGATTTTGCCGCGGCAGAAGTCGCGCACGTCCTCGGGCAGGATTTCCACGCCCGGCTTGGGGATGATGAACGCGCCCACTTCCTCGCCGTACTTGCGGCTGGGCACGGCCACCACCTGAACGTCCTGCACGCCGTCCATGCCCGCGAGAAATTCCTCGATCTCGCGCGGGTAGACGTTCTCGCCGCCCCGGATAATCATGTCCTTGATGCGGCCGGTGATGACCACATAGCCTTCCTCATCCATGGTGCCGAGGTCGCCGGAGCAGAGCCAGCCCTCCTGCGTGATGGCTCTGGCCGTTTCCTCGGGCATGTTGTAGTAGCCTTTCATGACGTTGTAGCCGCGGCAGCGCACCTCGCCTACCTGGCCCCTGGGCACTTCCTTGCCGGTTTCCGGGTCCGCGATGATGACTTCAACGCCCGGCATGGCCCGGCCCACGGTTGTGACCCGCCGGATGAACGGCTCGTCCCGGTGGGTCTGGGTCATGCCGGGGGAGCTTTCGGTCAGGCCGTACACGCTGGTGATTTCCGTCAGGTTCATCTTTTCGAAAGCCCGGCGCATCAGCGGCTCGGGGCAGACGGACCCGGCCATGATGCCCGTCCGCAGGGACGAGCAGTCGATCCGGTCGAAAATCTTGTGGTCCATGACGGCGATGAACATGGTGGGCACGCCGTACAGGGCGGTGCAGCGTTCCACTTCAATGGAGGTCAGAACCTGGACCGGGTTGAAGGTCTCCAGGATGACGAGCGCCGTGCTCCAGTTGACGGCCGCCATGACCGCGAGCACGCAGCCGAAGCAATGGAACAGCGGCACGGGCACGCAGATCCTGTCCGCCGGGGTGAAGCCCTGGTGGTAGCCCACCCAGTAGCCGCAGTTGCCGATGTTTACGTGGGACAGCATGACGCCCTTGGGGAAGCCCGTGGTGCCGGAGGTATACTGCATGTTCACCACGTCGTGGGGGGAGATGGAGGCCTTGCGGTCCTCATATTCCTTATCGGTAATCATGACCGAAAGACTTTTGACTTCCGGGATGGAATACATGCCGCGGTGCTTCTCTACCCCCAGGAAAATGACGCGCCTCAAGTGCGGCAGCTTGGGGGAGTTCATCTCCCCGCGCGGCTGGGTACGCAGCTCGGGCAGAATCTTGTGGACGGTCTGCAGATAGTCGTGGTCGCGGATGCCGTCCACAACGACCAGGTTTTCACATTCGGAATGCGAGAGCAGGTATTCCACTTCACTTTCGCGGTAGCTGGTGTTCACGGTCAGCAGAATGGCGCCGATACGGGCGCAGGCGAACATGAGCCCCACCCAGAACGGCACGTTGGGCGCCCAGATGGCGACCTTTTCCCCTTTCTGCACGCCAAGCGCCATCAGGCCTTTGGCGATGGTGTCCACTTCACCTCCAAACTCTTTCCAGGTCAGCCTGTAGTCTCTGTCCACATAGACAACGGCATCGTTGTCCGGCGCTCTTTGTATGGCCTCGTCCAACAGCTGGCCCAGGGTTTTTTCTCGCAATACGAACGGTTCGATATACATAACGGTCTCCGGACTTCCTTACTTATGCGGGGTGATAAATGGTCGCGTAAATGGAACACGGTTCGTCGCCATACGCGCCCACGTAATGGGGCACGATGGAGTTGTAATACACCGTGTCGCCGGGTTCCAGCACGGAACGCTCGTTCCCGTAGAGCACCAGCAGTTTCCCTTTGTGCACGACGATGAATTCCTCGCCCTGGTGGCTGGAGAGGTGGATGTCTTCCGCCGGTTCGGGCATGATCTCGATGAAGAAGGGCTCCATGTTGCGGTCAACCTTGCCCTTGCCCAGGGAGTAATACTTGTAGGACGGCATGCGGCCGAGGCTGTGGTGCATGACCAGGTCGGCCTCGCGCTTGCTCTTGGTCGTGATGATGGGGTCCTTGCAGCTCACGTCGTCCATGAAGGTGCCGAGCCGGATCTGCATGGCGTGGGCGATTTTCTGCAGGGGGCCGATGGTGGGGTACACGCTCTCTTCTTCCAGCAGGCGGATGAAGTCGGGATCGAGGCCGGCGGTTTCCGCCAGTTGTTCACGGGTCATTTCTTTCGCTTCGCGGAACTTGCGGATACGGGAACCTATTTTTGATGCGGACATGGTCTTCTCCAATTTTCACTCGTTCGGGGTTGCTTTGGGTGTATGGTGCACATAAACGAAAAATGCCGCGCAAAAATTTTGCGGGCATAATAAAAAAAGCGGTCCGGTAAGCTTGAAGAACTATCCCGGCCCGCTACGCGGCGTGTTTGAAAAAGGAAACAGCTACCGCGCGAGAAGGCTCGGGTTGGCCCCGGACCGCTCTGCTAGTAGCAGGAGAGATATGGCGTGAATGGCTGTTTTCATAATGGTGCCGTCCGAAGGGCGGAATGCCCCATACCGGACGGTTGTTAGGTATCAGACGCGCCAAAGGCCGTCAATAATTTTTTGCCGGTAGTGGCTCAATTTAGCTTCAGACATCTCTGCTCTCTTTATCCGTAAGGCTCGGAGACTCGCCTAACGGCTAAAGGAAGGAAGGCGTGCTTTTGCCGCAGGGAAGCCGACCCGGAGGGCTTGTGCCCGTGGGTGAGTCTTCGAGCCCTTACGGGCATCGAGAGCAACGCTGGGCTCTTTGGCCCATGACCGAGGACAAAAGTGCGCCTGACGCAGTATCAAGCTAAATTGAGCCACTACCTTATCTTATGCCTGGAGAAAGCAGCCGCTCGCGCGCCGCCGCATCCAGCGCGGTAACGGGGCGCGGTGGGACGGGCGTATCCGCGTGCGGGGCAAGGGTCTTTTCCATCCAGGCCACGTCGTGCCAGGCCCCGCCCTTGTACCCGGACTTATGGTGCACGCCCGCCGGGACAAACCCGAACGACGCGTGAAACCGCTCACTCCTGGGGTTGGGAACCGCAATGACCGCATAGGCGTTGCAGTATCCCAGTTCCTCAAGCAGGCGGAAAAGGCTCGCGTACAGCGCACGGGCCACGCCCGTGCCGCGTGCGTCCGGCGCGGCGTACACCGAGGTTTGCACGTCCCAGGCGTACGCGGCCCGTTCCATATGGCGGGAGGCGTAGGCATAGGCCAGAATCTCCCCGTCCCGTTCGCAAACCAGGTAGGGGTACACGGAAGCGATGCCTTCAATCCGCTTGGTAAATTCTTCGATAGACGGCACCGTGTATTCAAAGGTTACCGGCGTATCGCGCACAAAGGGCGCGTATATGGCGAGGATTCCGGCGGCATCCCGGGCGTCCCCGGGCCGGACGAACCGTATGGCACGGTCTTTCATGGTCTCTCCCGGCGTCCGGGACAATAGCGCCCGGGCGTCTCTTTTATCCGCGAACCGTTTATGCTATCGTCCGCCCATGTATATGCCCATGTATATGCCCATGTATATGAAAGACGCGCAAACCGCCAAGGCGAAAAAAAAGGCCGCCCCTGAAAAGCCGGGATTTTTCGAGCAGGTCCATGCCGTCGTCGCCCGCATCCCGCCCGGCAAAGTCATGACTTACGGGCAGATAGCCGACGTTTTGAACAACGTCTGCTCCGCCCGCTACGTGGGCTACGCCATGCGGGCCGCGCCGGACCACAAGCAGCTCCCTTGCCACCGCGTGGTGAACAGAAACGGGGACCTTGCTCCCGGCGGCAGGTTCGGCGGGAGCGAAAACCATCGCCGCATGCTGGAGGCCGAGGGCGTCACCTTCACGCCCGAGGGCCGTATCAATCTGGACGAGTGCCTCTTCAATCCGTGGGGGTGAGGGCTCAATGCCCTCGCGCGAACAGCGTGACCGTGGCGATGCCGAGCCCGGTCATGGCGAGGGAGCCGAGCACATGCAGCCCCACCAGGAAAACGGCGGCGACAATGTGCCGCCCCTGAATCAGGAGCACCACTTCGCCGGAAAAGGTGGAAAAGGTTGTCAGCGCGCCGAGAAAGCCGGTGATAACGAACAGCCGCGCGCCGTCCGGGAACTGGGGAAAAAATGCGACGACCCCGAGCATGACGCCGATGAGATACCCCCCGGTCAGATTGGCGATAAGGGTCCCAAGCGGCAACAGGGGCAACACGGCATTGAAGGCCAAGCCGAGCAGCCAGCGCATCACGGCCCCGATGCTCGCGCCCGCGCTGATGCATAAAATATTTTGCAGCATGGCGTATTCCTCACACAAGAAGGATTCCCGGCTCACGCGGGGGGAGCGGACGGGCGCTGCGCCCTTGCGCTCCCCGCATTTTCCGGGAACCTATCGTACCCCAAACAAGGGAACCGTCCAGCAGTCTAAAGCATTTCGTATTTGAGACGCACCCTTCGGCGCTCAACGGCGGAGGGGACCTCCGCCTACGCCTGCGGGGCGGACGGCTCGAAGCGAGCCGTCAGAGCATTTTTCCGGCAAGATATTTTCAATGACAAAATGCTCTACCGCTTGATGGCTTCGTAGGCGAACGGCACCTGCACCTGCATGAGGTCGGGCCTCGGCGGCGGCTCCACCTTGCCGGTGTCGCGCACGGCTTTCAGCACGGAGCCGTCAAACGCGGCGTCCCCGGAAGATTGTATGATCTCCGCCTCCAGGATGGTCCCGTCCTTGGCGAGGCTGATGCGGACCATGGCCGTGGGGTTCCTGCGGTCTGCCCGGCCCGCGTATTCCCAATTGGGCCGGATGCGGGAGACCAGGGACTGCATGTAGGACCCCACGATGCCGTAGCCGTCCCCCCCGGAACCGCCGGGGCCGTCGCCTTTGGGGTCCTTGCTGTCCGGGTCCGTGGCCTGGCCTTTGAGGTCGCCGAGCGCGGCGCGCAGAATATCGTCCGCGCTCTTTTGCGGCTGCGCGGGCTTGGAAGGCCCGGCGGGTTTATCCGGACCGGCGGGCTTGTCCGGAGTTGCGGGTTTGGCCGGTTCCGGCTTCGCGGGTTCCGGCTTGGCAGGCTCCGGTTTCGCGGGTTCGGGTTTCGGCGGGTCCGGCTTGGGCGGCTCGGGCTTGGGCTGGTCCGGCTGCGGAATGGGAATGGGCGCCGGTTCCGGCTTTGTGGGAACCGGCGTGGGTTTGGCCGGGTCCGGCGGCGGCGGCGAGGTTTTCGGCGGTTCGGGTTTGGGCGCGGCGGGCGTCTGCGGCGCTGCCGGGGCCTGGGGGGCGGACGGCGCCGACTGCGGTTTGGGAGCCGCGCCCGGCTTGCCGATGGTGTAAATGCCGATGTCAATGACCGGGGCCGTCAGGTCCACAAGCGGCGGCTCGCTCTGCGGCATAAAAAGGGCGAACGCGATGACCCCCGCGTGGAGGCAGAGGGAAAGAAGAAAACTGGCCGGGCGCAATAACCGCACAAAAAGCTCCGCGAACAGACGGTTACGATCTGGGAGACGGTGCCGGGGTTTTGGCGGGAGGCGTCGCGCCGGACGGGGGAGCCGTGCCGGCTGCGCCGGTTTGGGGCTGCTCCGCCACCATGCCGAGCTTGTCTATGCCCGCGGACCGGATATGCCCGATAACCGCGACAACGGTGCCGTACGGCACGTCCTTGTCCGCCTGCAAAAATACCTGCCGTTTCTGGTCCGTGGCCACGGCCCTGATCTGGGCCTCCAGATGTTCCAGATCGGTCACGGCGTAAGTGTCCACATAGACCGTGCCGTTCTTGCGGATCGTCAGGATGATGTGGTCCTTGTCCGTGGGCAGGGTGGCCGCGCTTTTCGTCTGCGGCAGGTCCACGTCGACGCCCTCGGTCATGAGCGGAGCCGTAATCATGAAAATGATCAGCAGCACGAGCATGACGTCCACAAAAGGCGTGACGTTGATCTCGGAGACGAACCCCTTGCCGTTGCCTAATGACGCGCCCACGGCTACCTCTGCACCTTGGGCGCGGCGCCGCTGCCGTTGCCCGGTTTTTTGGCGACGTCGAGTTCGCGCTGCACGCGGTTCAGGAACACCCCGGCGAAGTTTACCAATTCCGCCTCAATGGCGGTCAGGGTGCTCAAAAACATATTGTAGCCCATGGTCGCCGGGATAGCCACGAACAGCCCCAAAGCCGTCGCGATGAGCGCCTCGGAAATGCCCGGCGCGACGGTTGCGATGGCCGCCGTCTTTTTCATGCCGATCTGGTGGAAGGAGTGCATGATGCCCCAGACCGTGCCGAACAGGCCGATGAACGGCGCGGTGTTGGCAGTTGTCGCCAGAAAGGACAGGGAGGCGTTAAGCTTGGTCATGGCCTCGCTCACCCCCTGGCGCAGGGAGCGGCGCACGTTGTCCGCAGCGACCTCTTCGGAGTTCCCGGCTTCCCGCAGGCGGTTGAATTCCGCAACCCCCTGCTGGGCCACATGGAACACCGGGGAGTTCGCATCCCCGGCCAGGTAGTTCACGGCGTCCCGCAGGTCGCGGGCGTCGGTGAAGCGCTCAATGCCCTCTATGGCCTTGCGCCGCGCGGACCGGAGCGAGAAAAACTTGTATATGATCAAGGTCCAGCTGGTCACGGACATGATGCACAGAATCAGCAGCACGAACTTGGCAACCAGCGTCGCGCTTGCGATGACGGCGAAAATGTCGAAATTATCCATGGCGGTCAATCTCCCCTCGGGGCTTATATGGCGGCGGCGCGGCACCGTGAAAACGGCCGGTTCCGCACTCTCGCAATTTTCAAGATAAATTCTAGAACCGGATAGCGCGAATGCGGCCCTTTGCCAATATATTTTTCCATAAACCGGCAAACGGCTCGGTTCTACCGGATTTCGCCCCGATTGTCCCTCTCTATTTATAGGATGCGGTCCGTTCCCGGAGCGGCGCCGGTGGAGTGGACAAAGCGCTGCCCTGCCTGTATTCACAAGGTGAGTGACGACGGAGGGTGCATGGCTTTCAGATACGGACGGAATATAACAGTTTTAGCGGCAGCGGCCCTTGCGGCCGTGTTTCTGTGTGTTGCCCCCGCTTCCGGGCTGGCCGCCGGGACAGGGTCCTTTGACCTGAAGTCCGCCGTGTTCCGGGCTCTGGACGAGAATTTCACCATCAGCGCCGCCAAAGAAACCGCCATGGCCGCGGAATCCGGACGACTGGCGGCGCGCGGTGCCTTCGGCCCGTCTCTGGGTTCGACCTACGACTACCAGCGCCGCCAGCACCGCTACGCCGCCGGTTCAAGCAACGAACGGGACAAGGATCTTTTTACCTGGAGCGTCTGGCTGCGGCAAAACGTGTTCGCGGGCTTCGCCACCCTGAATACGTACCAAAAGGCCGCGCTGCAGAAGGAAAATGCCGAGTCCGGCGTTGCAAAAGCGCGGCTGGAGCTTATCGGCACGGTGCAGGAAAACTTTCTCCGCCTGCTGCAAGCCAGGGAAAACACGCGCAGCGCCCGCGACTCCCTGGAACGGTTGCGCTCCCAGCTCAAAGTGACCAACGCCTTTTACGAGGTGGGACTGAAACCCCGCCTGGACGTCCTGCAGGCCGAGGTGGATGTCGCCACCGCCGAGGACTTTCTTCTCCAGGCCATCAACGCGTATGAAACGCAGCAGTCGCGCCTGAACACGCTCCTCATCCTGCCGGTGGAAGCGGATACCGCCTACACGGGCAGCCTTGACTTCATCCCCTTTACCCGTAACTTCGAGGCCTGCCTGAAAACCGCCTTTGCCAGACGGCCGGACCTCATCATGGCCGAAAAGGCCGTCGCCATCGCGGACAAGGATGTGGGCATAGCCCAGAGCGAATTCTACCCGAAAATCAATGCCGAAGGCGGCTGGTCCACGCAGGGCGACCGCTTTGCCGCCTCGGGCAGCGACAACCTGCCCAACAATTACGCCGGGTGGTCCGCCGGGATTTCCGCCGACTGGACCGCGTTTTCCGGCGGCACGACCTACTACGGCGTGCGCCAGGCGAAGCAGACGAAAAACCGCTTCGCCGCCGAGGCCATGGACCTCAGGCAACAGATTTCCCATGACGTGAAGTCCGGGCTTTTGAAAATCTCGGAAACCGCGAAGCGGATAAAAGTCGCCCAAAAAGGCCTTGAGCAGGCCAAGGAAGCCTACAGAATGGCCGACGCCCTGTACCAGACCCAGGTCGGCATCTTTATCGACGTGCTGGACGCCCAGGCCAAACTGACCCAGGCGGAAGCCACCCTCACGGGCGCCCAGGCGGATTACCTCATTGCGGTCTCCCAGCTGCACGTTGCCATGGGCGAGGAAAACCCCGCTCTTCTGCCCATCCAGTAGCGGCAACAGGCACAAAAAGCTTGCCTCCACCGCGCGTGTCCACGCGCTGCTCCCCTTTCCCACAGGGGTTTTTCTTCAAGTTTGCCATTTCCTTAATAATAACAAGATGGATTCTCTAATGGACGGGACGTACAGACCTGCGTATATAAGGATACTGGAGAGATATCGGAAAGTGCTTGCACTAAATTATAATAGGAACTATTATTAGTATTGATGTGTGGCACCAATACCGGCCGCGACTGCCGGGTAAATAAAGGAGATCTACCATGTCCAAGCAGTTTGAAGTCTATAAATGTTCTCAATGCGGCAATCTTCTTGAAGTCCTCTACGCCGGCGCTGCCAGCCCCGATTGTTGCGGCGGCCACATGAAGTTGATGAAAGAGGGCGAAACCGACGGCGCCCTTGAAAAACACGTCCCGGTCATTGAAAAAACCGCTACCGGCTTCAAAGTCAAAGTCGGCGCCGCGGCACACCCCATGACGGCCGAACACTGGATTCAGTGGATCGAGATTATCGCGGACGGCCGCTCCTACCACAAGTTCCTCAACCCCGGCGACGCCCCGGAAGCGGAATTCTGCATCCAGGCCGACAAGGTCATTGCCAGGGAATACTGTAACCTGCACGGCCACTGGAAGGCCGAAGCCTAATTTTTGAACGGAAACAAAGGAGAATCAGTATGGAAAAGCACGTTTGCACCCTCTGCGGCTATGAGTATGACCCCGCCAAAGGCGATCCCGACAACGGCGTTCCCGCCGGCACCCCTTGGGAAAAGGTTCCCGCTGATTGGGTTTGCCCCCTCTGTGGCGCGGACAAAGACAGTTTCGACCCGGTCTAACCGCGTATAAGCACCTTTTGGCAGCGGTCCATACAGCGTTCCGGCGCCGTATGGACCGCTGCCTTATGCGCGGCTGCGGCCCGGCGCGCAACGTATCAGGATAAACCGCCATCCGGGTGGGTCATGCCTTGACGGCACACCCGCCCTTTGTATATTTTCCGGAAACCATACTCTTTAACGAAGGATTGGAAATGAAACCCCTTGCAATCAAAGACGATATTTATTGGGTCGGCGCGGTTGACTACTCCAGCCGCGATTTTCACGGCTATTCGCGCTCGCCGCAGGGCACAACCTACAACGCCTACCTTGTCCTGGACGAAAAAAACACCCTGTTCGACACGGTCAAGTGTGAATCGTTTGATCTCTTCCTGCAGCGGATCCGTGAAGTCATCGACCCCGGGAAAATAGACTACATCGTGGTGCATCACGTGGAACTCGACCACGCGGGATGCCTGCCCCAGATCGTGGAACTCTGCAAACCGGAGAAAATTTTCTGCTCGCCCATGGGCCTCAAAAGCATGAACGCCCATTTCAATACCGAAGGCTGGCCCATTGAGGTCAAAAAAACCGGCGACACCCTTTCCCTCGGCAAGCGCACCGTGCAGTTCCTCGAGGCGCGCATGCTCCACTGGCCGGACAGCATGTTCTCCTACCTGGCCGAGGACAAACTGCTCTTCTGCAACGACGCCTTCGGCCAGAACATCGCGTGCAGCGAGCGGTTCTCCGATGAAATCGACCGCGGCGTGCTTGAGCACGCCATGAAGGAATACTACCACAACATCGTGCAGCCGTTCGCGCCCCAGGTCATCAAAGTGCTGGACCAGGCGGCGGCCCTTGGCCTCGATATCGACATGGTTGCCCCGGATCACGGCCTGATATTCCGCGGCAAGACCGACGCCTCTTACGCCCTGGAGACTTACCGCCGCTATGCGACTCCCGTCTGGAAAAAGCGGGCCGTCATCACCTTTGACACCATGTGGCACAGCACGGAAAAAATGGCCTGCGCCATCGGCGATGGGCTGGCGGATGCGGGTGTCCCCTACCAGCTTCTGCCCCTCAAGGATAACCACCACAGCGCGGTCATGACCGCGCTGGCCGATGCGGGCGCGGTGTTCGTCGGCAGCCCCACCCACAACAACGGCATCATGCCGGGCGTCGCCAACATGCTGACCTACATGAAGGGCCTCCGGCCCATGCGGAAGATGGGCGCGGCTTTCGGCTCCTTCGGCTGGTCCGGCGAAGCGCCGAAGGTCATCCATGAATGGCTGGATAAAATGGGCTTCGAAATGCCCCTCGAGCCGCTCTCTTGCAGCTTCGTGCCCAAAGAGGACGTTCTCGGGCAGTGCTACGAAGCCGGGAAAACCGTCGGCAAAGCCCTTGCGGAGCGTTGCGCCGCGCAATAAGCGGCATGGCCCGGAACGCCGGTTTTCCCGCGTTCCGGGCCGCCCTCTTCCCCCCATGGACCGGCGCGCGCCGGACAGGAGTAAACGATGCGTGAGCAGGACCTGTTGGTATTACTGGATACATTCATGCGCGCGTTTAACGATCATGATGCGGACGCGCTCATGCGCTGCATGACGGATGACTGCGTGTTCTTCACCGCCGCCGGAAACGGGCCGGAGGGGAACGCCTTGCGGGGACAGGCCGCCGTAAAAGCCGGGTTCGAAGCCATCTGGAAAAAATGCCCGGACGCCCGGTGGAGCAACGGCAGGCATGCTGTTTCCGGCAACAGGGGCTTTTCGGAATGGCGCTATACCGGCACCGCCGCGGACGGTTCCGGCAGCGTCGCGGTGAACGGCGTGGATATTTTCACCTTCAAAGACGGCAAGATCCAGGTAAAAGATTCGTACAGAAAGCAGGCCGCCGCATAGCGGAACACGGCGCGGGCGGCCGCCTCCATAAAACACATGCCGGGATCCTTGCGGATCCCGGCATTGCTGTTCAGAGAAGACGAAAAGGGGGACAGCGTTAAGCGTACCGTTTCTGCCCGGTTTCCCCGGAACCATACTGTTTGGGTACCATTTCATAGCCCAGAACTTCGGCCATGTACTTCAAGGGGCTGACGTCCCGGGTTTGCTGCATGATCTCCAGCAGCGTTTCCGCCCCCAATTTCGCCCCTCTGTCATACGGGTTGATCTCCCTCAGAAGCGTCGAGTAGGGTTTGCCGATCTCATCGGCCAATGCTTTGGCGGGCATGTCGTTTTCCAATACCACCGTGTGAACCACCTTAATCAGATCAGATTGCATTTGGTCCTCCTCGGCAAGCCAGTGCCGCAAAAAACCGTGTTACGGGTTTGCTGTGCCAAGGCCGACTCCCGATGAGTCGGCCTTGGCATAAATCTATATAGACAAGTTAATATAATATTAACTTTTTAGAACAAGAAAATAGAGAAATCAGAAAATAATCATGTGGGGAGACTACAATATTAGGATGTTTTAACCCTGGACTGTAGACTGTTGACAAGCTTTTCCGCCAAACGGGGGCCAATACCGGGGATCGCGGCAAGCGTTGCCGCGTCGGTTTCGGCCATGGCAGTAAGCGATCCGAAGTGTTGCCATAAAATCTTCGCTATTTTCGGTCCGACGCCCGGGATGCGCAAAAGTTCGCCCGCCATGGCCCGGTTGGCTCTGGCCTTGCGGTGGCGGCCTATGGCGAAATCATGGACCGTATCGCGAACATGTTGTAGAAAGAAAAGTTCGGGCGAGCCCGGCGCGATGGGCAGGGGGTTGGATCTGGCGGGCAGAAAAATCCTGTCCGCGTCGTTCCCCGCCCGGCGGTCGGCCCGGCCGTCCTCGGTTCTGGCCTTGGCGATGCCCGCCACCGCGAACGCATCCGTAATCCCGGCCTCGGCAAACCCGCGCACAACCGCCGCAAGCTGTCCCTTGCCGCCGTCCACCAGAACAAGGTCGGGCCAGGGTTCCCCGGCCGCTGCCCGGCGCTTGGCCCATTGGTACAGCGCGGCATAATCGTCGCCGCCCGCGTCCACGGCATACGCGCGGTATGCGTCTTTCTCGGGCCGCTCGCCCGCGAAGACGACCATACCGACCCGCGTCTCGCTCCCCCCGGTGTGGGAAACGTCCACAGCCTCAATGCGTTCGACGGGCCGTGCGGCATGCAGCGCCGTTTCAAGCAGGCCCGCCATGGGAAGCGCATCCGGTTGCCGGCGCATCTCCCCGGCGTTGGCCGCCGCCATGGCCACCAGAGCCTCCTCGTCCCTGCCGCGCGGCGGCAAAAGATGCACGGGGCCTCCCCGCAAATCCCCCAGAGCGGCGGCAAGCGCTTCCGTATTGCCGGAACCGCCCGCGCCCCCGGCGTCGCCGATGCCGCCGCCGGGGGCGCCCTCCCGGGCGTCCTCTCCGGCGCCCGGCCCGGCATCCGGCGCGGTGTCCGCCATGGCGCCCGCCGCGCCGAACCAGGAGGCCACGATCCTCGGCGGAACAGGGAGCCCCGTCTGGTAAAACTGAACCAGAAAACTCTCCAGCAGCTCCGGCGCATCGTCAAGGACGAGGTCAGGCCAGAAATACGTCTTCTTGTCGAGCAACACGCCCCCGCGCACGAACAGGATGCACAGCGCGAGCCCGCCGTCCAGGGCCGCAACGCCCATAACATCCATATCCCGCGAGACGTCGAGCACCACCGCCTGGCGTTCCACGGTCTGCTTCACCGCCCGGATGCGGTCGCGCAAAACCGCCGCGTGCTCGAAATCCAGAGATTCGGCGGCGGCGAGCATTTCTTTCTCCAGCAACTCCAGGAGCTCCCCGGACTTGCCCCGCAGAAGCAAAATGACCTGGCGCACGGCGGCGGCGTACTGCTCCTTGTCCACGTCCAGTACGCAGGGGCCGAGGCATTGTCCCATATGGTGGTACAGGCAGGGCCGCGTCCTGTTGCCGAAGGACCTGTCCGGGCACCGGCGCAGGGGAAAAACCTTGTGGATCGCCCGCCAGGTCTCCCGCGCGGCCCCTGTTGAGGAAAACGGGCCGAACAGAACCTTGCCCGCCATGCCCCGCCCGGGCCGGACACGGCGGACGATCTCCAACCGCGGGAAATCCGCCGCCGTGTCGATGCGGAACAGGATGTGGTCCTTGTCGTCCCGCAGGACGATATTATACCGGGGCCTGTGCTTTTTGATAAGGCTGGCTTCCAGGAGCAGGGCTTCCTTCTCCGTCGCCGTGACAAGGGTTTTCAGCGAGCAGGCGTGCGCCAGCATGGCCGCCGTCTTCGACGCGACATTGTTCCGGAAATAGGACAACACGCGTTTCCGCAAATTCTTCGCTTTGCCAACGTAAATGGTCACGCCCTTCTCATTGCCGAAAAGGTAGACGCCGGGCGCGGTGGAAATGCTTCTCGGATCAGGTTTTTGCATATCGGTATATTTTTTGATTGAAAACCATTTTCAAATAGACTACAAGAACCCTGCATCGTCTGACCGCCGTGTTTACACACGTGACGGCGCATTTCGTGGGTGGCATGCTATCTATACATCTATTCATCTTTTTACTAGAAGGAAGTCCACAATGAAACGTCTGGTTGCACTCGTGTTCGCCGCCGCCTTTGTCCTTGGCTCCCTGGCTCCGGCGCAGGCCATTGAGGTCAAGCCGTCGATGACATGGGAACTCGGCATGGGCTGGGCCGACAATACGCGGTTCCTCGACGCCAAACAAGGCGCGCATGACGACGCTTTCGGCGTCATGCAGCGGATCCGCCCCCAATTCAAGTTCATCGCCTCCGACACCCTGGAAGCGGTCCTGGAATTTGAATCATACCTGATGTGGGGCAGCAACGAGGAGTTGGACGGCGGCGGCGCCATTAACGCCGACCAGGCCACGTTCTGGATCCGCCGGGCCTACCTCGACTGGTCCCCGGCAGGGGATTTCCAACTCCGCATGGGCGTGCAGGGCCTGGCCCTGCCGAGCGCCACCTTCGGCAGCCCCATCCTCGATACCGACGTCGCCGGCATCGTCGCCAGCTACAAGTTCTCGGACAATCTGGCTCTGACCGCCTTCTGGCTGCGGCCCTTTGACCGCGACTACTACGGCGAGGACCAGCAGGACGGCAAAAACAGCCTGGACGACATGGATATGTTCGGCCTGTCGCTGCCCCTCACCTACGAAGCGTTCTCCCTCAACCCCTGGGCCATGTATGCCAAAAACGGCAACGCCTCCGAATACTGGAACTCCCGCTACGATGCCGACGACCAGTACTTCAAAGGCTCGAGCGACATGTGGTGGGCAGGCGCCGCGTTTGAACTGAACCTGCTCGACCCCTTCATCCTCAAGATTGACGCCATGTACGGCAGCAGCACCAGCAGCAAGGACGCCCCCGAGTACAAGGGCTGGCTCGTCGCGGGCCTCTTCGAATACAAGACCGAATCCATGTGGGGCAACCCCGGCCTGCTCGGCTGGTACGCTTCCGGCGACGACGGTGACGACTATAAAGACAACGGCGGCAACGGAAGCTTCGGCCGCATGCCCGTGGTCAGCACGGACCGCGCGGGCTTCGCACCTATGTCCTATGGGTTTGCCGGTTCCGCCGGCTGCATGCAGGACAGCCTGCTCTCCAACTCCGGGGTGGGCACCTGGGGCCTCGGCCTCCAGCTTGACGGCATGAGCTTTGTGGACAAACTGAGCCACACCATCCGCGTCGCCTATATCCGGGGCACCAACGACAAGGATATGATCCGGAACAACCCCGACGTCGACCGGGACGGCTCCCGCCTGGACCTGCCGGGCTACTACGGCGCCATGGGCGACGCCGTCTACCTGACCCGAAAGGACCACGCTCTTGAGTTCGACTTCCTCACCAAATACGAAGTGAACGAAAACCTCACCCTTTTCCTTGAAGCCAACTACATCAGGCTCGACCTGGACTCCGGCGTCTGGGGCAAAATGGCAGACACCACGGATGCCTGGAAAACCCAGTTGCTCTTCGAATACTCCTTCTGACCGCCTCCGGGCCCCAACGACACCACCCCGCCGGGTAACCGGCGGGGTGGTGTCGTTTTCACCCTCTGCCCGCACGGCGCCGGGCTGGACAGCCCCGTGGAAACACGGTACAGCTACGCTGGTCGGGGGACATTGTAGGGGAGACAATGTGGCGGCTTGCCGCTCCGCCTGCCTGATTTTTAAAAACCATTCTGCCGCAACGCGTTTCTCGTCACCGCCGGAACAGCTTCCGCCGCGCAACAACCTGTTGCGCCATACCGTATGGCGCACAGAGAAAAAATTGCTTGTGGAAATTGTCCTGAATGTGTGTATATTCTATCGTTGATACCGGCATCGCCGATACGGCGTGGGGCAAGGCCAGCGCTAAAAGCGCATAACTAAGAACTTTTTTGCGTGCGCGTGGACAACACAAAAAGACATCAGATATCAGACCTTATTTTTTTATCTTGAAATTTGTCCAACTGCGACTTATGGCCTTTTATAAAGGGAAGCGACAAATCGCGTGTCCGCTAAAACGTGGGGGTTATGCGGGTCCGTGCCTCAAATAAAAAAATAGACAATATTATATTTTTGTAAAAATACTTAAAAAAACTGCAATAAGCATACAATATGTGTTTATTGAAAGAATTTAAAAGTATTTTTCCATACACAGATAGTTATAAAACGGTAAATTTTTCGTTTTCATGTCCATAACATTTATATTTTTTAATTTCTTTTTCCGAAAATACCACAGAATTGCGGTATATATGCAAAAATATGCCGACCCGAGTATATTCTGGAGCCGCGCATGCTTGAACGGTTGAAGGAATTAATGCAGGAAGAACTCCTGCATAAAAAACACGCCAAAGAGCCCGTGCAGCAGGAAGACTCGCTGCAGTCTATCGTCGCGCGGCAGCCCATCTTTGACAAAAAAGGCTCCATCTGGGGATACGAACTGTTATACCGCAGGCCGCAACATCTGGATGCGGCGGACTTTTCCAGCGGCGCCGTGGCAACGGCCAACGTCATCATTAACGGGTTCGAGACGGTCCGCCCGAGTCTGAAAAAAACGCAGAAAGTTCTGATAAACTTCACCAGCGACCTGATAGAAACCCAGGTCATCACGCTTTTGCCGGCCGAAACCTGCGTCGTGGAAATACTTGAGGACGTGCAGCCCACGCCCGAGGTGCTGAAAGCCGTCGTCGCCATCAAAAAAGCCGGGTATACCATCGCGGTCGACGATTACATCGGCCAGGACAACCTGCAACCCTTCCTCCCGCTGGCGGACATCATCAAAATGGATGTCCTGGGCCTCAGCCCGAAAGAAGTGGCGCACCAGATGCTGCAAATACGCGGCAGCAAATGTAAAGCGGAGCTTCTCGCCGAGAAGGTGGAAGACGAAAAAAGCGCCGCCGTTTGCCGCGAACTCGGGTTCTCCCTGTTCCAGGGGTACTTTTTCAGCAAGCCCGAAATCATGCGGGGAAGAAAGGTCTCCACCTCCCAGGCCGTGCGCATGCACATCCTCGCCCTGTGCGTCGGCGATTACGTGGATATCCGGGCTATCAGCGACGCGGTGCTGCACGACCCGGTCATCACGGCCCGGCTCCTGCGGTTCGTCAACTCCGCCCATTTCGGGTTGCGCGGACCCATCCGGACGGTGCACCACGCGTTGACCCTCGTGGGGCCCATAACCTTCATGCAGTGGCTGTGCGTCAACGTCCTGGCCACCCTGGAAAATTCTCTTATCTCGCACGAGTTGGCGTTCCTGGCCTCCCAGCGGGCCAAATTCATGGAATGCCTGGGCAAGGACCTCGTCGCCCGCAAAGCCCTTCCGCCGGGTGTTTCCGTCTCCTCCCTCTTCCTGACGGGCCTGTTCTCGCTGCTTGAAAGCGTCATGAACATGCCGCTGGCCGAAATTCTGGACGGCGTCCCCCTTGACCCGGATGTGGCCACCGCCCTGACCGGCGGCGAAAGCCCATACAGCCCCTGGCTTAAGCTGATGAACCTTTATGAGCGGGGCCAGTGGGAAGAAAGCATCACACTGGCAAAGCAGCTGAACCTGACGGAAAGGGCCCTGTCTTCCGCTTACACCAGCGCGCTGGAATGGAGCGCCATATTTTTCCATGAAACATGATGCCGACGGCAGCGGCATCCATGAAACGCGGCCTGCCCGGCAACGGGCAGGCCGTGTTGTATCGGATGATTGTCTCCGGGGCTCAGTCCGGAAGAATTCCCGCCGCCGGCAAACCGGCTGCGAAGGCGGCGTCCTGCGCCGCATCCATGGCGGGTCCGTGATCCAGTCCGCTGACATGCGCCATGCCGTGCGCCAGAAGCCGCAACGTGTGTTCCGCCGCATCCTGGCCGTACAGCAGGCATTCCCGCTCAAGGGTATCAAGGGAAAGAACCAGACTTGCCCCGCCCCGCGCGCCGTCCATGCAGGTGCCGGGGCAGGTGCCGGGGCAGGTGCCGGGGCCGGGCGGGAAGGAAAGGATATTGGTGGGGCCGGAGCAGCCGAGAAAATCCGCGTTCATCCGGCTGATGCCGCTGTCGTCCACCAGGGTAAGTTCCAGCGAAACCCCGTCCAGCCCGCAGGCGCGGCGCATGGCGGCCAGAACGGCCTCAAGCTCCCGGCGGGAGAACGGGCACTGCCAGGCAAAGCCCGCGCGCCGGAAAATGCGGATCTCCCCGCTCATTGCGGCGGGATGGCGTAATCGCCGTCTTCCTCCAGCGGGGGCTCAACAGGGGGCTCCACAGAGGACGCAACAGGGGAGGCGGCGGGAGACGCGGCGGCAGGATGGGCAACGGGCTCCGCCGGGAGATCCGTCTCCAGCGGGCAGGCGATTTTTTCCGCGCACCGTTTCTGCCGTTCCCCATCAGCTTTCTCGACCGGTTTTTCCGGGTACTTGATGCGGTGATGGAACAGCCCCACAAGGACGTGCAGGAAGCTTTTCGAAAGCCTGTTCAAGTCCTTCATGGTCAAGTCCGTCTCGTCAAGCTGCCCCGAGGAAAACAGGCCCTTTATCACATTGTTGATGTGCATCTGCAGCCGGTTGGGCGTGGGGTCGTCCAGCGTGCGGCTGGAAGCTTCCACAATATCGGCCAGCATGACAAGGGCCGCCTCGCGGGTTTGCGGCTTGGGCCCGGCGTAGCAATAATCGGCCTCGCTCGGGTTTTCTCCGAGGCGTTGCGCTTTCTGGAAAAAATACGAAATAAGGTTGGTGCCGTGATGCTGCCTGATGATGTCGATGACTTCCGAACCGAGGCGGTGGTCCTGCGCGAGTTCCACCCCTTTCTTGACGTGGGACAGCAAAATGAGCGCGCTCATGGACGGCGCGAGCTTGTTGTGCGGGTTATCCCTGCCGAACTGATTCTCGATGAAATAATCGGGGCGGGTTATTTTCCCCACGTCATGGTACAGGGCGGCCACCTTGCACAGCATGGCATGGGCTTCAATGGCCTTGGCGCCGGATTCGACCAGCTGGGACACGATGAGGGAATGGTGGTAGGTCCCGGGCGCGTTAATCATGAGATCGCGCAGGATGGGCTGGTCCAGGTTGAGCAGCTCCATCAGACGGAAGCGGGTCACGTACCCGAACGCCATCTCCATCAGCGGGGACAGCGCGAACACCACGCACAGGGACAGGGTGCCGCCCGCGAACACGGCCACGGCTTCCTGGAAATACCGCGTATGCACGCCGCCCTGGATGAAGGTTGCGCCCGCCCACATGACGTACAGCCCGCCCAGAAGCGGGAAAATGGTCCCCACCACATCCTGGCGGCTCTGGGTCCGCACGATCAGCCAGGTATTCCACATGGCCGAAAGAAAATAGAACAGGAACAGCGCCAGCGAGCCCTTGTACATGGCCGCGCTGAAAAAGGCGAGCAGCAGGCCGGTCGTCACGTAGCGCCTGGTCGAGAACAGCATGGCGGAAAGCCCGGCAAGACCGGCCAGCGGCATGGCGTAGGCGAGGGTCTCCGGCGAGAAGGTCGGGTTTATTTCCACCAGCTTCTGCCCGAGTTCCATCAACACCCTGGAACTTAACGCGACCCCGGCCACAAGCAGCGCGATGAAGACCAGGTCTTTCTGGCTCACCGGGCTCGAAGCCTTTCCGCTGGGTGAGAAAAACAGGCCGGAGGCGATAATGAAGGCAATGCAGACCAGACCGATAAAATAGGTATGCCGGAAAAAATCCGCCTGCCGCTGCCCCAGCGACTGGAGTTTCATCTGCTGTTCCGGCGTCACGCGCTCGCCCTGACGGACGATGATTTCCCCTCTCTGCACGCGGTAGACCGTCGGCTCCATGGCTTCCACGGCTTCGGCGGTCCGGGTTTTCGTCAGCTCATAGTTAGGGATGAGCGTCGGCGCGAGGAGCATCTCCACGATCTGCTGGCCCGCGCGTCTGGCCACCACGCTTTTGTTGGGGAGCGAACGGAGCATGATCCCCAACTCCGCCTGCGCCATGCGCACGTCGGGAATAAGCTGGGGCTCGGTGTACATGGTCTCATGGCCGTCGCGCACGTTGCGCACGATGATGCCGCCCTGGGATCCCAGCAGCAGCCGGATATCCGCGACAATGCCGCCGGAGAAGCGCTGCTCCATCCAGGGAAGAATGTCCTCAAGAACCATGGCCTGCGTAGCGGGCTCGGTCAACACCTGGAACACGCGGGGAGAAAGCTCCTCCCCGACCTGTTCGGCAAAGGCGCTGCGGGCCTGCTCCTTGGCTTCCAGCGTGGGCGCGGCGTTGACCGCCGTAAAAAACGCCTGGATGCGGTGCCGGAGCGCGTTGAGGCCGTCGGGCATCAGATCGCAGACAAGGGGCTGCATGGCGCGCATCTGCTCGCGGCGGTTTTCCGTGGCCCTGTTGTCCTTGACCACAAACCCGTGCTCGGCCACGATGTCCGCCGTCGCGACTTCCCCGGCCAGAAACCGGCGGGTGGGCCCGGCGTCAAGATTGACGCTGGCCACCGCGCACAGCGCAATGAGCGTGGCAAAAAGCACGGCCGCGCCGCGGCCGAGGTGGTGCTCCTCGCGCCATTGGGTCAGCCGCGTCTTTTTCCGGTCAAAATTAGTCTGTATTTTTATGTTGGTCATATGCCTTCACTACTCTTCCGACCAGGGGGTGGCGCAGGACATCGCTTTCGTCAAAACGAAGCATGCGGATGCCTTCCACGTCCCGCAGCACGGACAAGGCCTGAACAAGCCCCGAGCGGGGCGCCGCCTTGCCGCTTTCCGGCAGGTCGATCTGGGTCGTATCGCCGGTAATGGCCGTTTTTGACCCGAACCCCATCCTGGTCAGAAACATTTTCATCTGTTCCGTGGTGGTATTCTGGGCCTCGTCCAAAATGATAAACGAATCGTTAAGGGTTCTGCCCCGCATGAACGCAAGGGGCGCAACTTCAATTACCCCCGTCTCCAGCATCTCCGCGACCCGCTCAAAATCCAGCATGTCGTGCAGCGCGTCGTACAGAGGGCGCAAGTAAGGGTTTATCTTCTGGGCGAGGTCGCCGGGCAGAAAACCCAGCCGTTCTCCGGCTTCCACCGCGGGCCTGGTCAAAATAATACGCTTGACCCGTTTGGCAAGGAGCATGGACAACGCAACGGCAACCGCCAGATATGTTTTGCCCGTTCCCGCGGGCCCCACGGCAAAGGTCATGTCCGCCTCGCGCAGCGCGGCCACATAATCCCGCTGGCTCAAGGTCTTGGGGCTGATCGTCCGGCGGGGGGATACCACGAACACGGCATCGCGGAATATCTTGGCGATATCCGCGTCCGCATCGCGCTCCAGCATGCCGAAGGCGTATTCCATATCTCTGGGGTGCAGGGGGTGGCCGGCTTTCAAAAGCGCGTACAACTGCGTGAGACAGTTTTTTACGAGGGCTCGCGCACCGTCCTCCCCTTCGATGGACACGGCAAGGCCGCGCGACCCGATGGATGTGCCCGACCGTTCCGCGATAAGGCGCAGGTGTGCGTTTTGCGGCCCGAACAGGGTATTGGCGAGAGTCGCGTCGTCAAACACGAGGGTTTTGGCGGCCTGGCCCGCGGCCTCGTCCGAGGCGCAGGAGCCGGTACCAACGGAGGACGACTCGGTGCAGGGCGTTATACTCACGACGCTCTAATAGCCTGTTTCCGCCCTCCCGTCCAATGGTTTTCACCGCCTGCGCAAAGCCCGCCCGCCGCCCGCCTTTTGCCGCATTGGCACGCTGTGTGCATTTTACGGAACGGACAGCATACCCGGAAAAAATTGCCGGAAAACCGGAGGACGCCATGACCGTTCGCGCGACCAGCACCAACGCCAACTACCTCAATGCCTACAGCATGTACCAGGACCTGTACGCCAAAAATACCAAGACCTCGGACAGCAACACGGCCATTGCCGGCAATTACACGACGTCCGGCACCCAGGCGACCAGCGGCCTTCTGACGGCCCAGGGCCGCGACGAACTGTCCAAGGCACTCGACGCCATGAAAAAGGCCGGCTACACGCGGTTCACGTTCAACGATGTGGAAGATTACCGCAAGAACCTGGAATCCGAGTTTTCCAAAACCGTCAAGGCCGACCTCAAGGAAATGGGCGTGGACCCGGATATTACATTCAACCTGGTGCTGGACGCCAACGGCAACCTCAAGGTCATCAGCGACCACGCGGACAAGGCCGCCGTTGAAGCGTATTTTGAGGACAACCCGGAAATGGTCGACGTGTTCAAACACATCCAGGCGCTTTCCAACCTCAAAAAGGCCCAAAGCCGCGCGCCGGACCAGGCCGCGGAATTTACCCGCAACATGAAGCTCAGCCTCCAGGCCGAAGCCGTGCAAGCATTTTTTGCCGCCACGGACAACAACGGCGCGGATTATTTCAGCCAGATCGCCACGTTCGGCTCCAACGACGCAACGTCGTTCCTGCTGGGGCTCAACCAGTCCGTATAACAGACTCGAGCCAGGACTGACACGGCATCACGGACGGCGAGCCGTCATCGTAAAATAGTAAATTCGATATACAATAATGGATAAGCACGCCCGAGGCATGGGGTTGTGTTTATCCGTTCTCTCTTTTATATTCCCCGCGTGCGGAAATTTAAAATCCTTTGCATGCTGCGTTATTTGCGATATAGTCAAAAATGTGATGTTGTTCTCTTTCATATAGGCTTTTCTGTACTGTTGCGATACCGTCAAGCACAACGCGGCGAACCGGGCCGGCGCGCTGTCCAAGGTTCCGTGCCCGCTCCTGAAAAATGTATGAAAAATGCCATGCCCGCTGATACAAAGCGCGGTTTTTCCTCCGACAGGCTCATGGACTTCCTCAGAGTCGAGATGGGGTTTGTCAAGGAATTCGCCTGTTCGCCGTTTCAGGTCGGCTCCATCTGTCCCAGCAGCCGGGCGCTGGCCGGCCAGCTTGTCAGTCTGGCCCGGGATGCGGCGGAATACGCGCCTCTCGCGGCAACCGAGGGGCTCATCATCGACCTCGGCACCGGCCCCGGCCCCGTGACCGGGGAGTTGCTCCGCGCCGGGATTTCCCCCGGGCGCATTGTGGCCGTGGAACGCTCGCCCTCCTTTGCCCGGACGTTCCGCCAGCGGTACCGCCAGGTCCCGCTTCTCATCGGGGACGCGGTCGACCTGCGCCAGATGCTGGCCGAAAAATACCCGGACAGCCCCGTCGCGGCCATCATCTCGTCCCTGCCGTTCCGCGCCATCCCCCGGAAAATCGCCGTGCGGATATTGCGGGAACTGCACGAAACGCTGCTTGAACGCGGGGGCGTTCTTATCCAGTATTCCTACGCCTGGTGGATGAAACACGCTCTCAGCGAATCAGGATTTTCCCCCCGCGTGTCCAGGCTGGTTCTGCAAAACGTGCCCCCGGCGCGGGTGGAAGCGTACGTGGCCGAGCCGGAATACCGTCCGAAGCTGATGCTGTGATTCCGAGTGAACGCCGCGGGAGCAACCGCTCCACGCTCTTTCTTCCAAAACGCCCGTTTGCCCGCTGAAACGGGCGCTTTGCTTGCCAATTCCGCCGACGGCATTAATTCATTGCTCTGAACGGCAGTGTGGTTTATAGCCTCCACAACATACCGGGAAAAATTTTCTCTTCCCGAACCATTCCCCCGTGCGGCCACGGGCGCGCAGCCGTCCGTAACACGTAACGATTCCAAGGATATATATGAGCAACCGTTTTGATGAACTGCCCCTTTCCAAAGAACTTCTGAAAGCCATTGAAGACATGGGGTTTGAAGAAGCCACCCCCATCCAGACGCTGGCCATTCCCGCGCTTCTCGAAGGGCATGATATAATCGGCCAGGCCCAGACGGGCACCGGTAAAACCGCCGCTTTCGGCATCCCCCTGCTTGAAGGGGTCAACACCAAAAGCAAACAGGTTCAGGGCCTTGTGCTCTGCCCTACGCGCGAGTTGGCCATCCAGGTCGCCGCGGAGCTGACCTCCCTTGCCGCGCGCAAAAAAGGCGTGTTCATTCTGCCCGTCTATGGCGGGCAGCCCATGGACAGGCAGCTGCGCGCCCTCTCACGGGGAGTGCAGGTGGTCGTGGGCACGCCCGGCCGCGTCATGGACCACATGGACAGGCGTACGCTCGATCTTAGCGCCGTGCGGTTCGCCGTGCTCGACGAAGCGGATGAAATGCTGGACATGGGCTTTTTCGAGGATATGGAGACCATCCTCGCGGATACGCCCCAGGACTGCCAGAAAGCCATGTTCTCCGCCACCATGCCCGCCGGCATCCAGAGCCTCGCGGAGCGCTTTCTCCGCGACCCCAAAACCTTGAAGATAACGCAAAAACGCCTGACCGTGCCCACCATCGAGCAGATCTGGTTCGAAGTGCGCCAGCATCAGAAACTCGATGCGCTCTGCCGCGTGCTCGATACCTGGAACCCGAACCGGGCCATCGTGTTCTGCTCGACCAAGCACGGCACGGACGAGCTCGTCAGCAACCTCCAGGGCAGGGGCTATCAGGCGGACGCCCTGCACGGGAACCTTTCCCAGACCCAGCGCGACCGGGTCATGGCCCGCTTCCGGAGCGGAACCCTCGATATCCTGGCGGCCACGGACGTTGCCGCGCGCGGCCTTGACGTGGACGATGTGAACGCGGTCATCAACTATGATATCCCCAACGGCGCGGAAAACTACGTCCACCGCATCGGCCGCACCGGCCGGGCCGGCAAGACCGGCAAGGCCTTCACCTTTGTGACCCCGCGCGAGACGTACGCCCTGCGCGACATAGCGCACCGCACCAAGGCCCCGATAACCCAGGCCCAGCTGCCGAGCCGGTTCGAGGTGGCCAACATCAAAACCGCGCAGCTTCTGGAAGAAGTGCGCGCGGTCATCACGGAAAACAATCTTGCCAAACACACCCTGATGGTGGAAAAATTCCTGGAAGGCGACGAAACCAGCATGCAGATGGCCGCCGCGCTCCTGAAAATGCTCATGAAGCGCGAATTCGGCGAAGCGGACTTCCCCGAGGAAAAACGGGCCAAGCACGAGCTGTCCGGCGATACCGTCCGGCTGTTTTTCAACCTCGGGCACAAGGCGAAAATCGGCCCGCGCGACATCGTCGGCGCCATCACCGGCGAAACCGGCCTGCCCGGCCGCATTGTGGGCTCCATTGAAATACGGGACCGCTTCTCCTTCGCGGACGTGCCCGCGGAGCATGCGGACGCCATCATCCAGGCGCTTGACGGCTCCAAACTGCGCGGCTGCCGCCTGGGCGTGGACAAGGCAACCCCCAAATAACCCGATGCCGGGGCGCATTCGCCGCGGATGCGCCCCGGCAGTGGAATAAACCGGACGGAAAAGGCCATGACCGCCGAACACGCCTCCATCACCCGCGACCCGGCCACGAAAACCGCCACCCTTACCGTTGCCCACAGCGGCAGGTGGGATCTTTTCGCGGGCAAAACCGTTGCCGACGTTGACTTTTCTCAACCCATCGCTTCGGGGGCCGGCCCCGGAAAACAGACGCTGCCCCCGGCCGGGTGGACATGCTTCGCCCTGCGCGCGGCGGAGCGGGATGCCAAAAAACCGCTGCTCCTTGCCGAACGGCACCTGCCCATGGCGGGCGGCTACAATTTCCGCGACCTTGGCGGGTTTTCCGGGACAAACGGCAAACGCGTGGCCTGGGGGAAGTTTTTCCGCACGGACGGGCTCAGCGCGTTGACAGACGCGGATTTGACGTACCTTGCCTCCATCCCCGTCGTCACCATCGTCGATTTCCGGACCGCCGAGGAAAACGAGCATCATCCGGACAAAATTCCCGCAAGCGTCAAAAACGTTGTGCGCCTCCCCATCGCACCCGGCTACATGAGCGAGCGCGCGGCCAAAAATCTTGAGGACTACGCCTCCCCGGACGAATTCATGCTCGAGATGTACCGCGATCTGGCCCTGGACCCGGACATCACCGCGTCCTACCGGCGGTTTTTCGCCGCCGTGCAGGCCGAGAAGGATATCCCCATCATCTTCCACTGCTCGGCCGGCAAGGACCGCACGGGCCTCGCCGCGGCGCTCATTCTTACGGCTCTCGGCGTGGACCGGGAGGCCATTCTCGCGGATTACGAGGCTTCCAACGGCTACCTGGGTGACAAGTACGCGCCCTACATCGCGCAAAAGCCGTACCTCAAGAGCCTGTTCACCGTGAAAAAGACCTTCCTGCTGGAGGCATTCAGACTGCTCGAATCCGAGTACGGCTCCCTTGGGGCCTACCTTGAGACGGCTCTGGATGTGGATGTTGCCGCGATGCGCCGGCGGTTCCTCGTATAGCGCCTTTTCCCGCTGCAACGGCGGGCACGCCGCCCGCACGGAACGCCGCGCCGGGACCGGCGCTGCTTGCATCTTGTCTTATCGCTTGAATTATCTTACAAATAATACGCTTTGGTGGAGGGGCCAACAGCAGGACAGGAGCAGCATGGGAAAATTCATACTCTATACCGTCTTCGGAACGCTGGCGACCTTTGCGATTATCCTGCACTTGAGCCTTTTGCCCCATCTTGCGGACTTGCCGCGTTTCGCGAACGGCCTTACCGTTGACGCGGTTTTGAGCGAACTTCACTCCTTCCTGCTCACCCTTGCCGTTTCCTGGATTGCCTGGTGGAGCGTTTCCGGCATCCTGTCCCTTATTCTCTATTCCCTCGGGAAATACACGGGCATCATTCTTTTTGTCCTTTCCCTGGGCGTCGTCTTCGGCATCACCCTCCTGATAACCTGAATCTGAACCTCAGTTTCATACCCCCTCCGGCACGGCATTCGCGCTGTAACCTGCTCGCTGCCGCACGCTGTTCCCGGCAAGCCCCTCTTTTTTCCGCCACGCGGTAAAATCCTTTTTTTCACAAGGAACGAAAAGGCTTGACGAAGAGTAGTGCCCCGCATATCTTTGCCGCTATCTGTGGAAAACGGTTATATTTAACCTTTTTTTCCAAGCGCCGGTACGCATCGCGCGTGTTAGTCCGCCCTTGTGACGCTGTGGTACAACGCAAAAAGCTACTGTCTCAGGAATGCGAAGCGTCCCCGTGGCCGTGCTGTTTGCAGACAACACAGCGTTTTCCTTTTGGCCTGCTCGGCAGGCGTTTCTCGCGGTCGTCCATGATTGCGAACGTGGACCCAGGAATCTTAACCTTCAAGGACGGTACATGAACATCATTGCGTATACCCTGATGTGTTACGGGCTGACGATAGCCATCTCGCTGCTCGTCATCGCGGTCGTGCTCGGCGTGAACAAGATCATGAGCAAAGCAGACGCCCAGAACGGCGACAACTAGACCGAGGAGCATAGTATGGACATCCTTATTCAAATGTTTCCCGGTATTTCGACGCTGTTTTTCCAGGAACCGCTGATCGCCTTTTTCCGCATCGGCCTGATTATTTTCGGCCTGGTGCTCGCCTATTACGGATTCAAGCACACCCTGGAACCGCTGATTATGATTCCCATGGGCCTCGGCATGATCGCCATCAACGCGGGCATGCTGTATCTGCAGGACGGCTCCATCGGCAACATCATTCTGGCCCCGCTGGTTTCCGACCCCGGCGAGCTGGTCAACATCATGCAGGTCAACTTCCTGCAACCAATTTACTCCCTCAGTTTCGCCAACGCCCTCATCGCCTGCCTGGTGTTCATGGGCATCGGCGTGATGAGCGAAATTTCCTTCATCCTGGTCCGTCCCTGGACGTGCATGATCCTCGCCCTGTTCGGCGAGCTCGGCACCTTTGTCACGCTCATCGTCGGGACGTATATGGGCCTCCCGCCGGGTGAAGCCATTTCCGTGGCGATCATCGGCGGCGCGGACGGCCCCATGGTTCTCTTCGCCTCGCTGATGCTGGCCCCGAACCTGTTTGTGCCCATCGCGATTATCGCGTACCTCTACCTCTCCCTGACGTACGTGGGCTATCCCTTCCTGTTGCGGGCCCTGGTTCCCGCCGGGTACCGCGGCATCGACATGGAATTCGAGGTGCCCAACGTCTCCAAGAAGACCAAGTTCATGATGACCGTCATCCTGTGCGCCATTTTGTGCCTGCTTCTGCCTGTCGGCGCGCCGCTGATCGTGTCCTTCTTCCTGGGTGTGGCCATCAAGGAAGCGGAAATCGAGCCGCTGCAAAAGCTGCTCGAGTCCACCATTCTCTACGGCTCCACCTTCTTCATGGGCCTGCTCCTCGGCGTGCTCTGCGACGCGAGCGTGCTCCTGAATGACAAGATTCTCATCCTGGTGATACTCGGCATCGTGGCCCTGGCTGTTTCCGGCCTGGGCGGCATCGCGGGGGCCTGGATGTTCTTCAAGATCTTCAAAGGCAAATTCAACCCGGTTCTCGGCGTCGCCGCCGTGTCCTGCATGCCGACCACCGCGAAAATCGCCCAGAAGGTCGCCATGGACGAAAACCCTTACTGCATCATCATGCCCATCGCCATGGGCACGCAGATCTGCGGCGTCATCACGACGGCCATTGCAACGGGCGTGTTTATCGCCACCTATAAAATGCTGTTGTAGCAACCGCCATGCTGCGCGAAGAGTCTGATACCGGGGGGACGGGTACGTCCCCCCGGCCTTCTTCCCCCGGCGAGATCTTCCCGCCCGCCGTTATTCCGGGATGGGACAGCGCGTTTCACGCCGAACTCGATTCCACCAACCTCGAAGCCAAACGCCGTATCGCGGCGGGGCACACCGGAAAATTTTTACTCATCGCGGAAAGCCAGGCAAACGGGCAATGCCGCCACGACAGGCTGTGGGAATCCCCGCCGGGAAAAGGCATATGGGCCAGTTTCATTCTGCCCGCCGCCGTTCCCCTTGCGTGGCTGCCCCAATCCGCGCTCGTTCTGGCGGTCGCCGTCCGCGAGGGCATATACGAAGCCACGCGCGTCGATCTGGAAGCGAAATGGCCCAACGATCTTTTGGGGCTCCGGCAAAAATGCTGCGGCCTGCTGGTGGAAACCGCCCTGGGAACCACCGGGGAAACGGCGGGAAAAAACGCGCCGGCGGGCGTTCCGGCGCGGGCTGTCCAACTCGTTCTGGGCGTCGGTATCAACTGCAACCATGGCGCGGATGATTTCCCGCCGTATCTGCAAGGGGTTGCCGCGTCCCTCTCCATGCTCGCCGGGGGAAAATGGTTCTCCCGCGCGGCCGTGCTCCTGGCCGTTGCCCGGAGTATCGACCGCTGGTTCGCCGTCTGGCAAAATCAGGGGTTTTCACGGATACGCGCGGCCTGGCTCGCCCATAACTGCACCCTCGGCGAAACGATCCTGCTGCCCGAAGGCTACGGGCATTCCCAAGCGACCGCCCATGACATGGACCCCTCCGGCGCCCTGGTGGCGCTGACGGACGGCGGCGACCGTATCCGCATCGACTCCGGCGAAATTCTGTTTCCGGACGGCGCCGGAAATGCCCGTGGCGCGCGCCCTTCCGGCGAAAAGACAAAAAAGAGCGCACTTTCCCCCTGACGAGTGTGAAAAAAAATGCTAGGCTTTTCCGTGCTGGTTCATATGCACAAGGGCACCCCAGGAAAACAGCCGCGGAAAGAATGGAAAGATGCCGCCCGGAAACTTCCGGACTGGCGGAAATACAACCCAAACCAGTAAGTAGGAGCTATTCATGGAAGTGAAAGCAAGAATGCCCGGCAAAGTGGATGAAGTGAAAGTCAAAGTCGGCGATGCGGTGAAAAAGGGCGATATCCTTTTCGTCGTGGAAGCCATGAAAATGAAGACTCCGGTTCCCTGCCCCCAGGATGGAGCCGTTAAGGAACTGAAAGTAGAAGCCGGCTCCCGCCTTTCCGCCGGCGAAGTCATGGCCGTCATCGAGTAGTGCGGCCGCGGGAACGCACGCGTTCCCGGTTTCCAACGATTCTGAAAAACGAACGCCTGCCGGTCCCCGGCAGGCGTTTGTTCACATGGAAAAGAACATGAGCAATTCTGTTTTGCAACAACTTCCCGGCTCTCCGGGCTGCGTCATCTGCGACAACAACGCCTCCAACCCCCGGTCGCTGCGGCTGAAAATATTATGGAACGCGGATGACAAAACCGTGGCAATCCCCTGCGTCCCGGATGAATCCTGGTGCGGGTACAGCAGCATCGTCCACGGCGGGGTCATTGCCTCGGTCCTGGATGAAGCCATGGCCTGGGTCGTCAAAGAGGTTACCGGCGACTGGGCGTTCACGGCGGAGTATACCATACGCTTCAAGGCCGCGCTCGTTCCGGACAGGCAATACACCGCCGTCGCGTCGGTGGAGGAAATTTTTTCGCGCAAGATCCTTGTGGCGGCGCGGTTCGTAGACGCGGACGGCAAAGTGGCCGCCGAGGCGCGCGCCACGTTTATCCCGGTAAAGGGACGCGCCAGCCCGCGAAGCTCGGACGCGGTCTAGTGGTTACTTGCAAAAGTAACCACACAAAATCCGTCAGGATTTTGCGCCGCCGCAGGCGGCGGCGCAAGCCGAAAACCACGTTTTTGGGCGTAGCGATCGTAGCAAAAATAAGTCCTCTTATTTTTGCAATGAGACACTAGGAATGCTTGGGCCACTCCCAGGGCTCGGGGCGGTAGACGTTGCGGGAGGCGATGGCAAGGGTCATGTCCCAGGTCTGGGAACTGACAACCCGGATCAGGGCGAGGCCCATGAGCGCCATACGTTTGTGCAGGCGAAGCCGGGGCGCGCGCATGAGCATGCTCCGGCGCAGTTCTTTCATGGCGCGCAAGGAGCGGGGGAAGAAAGCCATCATCAGGCTGAGAGCGAGAGCCGCCCGCCAGACGCCCTCCGCCAGAACGGGCCTGACCTTGCCGCGCAGGAGCGTGCCGCAGACCCATTTTTCCGCGCCCACCAGCCAGCCGAGGTACCAGGTAAGCGTCCGCCCCAGGGTGAGCGGGGTGGCGGCAAGCGGCACGGCAAGCGCGAGCCCGAGCAGGGTGAAGAGCCTTCCCCCCAGCAGCGCGGCCTGCACATTGGCCGCGCCGAATTCGCCGGGGTGCTCGAAAAGATAGAGCATCAGCTGCGACACGGTCCAGATCAGGACAAAAATCCCATACGCCGCGAGTGCGGCTCTGCCGTCGCGCAGTTCCACAACGGCGGTCAGCGCGATAACGCAGGCCGCCGCGAAAAAGAAGGCCGTCACCGGCCAGGGCATGACCCAGGCCAGAACGCCCGCGACGGAAACGAACGCGACCAGCGCGCGCGTGTCGAGCCGGACCAGCCCGGAACGGACGCGGCGCGCGAGCCGCTCGGAAAATGGACGCGAAAAAGCCATGCTATCCTCGTGAGAACCGTTTGCGGGCCTGTTCTACAGGATTTGTTTCGCCCGGACAAGAGGAGCGGTCCAGTTTGGCCTGATGCTGCATCAGGCCAAACTGGGCCGCTCCCCGGGGGCTGGCCCCTGAAAGAAAATTGACTTTCCCGGCGTGCGGCTGTACGGTGCCGCTGCTATGAGCCAAAAAGAACCGTTGCCGCACGACGCCCAATCCTCGTTACGATCGATCCACACCATTGTCTGGATTGCGCTGATGGCCGCGCTTACCGCCGTCGGGGCCATGGTTTCCATTCCCGTGGTTCCGTTCAGCCCGGTTCCCATCTCCCTGCAGACCATGTTCGTGCTCCTGGCCGGTCTGATCCTCGGCCCTAGGGGCGGCGCTTTCGCCATGTTGCTGTATCTTGCCGCCGGTTGCCTCGGCCTGCCCGTCTTCACGGGCGGCAAGGCGGGCCTTGCCGCGTTTCTCGGCCCCACGGGCGGGTTCCTCTTCGGGTTTGTCCCGGCCGCCATCCTCTGCGGCTTTGCCAAAAGCACACCGGTAAAACCGTACTGGATTCTGCTCCTCTACTGCGCCGCCGCGACGGCCGTCACCCTTGCGCTCGGCACCGCGCAACTCGCCGTTCTTTTGAAAATATCGGTGGGCAAAGCCCTGGCCGTGGGCGTTATCCCCTTTCTGCCGGGCGCGGCGCTCAAATGTTTCGGCGCGGCCTATATTTACCGTTTTCTCGCCGTCCGGAGGCTGATTCCCGCATGATCGTCACCGCAAGCTCCCTGTTTTTCCGCCACCCCGGCGCGGAAGACGATACGCTGAAAGACGTCACCTTCTCCATCCGGGAAGGGGAACTGCTGTGCCTGCTCGGGGTGAACGGCAGCGGCAAATCCACCTTGCTCGCCCTGCTCGCGGGGTTGTTTTCGCAGCGCGCGGGAGAACTCTCCGTGGCCGGGAACGAACTGCCGCGCGAGGCATTCAAGCTGCGCGGCAGAATAGCGCTGGTCCCGCAGGACCCGGACGTCTATATCCTGGGTTCCCTGGTGGAGGAAGACCTCCTGCTCGCCCTTGACCGCGACGATACCGCCGGGAGAGAGCGGGCGCTGGGCTTTGCCCGTATTTTCGGCCTGGAACACGCCTTGAACCAGCCGGTGCATACCCTTTCGCACGGGCAGAAACGCAAGCTCTGCCTGGCCTCCGCCCTGGCCGCGCGGCCGGAAATTCTCCTGCTCGACGAGCCTTTCGCGGGGCTCGACCACCCTTCCTCCATGGCCATGCGCGAGGCCCTCGCCCGGAACAAGGCCGCGAAGCTGACCCAGGTGGTGGTGGGGCACGACCTGGACCTCATGGCGGACCTTGCGGATTCTTTCATGTTAATGCACAGTGGCGAGGTTGTCGCCGCCGGGAACAAGGAAACCGTCTTCCCCCGCCTGCTGGCGGCGGGGGTGCGCCCGCCCTGCTCCTGGTTCACGGGCGGGGGCCCGGCATGGCTGTAACCGTATGAGCATCCGATCATGAGCACGAAAAAAAAGACCGTATCCTTAGCCAATACCCCGGTGCAGCGCGCGCTGGCAAAGGCGAAACGCTCCACCCTCATCATCCTCTTCGCCGTGGGCATCGCGGCGGGGTTCGTGTACAAAGCCTATTTCCAGGACAAACCCGGAGACGCCACGCCTCCGGCGGCTGCAACCGCGCAACCTTAACAGTGAGAGGCGCATTATGCTGATTCTCGGCGTCTATCTGGCGTGCGGCGTAGTTGTCGGCCTGTTGGCCGGGCTCCTCGGCATCGGCGGCGGCACGGTCATCGTGCCCATTCTGGACATCATGCTTCCCTTGCAGAACGTCGATTATTCCGTTGTCCACCACATGGCGCTCGCGACGTCCATGGCCAACATCATGTTCACCTCCGTCACCAGCGCCTGCTCCCACAGCAAGCGCGGCACGGTCCGCTGGGATATCGTCAAGGCCATGACCCCGGGGCTGCTCCTCGGCACGCTGGGCGGCACCTTCGTGGTATCGAGCATCCCCACGGCTCCGTTGAAAATCGTGTTCTGCGTGTTTCTGGCGTACACGTCCTTTCAGATGATAAAGGACATAAAACCCAAGGCGTCTTTCCATCTGCCCGGCACTCCCGGCCTTTTCCTGGCCGGGCTCTTTGTCGGCATTGTGGCCAGCTTTGTCGGCATCGGCGGCGGCGTCATCATCATCCCGTTCCTGACCATGTGCAACGTGCCCATGATTAACACCATCGGCGCGTCCGCGGCCATGGGCTTCCCCATCGCGGTTGCCGGGACCATCGGCTTTATCGTCAACGGGTGGGGCAATGCCGCCCTCCCCGACTATTCCCTGGGCTTCGTCTACCTGCCGGCCCTCGCCGGGCTCGTGGTGGCGAGCATGCTCGTCACCCCCTACGGTGTGAAGCTTTCCCACTCCATGCCCGTGAAGACGCTCAAACGCTGTTTCGGCGTGCTGCTGCTGGTAATGGCCGCGCGCATGGCCTACAGCATCATGTAATCCGCCGCTTTCCGGCCTGTTCGTGCCGCGCCCCCCGCCGGGGGACGCGGCATTTTTTACCCCCTCTTTCCGGCCCGGGCGCATCCTAGACAGTGTCGTCACGAGATGATTTTTTGTTCTCCGGCAAGGAAGATGAGCCTTTTATGAAGGGAGCGTACTCTGATGGTACGTGACCGGAATAAAAGGTGAAATCTGACGCAGCCGGGGACAAAAAAGCGCTCGTGGCGACACTGTCTAAACAAAATTGCAAATAAGCCGATAGAGCATAGAGTCTTCCCCGGTTTTTCCCATGAGGATTTTCCCGGAGAGGATCACGGAAAAAATTTGGCATCGCCCTTGCATAAATTGCGGCGCCACCCTTGTTTCCCACGACATGGGCAAAATTTTCCAACAAGCGAGTCAGGCTATGAGCAGTACCGTTCAGACACAATCCAGCTATCTCCCCTCGGAATACTTTTCCGGCGGGTTGAGCATTTCCGGCTTGACGGGCAACGGGACCGACTTCACCTCCATGATCGACCAGTTGCGGAAGATCGAAATGATCCCCACCCAGCGCATGCTGCGCTGGAAGTCGGAATGGCAGCAGCGGCAGGACGCGTTCGGCGTCGTCCGGGAAGCTCTGGTCAACTTGCGCGATGTCTGCGCCAAAATGAACACCATGGACAAGTTCCTGGTGAAAACGGCCACCAGCTCCCAGCCCAACTTCGCGACCGCCACGGCCTCCAGCTCGGCCATCGCCAACAGCTACAAGCTTGAGATCAAGCAGGAAGCTTCGGTCAACATCTGGAGCATGAACTCGGAATTCGCGGCCGGCACCACCAAGGTCACGGCCAGCGGCACGAGCGGCACCTTTGCCTATGAGTACCAGGGGAGCATCCGTTCCCTGACCGTTCCGCCGGATACCTCCCTGGAACAGCTCAAGAACATGATTAACAACGACACCAACAACCCCGGCGTGCGCGCGTCCCTCATCAAGAGCGCCAACGGCGTGACCTTCCAGATCAAGGGCATGGATACGGGCGCGAAGAATTCGCTCTCCATCCTCTCCACGACCGGGCTCACGGGCGGGTTCGCGGGCCAGAACTACGAGCCGCACAAGCTGGTGTACAAAACCAGCATTGCAAACGCCACGGGCGGCGACGTCTACGCGAACACCTCCGGCAGCACCCAGGTGTTCACATACTCCTACAACGGCGTGACCAGGAACGTCGATATCCCGGGCCATGCGACGCTTGAAACGTTCAAGCAGAAAATTGAGGAAGACAAGGTAAAATACCGGGCAGATCTCGCGCGCGCCAACAGCCTGGACCCCGACGACGCCTCCGCCGCCAACCAGGCGGCCATCGACGCGCTGGACAACAAACTCGCGGGCCTCACGGTGAATATCGAGGATGACCCCAGCGGCAACAAAAACCTGGTATTCACGGGGAGCGCACCAAACCAGCCCATTACCGTTCCCAAGGGCGGCGCCTGGGAGAATCTGGGCAAACCCGCGACCGTGTCCACCCCGCCTTCCGGCGGCAACTGGCACATCAAGGAAGCCGAAAACGCCATGATCAAGGTGGACGGCTGGCCCACCGGCGACGGCAACTGGCTGGAAGTTTCCAGCAACACGGTCACCGACGTGGTGGACGGGGTGACCTTCAACCTGATCGGCGAGGGCACCACGGTCATCAACGTGAGCACGGATACCGAAGCCGTCACCCAGAACGTGGTGGACTTCATCGACGCGGTGAACAACATGCGCGCGGTCATCACGGAACTGACCAAGTACGACCCCAACAAGACCACGGTGGACTACAACTACGCCCAAACGCAGTTCGAGATGCAGAAAGGCTCCCTGCTGACCGGCAACTACGGCATCCAGCTCATCAGTTCCCGGCTGAAGCAGGCCACAGCCGGCACGCCCAAGGGGTTTCTGCCCCAGTTCAAGGTGGGGGACCTCGCGCTCGGCGATCTGTACACTTCCCTCTCGCAGCTCGGCATCAAGACCAAGGCCGAGGGGAGCGGCGGCGAAGGGTTCGGCCTGCTCGAGCTCAATACCGACCCCTCCATGCCCCTGCTGGAAGACATCCTCAAGAAAAACCCCGAGGCCGTGGCCGAATTTTTCGCCGCCGTCAACAAGGGCGTTTCCGATTCGTCGGACTTCAGCTTCGTCAGCAGCATGCAGACCATCACCAAGGCCGGCGCGTACAACGTAACGTACGAACTGGATACGGACGGCACTGTCAAGCCCGGAACGGCCTTTATCAACGGCAAGGCGGCCAAGTACTATGAAGATACGGGCCAGATCGGTCTGGTCCGCACGGACCCCCAGTCCGCCGATTCTTCCATTGCCACCGCCTCCAGCACCGGGGAAACGGACTTCACCGCCACGGTCACGGTGAACCAGGAAGCCGTTGCCGCGTCCTCGAAGCTCCAGACGGACATGACCGACAAGGGCGCCCCGATCGCCACGGCTGACGGCAGGTTCTACTACACGTATGACGGCCAGGAATACTCCGTGAACGTCACCGTGGGTTCGCCGCCGGATGAGAAGCCGGACAGCCTTGCCACCCTCGCGCAAAAAATCAACTACCACTACCAGAACCCGGGCGTGACGGCGACCGTTGAAAAAACGGACGGCAAGTGGGGCATCGTCATCAAAAGCAAGGAGATGGGCGACGATCACTCCGTCACCGGTGTGCACTGGAGCTTCACCCCTGCGGGCTCGTCCGGCATCGACGCCGGGAACGTCACGGAGACCACGGGCAAGGACGCCAACTACGAAATAACATACAAGACGCCCAACGGGGCGGAAAAGACGATCACCAAAACGGACGGCAAGTCCAACCTGATCTCCCTTCCCGGCGCGTCCGGCGTGTCCGTTACCTTGAAAAAAGCCGGCACGACGACGATTACCGGGGAAAAGCACAACGACGCCGACGGTATCTACATCCAGGTCGACAACCGCACGCCGGGGGCATACTCCAGCACGGTGCGCGTCAAGCAGGGCAAGATCGGCGAAATACTCGAGATGCTGAACGGCACGCCCAACAAGCCCGAGGAAGGCATTCTCGGCAGCAAGGGCACGCTCCAGGTCCTGGTGGACAACTACAACAAGATCATGGACGGCATCGACCAGAAAATCGAACGGGAAACCACCCGCCTCATCAAGTGGGAACGGACGATAAAGCTGCGCTTCTCGCGCCTTGAAGCCACACTCAAACAGTACGAGTCGCTCCAGGCGAGCATAGAATCGCAGGTCAAGCAACTCGGCAGCAACAGCAGCAAGTAACAGCAGGGGGACAGTTCATGCGTCAAGCGGCTAAAATGTATTTGGAAACCCAGGTCACCACGACCTCCCAGGGCCAGATTTTGATTATGCTCTACGACGGCGCGATCAAATTCCTGAACCAGGCCAAGGAGCGGATGGCGGCCAGAGACTACGCGGGCAAAGGGATACTCATCTCCAACGCCATTGACGTCATCAATGAGCTGGCGAGTTCCCTGAACGCCGAAAAGGGCGGCGACCTCGCGGCAAACCTCAACCAGTTGTATTTCTACTGCAACAAACGGCTGTTCATGGCGAACTCGCGCATGGACGTGGCGCCCATAGACGAGGTCATCAAGATCCTGAACGGTATCCGGAGCGCCTACGCCCAGATAGTCGATTCCCCGGAAGCCGTCGCCGCCATGGCCCAGGCCCAGGCGAACGCGGCCCCGGCAAAGGCGCCGCGCGCGCCCATGGGCGTCCACATGGCTCCCGCCGGGGCGCCCGTTCCCGCGGCCAAGGCCCGCAACGCCTACGCCGCCCAGAATATGGTCCCGGGCGTTGCCGTGGAACGGCCTCAACCCCAGCAAGCACCCGCGATGGAACAAATGCCCACGGCCCCGGCGGCCCCCGCCGCCACCCGACCGGCGATGCCGGCGGAAATGCCCGTGGCCGAAGCCGCCGCGCCGGAAACCGCGCCCGCCATGCCGGACCTGGATATCGATACGCCTGCGCCGCTGCCCGGCTTGAGCCAGGTAAAGCGCATGGCGGCGTCGAACCTCTACCGCAAATTCGCGTCCTGACGCGAACCCGTGAAAAAACGCAAAAGGCCTGCCGAGCGGCAGGCCTTTTGCGTTCCCGTCCAATCCCTTACTGCGTGAACGGCAGGGGGGTTTTCTTCGGCAGCAGAATGAAGGTGTAAACCAGACCCACGATGATGTAGATGAAAAACAGCAGGAACCCGAACAATCGCGGCTCCGCCATAATCATGGAGAACAGCAGGATGGCGGTAACCATGGATCTGTACCGGTGCGTCCGTAAGAAGCCGTATTCCTTGAATGAATAGTAACGCACGCGGCTGACCATCAACACGCCCAAAAGGCCGGTGAGCAGCAGGCAAAAGCCCGGCACGAGCCCTTGCAGCATGGTGGGGAGGTAGGGGACGAAAAATACCAGCGCCGCAAGGGTGCAGCCGGCCGCCGGGATGGGCAGGCCGATGAAGAACTTTTTCGAGGCGCCGCTGGCGGCGGCCACGTTGAAACGGGCAAGGCGCAACGCGCCGCAGGTGGCGAACAAAAAGGCCATGGCCGCGCCCGTCCTGCCGAAGGCGTCGATCATCCAGGCATAGACCATGAAGCCCGGCGCCACGCCGAACGCCACGAGATCCGCCAGGGAATCGTACTGCACGCCGAACTCGCTGGACGTGCCGGTCAGCCGGGCCACCTTGCCGTCAAGGCCGTCCATGAGGGCGCTGAACAAGATGCCCATGGCGCTCCATTCAAATTTGCCGTTGGACGCCCAGATGATGGCCATGAACCCCGTGAACAGGCTGGCCGTGGTGAAAAGGTTGGGCAGAATGTAAATGCCCCTGCGGACGATGTGCTTATTTTCTTCCATGAAAGCCTCCGGCAGGCGACGCGCCTGCACAATCGGGAGATGCGGCAGCCGGAAAACCCGGTCACCGCGCGCCCCCTCGCCAATCCGCCGCTATGCGGCGCTTTTCCGTTCCGCCAGAACGCTCTGGCCCGCGACCACCTTCTGACCGATGGACACGGCGGGAACATAGTCATCCGGCAGATAGAGGTCAACCCGCGAGCCGAACCGGATCATGCCGAACCGCTCGCCCCGTTCGAGTTTCTCCCCCTCCTCCACCCGGCACACGATGCGCCGCGCGATGAGCCCGGCGATCTGGACCATGGTGAAGGACCCTTCCTTGCCCTCCACGGCATAGGCGCAGCGTTCGTTGTCGTGGGAGGCCTTGTCCAGGGCCGCGTTGAAAAATTTGCCCGGATGGTAGGCGATGGCCGTGATCTTCCCGGCGACGGGCGTTCTGTTCACATGCACGTTGAAAACGTTCATGAAGACGCTGATGCAGACGCGCTGCTGCCCGGTGAACGGGTCCGGCATGGGCTGAATTTTGACGATTTTGCCGTCCGCCGGGCTGACGGCGCGGTTCGCACCCGTCGGCACGACCCGTTCCGGGTCGCGGAAAAAGTGCCCGGCAAACCAGGTGGCGGCCAGTAAGATAACCGCCATCGGCCAGCAGCCGATGACGGCAAAGATCAACGTTGAAAACGCGCAGAGAAAAATAAAGGGATATCCTTCCGGGGCAATGCCTATTCTGCCGTGGCGCATGTAAACTCCTTGTCCTGAAAAATGCTGTCGAATTATGCAGTATACCGCGTTTTTCCCCGCACCGCAAAGCCCAAAACAGGAGGGTAACGGCCGCCGAATAGACGGCATTGGCCGGTCTTTTCAAGGGCGGCCCGCCGTGGTAGACTTCTCGCATAACCACTTTCCGAAGGACGGCTTTTGCCGCGGCCCGTTCCGTTCCGGAATCTATTTTCACGCGGCCTCTGGCAAACTTCGGCAAAAGGATTATATCGTACTCATGGATACCGTAACTCATCTCGTCGCCGGGGCTCTGACGCCGCTGGCCTTCAGAAATGCGCCCAAAACCCGCATGCTGACGCTGTTCGGCATCATCTGCGGGGAATTCCCGGATATCGACGTCATCGCGGGCAAAAGCCCGGAAGCCATTCTGGCCTTTCACCGGGGAGCCACGCACGCCCTTCTCGCCCAGCCCCTGTTCGCGCTTATTCTGGCCCTCGTCTTTCACCGGCTGATAAAAAAAGGGGACGATTCGGGCGCCTGGACCTTTGCGAAAACATGGTCCGTGGCGCTCCTGGCGCTCCTCATCCACCTGTTCCTCGACTGCATGACGACCTTCGGCACCCAGATTTTCCTGCCGTTCTCGGACCTGCGCGTGGCCTTGCCTGCCATGTACATCATCGATTTCTCGCTGACCCTGCCCCTTATTGCGATTCTTGGGGCCATCCTGGTAAAAGGCGGGCTCTCTCCCAAGCGTCCCGCGCCCGAGGCCGCGCGCACCCGCCTCGCCCGGGGGGGCCTCGTCTGGCTCATCGCCTACCCCGTGCTCGCCCTCTGCCTGAACTACGGCATCGCGTCAAACCTCAAAACCGCTTACGCCTTCTCCGGGAACACGCAGGGCATAACGTCGGTGGAGCTTTCTCCGGAGCCTTTCGCGCCGCTCAACTGGAAGGTTGTGCCCATCGCGCCGGACAAGTACTACATGGGGCGGTTCTTTCTGCCTTCCCGGGACAGGGACATTTCCTTCACAGCCTACGAGCGCCCGGACGCCGTGTTCGGCAAAGCCCAGGAGGACATTCCCCTGTTCCGGCTGTTCGGGCGTTTCGCGACCTACACCTTTGCGACCGTGGCCAGGGAAGGGGACGATACCGTTTATACCTTCGCGGACGTGCGGTACGAAGCCACCATGCCCGGCCTCATGGCGGCCGTGGGCAGGAGCGACGGCATTTTCCTCATGCAGATCAAAATGCGGGACGGGACCTTTGCCGCCTACCGGTTTCTGTACCGGGGGCGGGACGCGGCGACGACGAAATGGGAAACCGCCCCCGGGATTCCGGCCAATGCCGGATAGCCGGGCCCGCAAAAAACAGCGGGCACGCAAGTTCCGGCATCCCGCCCCCTTGCCCGCGCCGCGCTTTTCCGCCTGCCTGTATGTCCGGCTGGACCCGCGGGACGTGGCCATGTTCCGGTTTCTCCTGGAAGCCGAGGACAACCTCGCCTACATGAGCACCGTGGACCGCTGGTCCTCTGTGCTGCGCGTGACCTTTTCCCCGCACCAGGAAGGCGCTGTCCGCCGTTATCTTGAAACCGTGCGCGAAAAAATCGCGTTCGACGTGGTTCCGGTCCCCGAGCGGAACTGAAAGGAACTCCCCGCCATGAGCCAGTTGAATCCCGCCCATATCGCGTCCCTGCTCGAACTCCTCAATCAGTCCCCTTACTCCAGGCTTCTGTCCATGGAGATCACGGCGATGGGGCCGGGCCACGCCTTGGTCGCGGCGGCCCTCGGCGAAAAGCACCGGAACACGTTCGGCGGGCTGCACGGCGGCGTGCACGCCTCTGTTATCGAAACCGCCGCCTACTGGGCGCTCTACTGCGATCTGCCCGAGGACGCGGGCATGGTCACCCTGGATCTGGCCGTCACCGACCTCGCCCCGGCCAAGAACGGCGAGCTGCGGGCCGAGGCCAGGCGGATCAAGGCCGGGAGGACCATCTGCCTGGCCGAAGTCACGGTGACGGACGCCACCGGCAAACTGCTGGCCCACGGCACGTCCAAACTGATGGTCACTCCGGGGCTGCAATCCGTCCGCCAATCGGTCGCCGCCATGGGCCGCGAGCCCCTGCCGCCGAAATTTCTGGACAGCTGAAACAGTGCGGCAGGTCCGGGACATCCCGGACCTGCCGCACCATCAAAAACCCCTTAGAACACTCTCTACTTCAGAAACCCGTTGATGATCTGCGCCTCGGCTTCTTCCGCCGTCAGGCCGAGCGTCATGAGCTTCGTCAGCTGCTCGCCCGCTATTTTCCCGATGGCCGCCTCGTGGATCAGGGACGCGTCCACGTGCGCGGCGGTTATTTCCGGGACGGCCGTGACCACGGCGTTGCCCATGATGATGGCGTCGCATTCGGAATGGCCCACGCAGGCGTTGTTGCCGGTGATCTTTGATACGAAGGCCTGGCGCGAGTTCCCCTTGGCCACGGAGCGGGAAACGAGCCCGGCCTTGGCGTTTTTACCGCTGATATCCAGCACGAACTCGGTTTTCGCGGACTGATCCCCGTCCGTCAGGAGCTTTTCCGTGACGCTCAGCACACTGTCGTCCGCGAGAACGGCCCTGGTCACGCGGTGGGTGGCGTCCACGCCTTCCAGCTGGATGCTCTCCATGGTGAAGCTGCCGCCCTCGCCGAGGTAAATGTCCGTCACCGGGTTAAGAACGCGGTCCCCTTCCGCCGCGCCGCTGCCGTAGTGCGTCTCCTTATAGGTGACGTGGGCGTTTTTCCCGATATGGAAGCAGTGGACGCCGTCGTGCCGCGAGGTATCGCACCCGCTGTTGTGGATGCCGCAGCCCGCGACGATGAGGATGTCCTCGCAGTCCTCGCCGATATAGAAATCGTTGGCCACGATATCCGTGAACCCGCTGCCGTTGACCGCGACCGGGATATGCACCTTCTCCCCTTTTGTTCCCGGCTTGACGTGGATGTCGATGCCGGTGCCGTCTTTTTTCGGGACGATGGAAACCCTGGCGGAATCCGCCCGGCCGATGCTTTTCCCGTTAACGCGCAGGTTGAAGGCGCCCGACGGCGTGCCTTCGATGCCCGCGACGGTCCGTAACAGATCGTTGACTATGGTATCGCTCATTGCGCTTTGCTCCTGATGATTTCACAGGTTGCCGCGCCGATCGCCAGGGAGGGAAGGATCTTCTCGCGCGGCCCGATGTGGGCCAATTTTCCCTGCCGCAGCACGGCAACGGTATCCGCGACCTCCAGGATGCGCTCCTGGTGGGAAATGATAACGGCCGCGCCCTTGCGGGCTTCCCTGATTTTCCGGAACACCGCGATCAGGTTCTGGAAACTCCAGAGGTCGATGCCCGCCTCCGGCTCGTCAAAAATGGAAAGCACGGTCCCCCTCGCGAGCAGCATGGCGATTTCGATCCGCTTCATTTCCCCGCCGGAAAGCGTTCCGTTCAGTTCGCGGGTGACGTAATCGTTGGCGCACATGCCCACTTCCGAGAGGTAACTACAGGCTTCCTCCACGCTCAGGTCCCGCCCGGCGGCCAGGGAAAGCAGATCCTGCACGGAAATACCCTTGAACCGCACCGGCTGCTGGAAGGCGAACCCGACGCCCAGCCGGGCGCGTTCCGTCACGTCGAGTTCCGTTATATCCTGCCCGTTCAAGAGAATCCGCCCGCCGGACGGCTTCTGGATGCCCATAATCACTTTGGCCAGGGTGGACTTGCCGCCGCCGTTCGGCCCGGTAATCACAAAAAAACTGTTGGCGGCAACGGTAAAACTCACGTCATCCAGGATCTTCCTGGGGCGCTTGTCCTCGCCCGCCACCGTCACGGTTATGTTTTGCAGCTCAAGCACGTGAACTCCTTTGCGGAAAACAACACGGCACGCCATGCCGTCTTGTGCCATTGGTTCCTTTGTTGTATAGTTTTACTACTTGATTAGTTTTATGCAAGTACGCAGTGTTTTTGTACTTGGTACGAAAAAACATACTGGAGGAGCCATGCCCCGGACCATAAACGCCACGCTGCCGCAAACGGCCTGGTGCCCCATGCGGTTCGCGCTCGAGGTCGTCGGCGGGAAGTGGAAGCTGGCCATCATCTGCATGCTCGCCGAGCATTCGCCCGCCCGGTACAGCGAAGTGAAGCGCAAGGTCGCGGGAATCACGAACGTCATGCTCGCCCAGTCCCTGAAAGAACTTGAGTCATACGGCCTTGTGCACCGGGAGCAATACAACGAGATCCCGCCCCGCGTCGAGTACACCCTGACGGAAAAAGGCCGGACCTTGATGCCCGCCTTGAACCATCTGGCGGAGTGGGGAGCGGCCAACATGCCCGGCGCGGGCAGGGACGCGCGCTGCCGCACCTGCAAGCAGTGACGGCGCCTGCCTTTTACACCAAACCCCGCCGATTGCATGATGAAGGCCGCACACCCCGCGCGGGGTGTGCGGCCTTCATCATGCAATGCGGAAGCCGTGCCCGGATTAATGGAAATACACGTCGAATTCCGTGAACAGCTTGGTCATGGATTCCAGACGGCGGGCGACGGCGCCGGAGAATTTCGGCGTCAGCGCGGCGAGCAGGGCTTCCAGCGTGGCTATGCCCGCGCAGCGGCTTTTGAACATGCCCGGCCCCTCGGCCTCCACGAAAATCGGCACCGTGGTATGCTGCAACAGCGGGCTGGAGCGCCGCTCCGTGATAAGAACGGTTTCACACCCGGCCTCGCGGAAGACCCGCATGGTCGTGCCCGTTATTTTGGGGTACCGGTCATAGGAAAAGGCGAACAGCACGGACTCCGGCGCGATGCGGGCGATGCGGTGCCCGAGGATGGAAGCGTTGCCGTTCAGCAGAACGACGTTTTCCCTAAAATAGCTGAGCAGGATGTAGAAGTAGCTCATCAGCCCTTCGGCGGAAACCGCGCCCATCAGGAACAGCGGGCGGGAGGTGTCTCCCAGGAGGTCCACGGCCTTGTTGAAGTTTTCGCTCGAAAGGGTTTCCTTGGTGCGCTGCAAATTGGCGATGGCCGAATCGATCGTGTGCGAGAATATCGTATCCGGGGCGGCCGCGCGCTCTTCCTCGTTCATCTGGGTCAGTCGCCGCACGGGCAGGTCCATGTGGTGGGCCACCTCGTTGCGCAACGTCTTGCTGAATTCGTAAAAGTTCAGATATCCCAGCCGCTGCACGAACCGCGTGACCGTGGCCTTGCCCACCCCGGCTTTGGCGCCGATATCCGTCAGGTTGTCAAAGGCGAGTTGCGGGTATTCCCGCCTGAACAGCGCGGCGAGTTTTTTTTCGCTCGGCGTCATGTCATCCAATTGGGCAAGGCGTTGCAAAAGCGGCGGCTTGGGCATCATATCCTCCTGATGCGGCTGTGAAGGCGGTCCGGTTCCCGGTCCCCCGCACGCCGGACAATAAACGAGAATCGCCGAACCCGCCAGAGAAAAGCGGTAAAAACGCATCCCCGCTGCCGCTCCCGTTTCAATAAAACCCTTGATTTTGTAGCCGGTTCTAGTAGGCTTCCGCCATGCAAAAACGAGTTCCCTTCCAGCCGATGCCGGCCGGTACGCCGAAAATAGCCCTCGTGGGCCGCCCCAACGTGGGCAAATCAACGTTGTTCAACCGCCTTATCCGCAGCAAGCGCGCCATCACCCATGACATGCCGGGCATCACCCGCGACCGCATGGAAGGCGTCGTGCGCGGCAAAGACAAGCAGTCCTTTGTCATCATTGATACGGGCGGCGTCACCCTGGACGCCCATGAAGCCGTTGCCGAGGGTCCGGCGGGCATCCGGGGGTTTGAAGAGGAAATCCTGCGCCAGACCAGGGCCGCCATCGAGGAATCCGTGGCGCTCGTTCTGGTTGTGGATGCCCGCGAAGGCGTGACCCCCTTTGACGAACACGTGGCGGCCTATATCCGCAAATCCGGCAAGCCGGCTCTCGTCGCCGTCAATAAAGTGGACGGCCCGGAAAACGCCGAAACCCTGATGGCGGATTTCTACGCCCTGGGCCTGCCGCTTCTGCCCTGCTCCGCCGAACACGGCTTTAACGTGCGCGCCCTGGAAGAGGAAATGCGCGAATTCCTGCCCGAGCCGGACTTTTTGCCCGGTGAGGATGACTTTGAGATGGAAACGGACGACGAAGCCGTTGCCGATGGGGACGAAAACGAAGGCAAAGCCGAGGACGAGGACGAAAACGCCCCGCTCCGCCTGGCCTTCCTCGGCAGGCCCAATGCGGGCAAGTCGTCGCTGGTCAACGCCCTGGCCAAAACCGACCGCATGATCGTCAGCGACATCGCGGGCACCACCAGGGACAGCGTGGACGTGAGCGTGGAAATCGGCGGCGCCGTCATCACGTTTGTGGATACCGCCGGCGTGCGCCGCCGCGCCAAAGTCACGGACACGGTGGAACGCTACAGCGTCAACTCCTCCATCAAAAGCACCACCAAGGCCCACGTGACGCTGCTGGTGGTGGACGGCCCCGGCGGCCTTGCCCAGCAGGACAAACGCCTTATCGACATGTTGAGCGAGCGCATGACCCCGTTCATGGTTCTTGTCAACAAGTGCGACCTCATGAGCCCGGCGGCGACGAAAGAGGTTGAAAAAGCCTACAAGGAAGCCCTGGTGTTCTGCCCGCACGTGCCGCTGCTCTTCGTCTCCGCCGTGAACGGGAAAAATTTGAAAAAAATCATCCCGCTCGCCAGGGAGATCCGCCGCGAGTGCGCCGTCCGCATCCCCACCGGGGAACTCAACCGCGCCTTCGAGGCCATTCTCACCGCGCATCAGCCCCCGCTGGTCAAAGGCGCGCGCGCGAAGTTCTATTACATGACCCAGGCGGAAACAAAGCCTCCCACCTTCGTGTTCTTCGTCAACCACGAGGACCGCGTGCTGCCTTCCTACGCCCGCTACATGGAAAAATCGCTGCGCAAGACCTTCGGCATCACCTCCGCCCCCATTCGCGTGCATTTTCGGTCCACGCATACGAAGAAAAAAAAGAAATAGAGCGCTTGCCGATCTCCGGAAAATGAGTAGTGTGAAAGAGCGGTCCTTGGCGGGGCCGCTCTTTTCCGGAGGTATACCATGAAGAGCGATAGTGAATACGCCACCTTCGCGGGCGGTTGTTTCTGGTGCACGGAGCACGCGTTCCTGGACATGCCGGGCGTGCTCTCCGTCACCAGCGGCTATACCGGCGGGGACCTGGACGACCCCGGCTACCGGGACGTCTGCGAGGGCGATACCGGCCATGCGGAAGCCGTGCGCGTCGAGTTTGACCCGGCGAAAATCACCTACCGCGACCTGTTGGACGTTTTCTGGCGCAGCATCGACCCCACGGACGACGGCGGCCAGTTCGCGGACAGGGGCAGCCAGTACCGGACCGCCATCTTCTACCACTCGGACGAGCAAAAGGCCGAGGCCGAAGCGTCGCGCGAGGAAATCAACGCGTCCGGCCGCTTCCCCAAACCCGTGGCGACCGTTATCGAGCCGATCCGAAAATTCTTCCCGGCGGAAGAGTACCACCAGAAATACTGCCTGAAAAACCCGTTGCAGTTCCGAAGCTACCACCACGGCTCGGGGAAGGCCGCGGGCCTCGACCGGCTATGGAACGGCCCCGGTAAAAAATAATCCTGCGCGCGGCGCGGCCGGTGTCCGTTCGCGGCATCACGCTATCGCCGCGTCTTGACACCGGCCTGAACCGGCCCCATATCTCTCCTCATATATTGTGTTCCGCCGCTTTGCGCGGCGGCATTGTTTTTCCAGCGGAGTTGGTACGCATGCCCCCCATTCTCGCCAGGCACATTCCCGCCGCTCCCGTGCAGCCGCACCAACCGGGAGGGGGGTCGGACCGCGTTTCCTCGGCGGAAATCTGGCGCCTTACCTGGCCCCAGCTGTTGATGATGAGTTTTCAGTTCCTGGTCGGCCTGACGGACGTCTGGGTCGCCGGGAAAATCCACCGCGACGTGCAGGCCGTGCTCGGCGTGGTGGTCCAGTGCCAGTTCATCCTGCTCATTATCGGCACGGCCACGGCCAACGCCTCGGTCGCGGCCATGAGCCAGTCCCTCGGGGCGAACCTGCCGGACCGCGCCAGGCGCTACGCCGGGTCGATCCTCAAAATCGGCATGCTCTTTTCCCTGATAGCGCTGGGCCTGGCCCTGGCCTTCCGTGGTTTGATCTTGCATCTTTTGCAGGTTCCGGCGGAAATACTCCCGCTGGCCGAGGAATTCTGGCAGGTATTCCTGATCGTGCTGCCCTCGCATTATCTTCTGGCCATGACGGGCGCCATGTTCAGAGCGCGCAAATCCGTTTACGTCCCCCTGTTCTCGGCATTTATGGCCTTTGTTATCAACGCGTTCGCCAGCACCGGGTTCGGCCTCGGCTGGTGGCATCTTCCCGCGTTCGGCGCGCGCGGCATCGCCTACGCCACGCTTGTCTCCATAACGTCCATGGCGCTGTTCAATTTTTTCGTTCTGGTCAAACAGGGATTCATCACCCGGAAGGCCTTCGCGCCTTTGCAGTGGGAAAAAAAGGCCCTGCCGTATCTTTTCAAGGTCGCCCTGCCCGCCGGGGGCATGCAGTTTTCCTGGCAGCTCGGGTATATGGTTCTGTTCGCGGTGGTGGCCTCGCTCCCCTTTAACAGCGTCAACGCCCTCGCGGGCATGGCGGCGGGTATGCGGGTGGAATCCGTCCTTTTTCTTCCGGCCGTAGCGTTCAGCATGACAGGGTCCATGCTCGTCGGGCATTGCCTGGGCGCGGGCAACAAGGCGGAAGCCAAACGCGTAGGCTGGCGGCTTATCCTCGCCGGGGCGGGTTCCATGACACTCGCCGCCATCGTGCTCTGGCCGTTCCTGAAAGATCTCGCCGCCTTTATCGCGCCGGACCCCGGCGCGCAGGCCGACGCGCTGGTCTATTTGCGCTACAACCTTTTGGCGACGCCCTTTTCCGTTACCAGCATGTGCCTCGGCGGGATAATGACCGGCGCGGGCGCCGCCATATATACCTTTTTCGTGTTCGGCGCCGCCATCTGGCTGGTGCGGCTGCCGCTCGCGTATATTTTCGGGCATCTCCTCTGGCAGTCGGCGGACGGGGTTTTCATGGGCATGTTCATTTCTCAGGCCTTTCAAGCCAGTATCATATTGTATATATTCCAAACCCGGGACTGGGCCAGATTCGCCATGATCCGGCGGCATCGCCGGTAGGTCCGGATGTTTCCTCAAGGAGTTCTCATGCGCAACGCTTTCTCCCCCATCACCCTTGAAGACATGAACAGATACCGCGAGTTCCACGCGGCCAGCGGCACCAGGGCCGCGGACTACAGCTTCACCAACATCTGGGGATGGGCGGACCATTACGGCCTGGAATGGCGGTTCACGGACAAGCTCTGCTGGATCCGCCAGACGAAACCCTTTGTCCGCGACTGGGCCCCCATGGGCTGGTGGAAGGACGTGGACTGGGCCGCCACCGAGGAGGTCGCCTCCGGCAAGGAGTTCTACCGGGTGCCGAAGCCGCTGCGCCTGCTGTGGGAAGAGCAGCTCCCACAGGGCATTGACGCCGAGGAATCGCGCGGGCAATGGGACTATCTCTACAAGACCGAGGAGCTGGCGGCGCTCTCCGGCAACCGGTTCCACAAAAAAAAGAACCTGTTCAACCAGTATGTGAAAAAGTACCCTGACCACGCCTACCTGCCCCTGACCATTGAATGCGTCGAGGCGGTTCTCCAGATGCAGGAGGAGTGGTGCGACTGGCATGAATCCCCGGAATCCGACGCGCTCAAGGCGGAGAACAAAGCCATTTTCCGCGTGCTCAGCAACTGGGACCGGTTGCCCGGCCTTTCCGGCGGGTTTATCGCCGATAAAGGCAAGGTTATCGCCTATACCGTTGGGGAACAGCTCACCCAGGATACGCTGGTTATCCATTTTGAAAAAGGCGACACGGAATACAAGGGGATATACCAGGCCATCAACTGCTTTTTCGCCCGCGACAACGTGGAGCGGTTTGCGCTGATTAACCGCGAGCAGGATTTGGATGACGAGGGGTTGCGCAAGGCGAAGGAGAGTTATAATCCGGTGGATTATGTCAGGAAGCATACGGTGCGGATTAAATAGGGTTCATCCGGTTAAAGCGTACTTTGCCTCGTGAATGGCGAGGATTCTGAGTTTGAAAAACTCCATGTCTCTGTATCCGTAGGCCATCCGCTTGAGCACCTTGATTTTGTTGTTGGTCCCTTCCATGCGTCCAGAGGATATGGGGTGCTCGTACCAATTCAGGATGCCGAATTTGAGCCCAGCGAGGGTCGTTGCCACACGCATAAGCGGACCAATGTCTGACGCCTGGGCGCGGCTTACCCAATCGTCTATAGCCACTTGTGCAGCTTCCCTGTTTGACTGACTCCAAAATTGCCGCAGGTCTTCCTTCATATAGTAGGCCACCGCCAACGGCTCGTTGAGCTTCAGCGCCTCTTGCAGTTTGGCCGCTTCATCGCGCTCCGCTGAAAGATTCTCAGGATTCTTGAGTAGAATCCATCGACTGCCTTTCAACACCTTCTTGCCCATAACGTCCGCCTCGCGATGCAGACCGCGTCTGATTTCTGTAAGTGCTTCATTCATCAGCTTGACCACATGGAAGTGATCAAAGACCAGGGGGACTCCCGGCAGATTGTCCAATACCGCGCCGATGTAGGCGGTGCTCATATCCGTCGCCACGGCCTGGACCTTGGCGCGGGAACGGCGAAGCATCACCCAAAACGGCTCCAGACATTTCGCGCCCTTGCCATCGCCAACAAAGAGCACCGCGCCGCTCTCAAGGTCCATGACCAGAGTCAGGTACTTGTGCCCTTTCCGAACGCTGATTTCGTCTATGGCCAGATACCGCACGCTGCGCAGCCTTGGGCGAGCGAAGCGTCGAGCCAGATTGCGCTTGACAATGTCCTTCACGCAGTCCCAGCCGACACCGAGGAACAGCGCCACATCCTTGAGTGTCATGAGTCTGGCCAGTTCAAGAACGTGCCGGGCGAAAGCTCGTGTATAGCTCCGTCTGGGCTCCGCAATGCCAAGACTGATACGCCTGATGCAGCCACAAACGGCACACCAGACGCGCGGCACTTCAATCAACAGCCGGATTGGCTTGCGCCCAATAGGCAAACTGCGCAGCTTTCGAAAATACATGCCCCGTCTGGTCACCTGTTTCGATTTGCAGGCCGGACAGCATAGAAGCCGCCATTTTGGCCGGAGCCGAAATGTAACGCTCCCGCTTTCAAATTTCTGATGCACATACTCGTAGCCCGACAGGCCCATGGCATGATAAACAAAACTCGTGGACATGGTGATTCCGCCTTTTCGATGATCGTTTGCGTGATCTCGATTGGAACCCATGTCCATATTTTTTGTCAAAAGCACTCTTCAACCGGATGAGCCTTAAATAGGAAAGAAGGGAAAGAAGAGAAAGAAGAAGAGGAAGAGGCTCCCGGTTGTTTGGCGGGAGCCTCTTCTCTCTCTTCTCTCTCACGCCCCCTCTCCCCCTTTTTTACCGCCATCAAAATCCCCTTGAAAACGTTTACATTTCACCCGCCATGCTCTTTATAATAATATTTTTAATATGTTAAGACACACACCAAAACGCAAAAAGGGGTTGCCTTACTTCTCGTCTTATTGTATACAGACACAAATCCATATAATGGATGAGTAACAGTTTGCTATGCGCTTTCCCGAATGCGCCAACTTTTTACGGAGGATTATTGCATGCTTGACGTTCGATGGTACGGACGCGGTGGGCAAGGGGCTTTCACGGCCGCCCGGCTTCTCGGGCAGACGGTATCCGTTTACGGAAACTCTTTCGCGCTGGCGAGCCCGTCTTTCGGCCCGGAGCGCCGGGGCGCCCCCGTCTGGAGCTTCACGAAGATCGACGACAAGAAAATTGTTGACCGCAGCCAGCCGGTTACCTGTAAGTACCTCGTCGTTCTGGACGAGTCGCTCATCAACCCGGCCGTGGAAAACTACCTCGAAGACGACGGGGTCATCATCCTCAACACCGCAAATCCCGGGAAATATTCCTTCCTCAAGCACAAGCTCATCACGCTTGACGCCACCAAAATGTCCCTCGAGATCCTGGGGCGGCCCATCACCAACGTGGCCATGCTCGGCGCGCTCTTAGGCGTTTCCGCCCTCACCAGCACCGATGACGCGGGCAAGGCGCTGGAACGCACCTTCTCCAAATCCGTTTGCGAAAAGAACAAGGCGCTTCTCGCGAAAGCGTATGAAGCCGTTAAAGGTGGTGTGCAATGACAAGACCTACCGTGACCAAAGCCGTCTTCCCCAAAACCCGGGAAGAGATGCACAAGCCCCATGCCCCGGCCGGCCTGATTGTCGAAACGAACGCCAGTTGGCGGACCGAACGGCCCGTCCTGGACCAGGAAGCCTGCATCAACTGTCTCATGTGCTACCTCGTCTGCCCGGAAGGGACCATCTATAAAGTCGCCGGTGACAAGCTCGAAATCGACTACGACTTCTGCAAGGGATGCGGGATCTGCGCCAACGAATGCCCGAAAAAAGCGATCGTGATGGTCGCGGAGGAGACGACCCGATGAGCGGCACCAAAGAGTTCATATCCGGCAACGAGGCCGTGGCCCTTGCCGTCCGCCTGGCGCGGCCCAACGTCATCCCGGCCTATCCCATCAGCCCCCAGACCATCGTGGTGGAAAAACTGTCCGAGTATATCGACGAGGGCTCGCTGGACGCGAAGTTCATCCGCGTGGAGTCCGAGCACTCCGCCATCACCGCCTCCCTCGGCGCGAGCGTCATGGGCGCGCGGGTCTTCACCGCCACCTCGTCCCAGGGCTTCCTGTATATGGTCGAAGGCCTGCCCTTTGTGTCCGGCGGCCGCTATCCCGTGGTCATGATGAACGCCAACCGCACCATAGCCGTGCCCTGGAGTATTTTCTGCGACCATAACGACTCCCTCATGGCCCTCAACTCCGGCTGGATGCAGTGCTACGTGGAAGACGGCCAGGAAGCGCTGGACATGACGCTGCAGGCCTTCCGCATCGCGGAAGACCCGTCCGTATCCACGCCCATCATCGTCAACCTGGACGGTTTCGTCCTGACCCATACCTACGAACTGGTGGAAGTGCCCTCCCAGGAACAGGCGGACAAGTTTCTGCCGCCCTACGTCACCACCCACAAGATGGATATCGAGAAGCCCGTGGCCACCTGCATTGGCGCCGGACCGGACTGGCAGACCGAGTTCCGCTACAAGCAGCATATGGAAATGTTCGACAACGCGGCGGCGATCATCAAAAAATCCGACGCGGAATTCAAGGCCATCTTCGGCCGCTCCTACGGGGGGCTGGCTGAAAAGTACCTTTGCGACGACGCGGAAGCCGTGCTCGTGACCATGGGTTCCGTTTCCACCACCGTCCGCACGGTGGTCGATGCCATGCGCAAAGACGGCTACAAGGTCGGCATGGTGCGCGTCCGCTTCCTGCGGCCCTTCCCGCTGGAAGATTTCGTCTCCCTCGGCGAACAGGTCCGGGCCGTCGGCGTCATCGACCGCAACGTCTCCTACGGGTATGAGGGCGTGGTGTTCTCCAACGTGAACTCCGCCCTCAGCCGCAGAAGCACGATGCCCCTGACCAAAGACTATATCGGCGGCCTTGCCGGGCGCGACATCACCCTGGAAAACATCCGGCACATGTTCCTGGAACTCCTGGGCATGACTGCCCAAAACGCCGGGGACCGGGTTGAATTTATAAACCTGAGGTGGAACAAATAATGAGTACCACAACATCCATAAACGCCAAGACGCTGCCGGATCACGAACTGTTTTTCGGCCACAAGGCCTGTGCCGGCTGCGGCGGCTCCATCGCCGTGCGCCTCGCGCTGAAAGTTCTCGGACCCCGCACCTTCGCGGTGGTTCCGGCCAACTGCATGAGCGCCGTGGGCTTCCTCTACCCTGTCATGCCCTACTACGTGAACGCCATGGGCGCGCCCTTCGCCGCCACGGCCGCCATTTTGTCCGGCATGGAAGCCGCGGGCCAGACCATGGGCCTGGAAGATTTCACCGTGGTCGGCTTCGCGGGCGACGGCGGCACGGCGGACATCGGCATCCAGGCGCTTTCCGGCGCCATCGACCGCAACGACCGCATCATCTACATCTGCTACGACAACGAAGCCTATATGAACACCGGCGTGCAGGAGAGCGGGCTCACCCCCTACGGCACCCGCACCACGACCTCCGTTCACGGCGCGAAGCGGGAGAGCACGAAACCCACCAAGAAGAACATGTTCGAAATCGTCGCGGCCCACAATATCGGCTACGCGGCCACCGCGAGCGTGGGGCACCCGCAGGATTACATCAAAAAAATCGCAAAAGCCAAGGCGCACAACGGCACGTCCTACATCCACGTCATCGCGCCCTGCCCCACCGGCTGGTCCACGCCCACGGACAAAACCGTGGAAATCGCCAAGGACATGGTGGATGCGGGCCTCTGGTACCTGGCCGAGTATGAAAACGGCGAGTTCAAGCTGAACAGGAACCCCAAGGAGCTCGGCTCCGTAAGAGACTGCCTGAAAAAGCAGGGCCGGTTCAAAGGCATGAACGACGACGATATCGCCCTGGTCGAACGCCAGCGCGACGACATGTGGAAAAGAATCCGAGCCAACTGGGTGAAATAGAAAAACGCCATACCGCGAAAGGAATCAACCATGTCTGATTGGCGAGAAAAACACCGGAGCAAGTTCACCACCGCCGCGGAGGCGCTGAAAGTCGTAAAATCCGGCGACCGCGTTGTCTTCCACGTGACCGCCTCCGAACCGCACATCCTGGTCAGCGCCCTCATCGACAGGGCGCCGGAACTGGAAAATGTGGAAATCGTGCACATGTACCAGCTCGGCGAAGAGCGGGCCTATTGCAAACCGGAATACCAGAAGAGCTTCCGTTTCAACGGGCTTTTCCTGTCCCCCCCGGTCCGCAAGGCCGTGAATGAATGCCGGGCCGACTACACCCCCTGCCTGTACAGCGAAATCCCCCGCCTCTGGCGCGACAAAATCCTGCACATCAACGTGTTCCTGATGCAGGTGACGCCCCCGGACGAGGAAGGGTACTGCAGCTTCGGCCTTTCCGCGGACTGGCCCAAAGCCGCCGTGGAAAACGCGGATATCGTGGTCGCCCAGATCAACAAAAACGTGCCCTATACTTTCGGGGAAAGGGTCCACCTGGACGAGATCGACTACATCGTGGAGCAGGACAGCCCGGTCTTCATGCTGCCGCCCCCGAAGGTCGGCGAGATTGAACGGCAGATCGCCCGCAACGTGGCCGGCCTCATCGAGGACGGCTCCACCCTGCAAATGGGCATCGGCGGCATTCCGGACACGGTCCTGACCTTCCTGACGGACAAGAAGGACCTCGGCGTGCACTCGGAAATGTTCTCCGACGGAGTGGTCACGCTTGTCGAGGCGGGTGTCATCACCAACAAAAAGAAAACGCTCCACCCGGGCAAGTTTATCGCGACCTTCCTGATGGGCACGCAGAAACTCTATGATTTTGTGCACAGAAACCCGGACGTCATCATGAAGCCGGTGGATTACACCAACGACCCCTGCATCATCGGGCAGCACGACAAGATGGTTTCCATCAACTCCGCCCTGCAGGTGGACCTGACGGGCCAGGTGAACGCGGAATCCTTCGGCAGCGCCATGTTCAGCGGCATCGGGGGCCAGGTGGACTTCGTCTACGGCGCCAGCCGCTCCAAGGGCGGAAAGTCCATCTTCGCCTTTTCGTCGGCGGCCGCCAAGGGCACGGCCTCGCGCATCGTCTCCCAGCTGCCGGCCGGAACGGGGGTTACGACCTCCCGCGGCCTTGTCCATTACGTGGTGACGGAATACGGCGTGGCCGATCTGCGGGGTAAAACCCTGCGGCAGCGGGCGCTGGCCCTGATTGACATCGCCCACCCGGATTTTCGCGAAACGCTGCGAAAAGAAGCGAAGGCATTGAATCTGATCTGACGGGCCGCCCTGCCCGCCTCCCCCAAAGCGGCGGGCAGCGGACGGCCATGACAGAACGCGCGCGGCGGGGCCATGCTCCGCCGGGCCAGCAACCTTTTAGCTCCACGGAGTTGATGATGTTGAAGTTCGTGATGCTTGACGGAAAATTCTTCCCGGCCAAAGACGCGTATACGAAAATCGAAGCCATGTGCAAATCCAAGGGCATTGCCTTTGAAGCCATGTACTGCAACACCAACGACGAGCTGATCGAAAAAATTCAGGACGCCGACGCCTGCATGCTGACGGACAGAAAGATCGACGGGTCCTTCCTGGAACGGGTCCCCCGCATGAAGATGTTCGTCCGCTGCGGCATGGGCGTGGACAACCTGAACCTGCCCGACTTCACCAAACACGGCATTTACGCCTGCAACGTCCCGGATTACGCCGTGGAAGAAGTCGCGGTGCATACCGTGGCCCTCGTCCTTGCCCTGGAACGGAAAATCCCGCTCTACAACAAGGATATCCACAACGGCGGCTGGAACGAGGAAATCGGGTACGCCATGCACCGCCTCTCCACGCGCACCTTGGGCGTCCTCGGCCTCGGCCGCATCGCCCGCAAGATGACCGGGATGGTCAAAGCGATGGGCTACAACCTCATCGCCTACGACCCCATGCTGCCGGACAGCGTGTTCGCGGAATGCGGCGCGAAGAAGGTGGATCTGGACACCCTGTTCCGCGAATCCGACGTGCTGACGATCATGGCCCCGGCCACGGATGAAACCTACCACATCATCAACGACGCCAACCTCGCCAAGATGAAGGACGGCTCGCTCCTGGTCACCACCTCGCGCGGCAAGCTGGTGGATCTGAACGCGCTCGCCCGCGCGCTCGACAGCGGCAAGCTGAACGCCGCCGCCCTGGACGTGCTGGAACAGGAACCGCCCAAAGAACAGGCCAAGGTCATCCTGGGCCGGGACAACGTCATCCTGACGCCGCATACCGCGTACAGAACGGTGGAAGCCCTTGAATCCATGCGCCTTCTGGCCGCTGAAACAGCGATCCTGTTCCTGACCGAAGGAACACTCCGCAACGTTGTCAACCCGGACGTGATAGGCAAAGCGAAGAAATAGACCCGCAACCGCGCACGGGGCGCATACCGCGCCCCGTGCCGTGAGATGTTCGGATATCCGTGTCGTAACGGTTGAGCAAACCCTTTTTCCGGCGGGGTGGCAATGGCGACTCAGGTAACGGTTTCGTGCGGGACCAAAAACTATACCCTCCGCGTGCGGGATGGCGTGCGGTTGCAGGTGGCGGACGCCAACCACGTGCAAAAGGCCGTGGACCTGCCCGGCGCCATCCGCGCCGCGCTTGATGCCCCCATTGCCTCCCCCCGGGTGGAATCCATCGTCCGGGCCGGGAACACGGTCTGCATCATCTGCGACGACATCACCCGGCGCACGCCAGTCCGGGAAATACTGGCGGAACTGTTGCCCAGGCTGCACGGCGCGGGCGTCTCCGTCGCGGATATCCTCATCGTGGTGGCTCTGGGAAGCCACCGGAAAATGACGGATGCCGAGATGCGGGCAAAATTGGGCCAGGACGTTCTTGCCGCCTATACAGTAAGGCAATCCGAATTCCGTGACCTCGACAAGCTGGCCCAGGCCGGAACGAGCCCGCTCGGCACTCCGATCAGGGTGTTCAAGGAAGCGCTGGCGGCGGATGTCCGCATCGGCCTCGGCACCATTGCGCCGCACGGCTGCATGGGCTGGTCGGGCGGGGCCAAGATCCTTTACCCCGGCATAACGTCCGAGGATATCGTCTCGGAACTGCACGCCATGCAGGGCCTCGCGGACGGCATCCTTTTCGGCATGGCGGAATGCCCCGTTCGGCATGCGGTAGAGCGCTGGACGGCGCAAATAGGGCTGGACTTTATCGTCAATACTATTCTAACAGAAGACATGGATGTCTATCGCGTCGTCGCGGGGCATTTTGTAAAGGCGCACAGGGCCGGCATCGGCCACGCCCTTGATGTCTGCGGGGGCGCGGTGGATGCGGCCCCGGATGTGGTGCTGGTTTCCTCAAAACCTTTAGAAACCGATTTCTGGCAGTGCGGCAAGGCTCTTTACGGGTCCGCCGCGGTAGCCCGGCCGGGCGGCTCGCTCATTTTGCTGGCGCCCTGCCATGAAGGCATAGGCCCGCACCCGGAAATCGTCGCATACAGCGGCATGCCGGACGGCGTCGCGGCGCTCGGAAAACGTTTAAACGCCGGCGGCACCGGCGAAGACCTCCTTGTCATGGCTGTCGGCGTCAGCATGGGGAAAATAAACGCGGCCTTCCATACCGCGATAGTTTCCGACGGGCTGACGCGGGAAGAACTCGCACCCGGCGGCTATGAATGGTTTCCCGAGGCTTCCTTGCAGGCCGCTTTGGATCTGGCGCTGGACCGCTACGCAAACCCGTCCCTTCTGGTGCTCACGGCCGGAGGAGAAACGGTTCCCTTTATCCCAGGAGCCGCGTGATGCAACCGATTACCGCATTTACGGTCACAGTGCATGCCGCGGCAAGGTCACGGCCCCTCGGAGGCGGTTTCTCCGCTCCCGCCCTGATTCCCTGCGGGTCCCTTCCCATACCCGTTCAGGCCGGAAGACCGGGATGTGTCCCGCCGTGCATCCATGGCGCCGTTTCGCGGATCAAGGAGCAACACCAATGAGACTGATGCATACCACGCTGCCCGACTTCTTCAAAAAGCTCAAAGCCGCCGCCGTGAAAAACGGCAAGCATGTCGGCTGCACCATCCTGGGGCTCGAGAATCTGAAAACCGGGAAAATGCAGTCCGTCCGCACGGGCAGGCTGGAGCACGAGATCACGGAACTGTCCGCCATGGAAGGGGTGGAGAGCATTGAGGTCGCCATCGTGCCCCGCATCCCCGAAACCATGCACAATGTGGTCATCCGCGGTTTTGACAAGGACGGCAAGCCCGTTCACGCCATTTGCGACACCGTGGCGGTCATCCACCCGACCATAGACGTTCTGCTGCACGACTGCCCGTCCGTCGACGACAGACGTCCGCCGCTCGGCAGGCATTGAGAGGGAAACCGGCATGCGACTCGCGTATAAATTCATTCCCGAAGGGCCGCTGCACCACGTGCTGGCGCCTCTGTCCATGGCGTTCGTCGACTACAAGGATGTTCTGCGGTGCGGTCTTTCCATGCGGGAGGCCTGTGAAAAAATCGCCGCGCAAATCCCCGGCCCCGCCGCGATCAACATGTTCGACATGGACGCCGTCACCACCAACAGCGACGGGGTGATGCTCGACGGCTCCATGACCTGCATGGCCGCTTCGGATTACGGCAAAATCAACCCGGAATTCGGCTTCGTGGAAATGCTGGAAATCCCGTACGACCCGCAATTGATCGCGGAGGAGCCGCACCTGCGCCAGTGGGACGCCAACTACAAGGGCCGCCGGCTGCTCATGGGGCCGGACCCGGACAACAAGCCCCTGCCCATTCATAACGCCGTCATTTCCGGCAGAGCCGGCAACAACAATTCCGCCACCGAAGTCATGAACTGCGTGACCATGGAAGAGATGCTGCTGCCGGTCATCGGCCAGATGGAAATCATGCGGGACGGGGATCTTGAAGTCGGAAAAACAGGGCACGTCGTTTCCGTGGGCATCGGGTTCCTGGTCGGGGAAAAATACGGGCGCATCGTTCCCAACCGGCAGTACCGCTGCGGGGACACCGGCCACAATTCCGGGGAGTACGCCAAGTATCTCAAGTGCCATATTCCCTGCATCGTGGCGGATAAAAAGGTGCTGGCAAAATACATTATCAAGGCCCTGACGGCGGGCATGATCCCCGGCAGGGACATCGGCCCCTCCCCGGCGGTTCTGGCGGTAGCCAGGCATTTCGGCGTGCGGCCCGATTACGGCAACATGACGGAACAGGCGTTTTTCGAACTGGCGGACGTGGGCTTTACCAGGGAGTGGATGCTCGAAGACGTGGAACGCCTCGATGCGGCGGCGATTATCGAGCGCGCAAGGGATATCATCCCCGGCGTGGAGGACGTCCGGCGGTTCAAGGCGCCGGAAGTGGTGCAAACCCGGTATGCCGACGTCTGAGGCGGGCCTTCATGGACCATGAAACCAGAATCCTCGTCCAGGTGGACAAGACCATCGTGAAGATAACCGGCTTGTCCGTCAGGGGCCTGAACACCCGGCAGCTGGAAGACATCCTCAGGCAGCGGCTCAAAACCCTTATCAGGGTGATCGGCGTCCTGGGCGACAGTCTGGAGATGGACGTCTACGGTTTGGACGAGGACGCTATCCGGCGGAACGAAGCCGGCCTGATCGAGGCCATCGCGCTGGCCGACGGCATCAGCGTCTCGGACCTGACCCGCCTGGGAAGCGTGGAGCGCGCCCGCCGGGTGGATTTTGACACAATCCCGCCGCACAGCGAAGCGCAGTGCCCGGCGGAAAGGTGGATGGCAATTGGGAAATAGGGTGCTGATACTCCCCACCGGTGATGAGATCCGGCAGGGCGTGGTGCTGGATACCGACAGCCCCATGATCCGCGAGGTCCTCACGGCGGCGCGCCCCGGCTGCGACGTCACGAGGGCGGAACCCGCCGCCGACGACGAGGAGACGATCGCCGCGCTTGTGGCGGCGGCCGTGGATGACGGGTTCGGCCTCATCGTCCTCATCGGCGGATCCGGCGGCGGGCACCGGCACAGCCCCACGCTGGCGCGCGACGTTACCCACTCCGCCCTGGACAGGCTCCTGGAGCCGAGGAGCGCTACATCGTTATACGGTTGGAACGGGCATCTCTGGAGCCGCCTTATCTGCGGCCGGTGCGGCAATGCCCTCGTCATCAATGTCCCGGGACCGTATCAGGAAGCAAAGGCGGCCATGGAAGCGTTTGCCGGCCTTTGGGGACCCGGGGGGAACGATCTGGATTTGGAGGTGGTAAATTCGGCAATGGCGTCGGCGGTGTGCGGGCAATATGGAATCGATGAAAAACCAGTAATGAGGAGACTGCAATCATGAAAAAAGCTGTATCGATACTTTTAACCATGGCCATGGTTATTTCGCTTTCCTGCGGCGTGGCCAATGCCGCCGCGTTCACGCTGAAAATAGGCTCCACTGTCCAGGACGATTCCGCCAGCGGCATTTCGCTGCTCAAGTATTTCAAACCGTATATCGAGGAAAAATCCGGCGGCAAAATCGCGGTGGAAGTCTACAACAACTCGGTTCTCGGCGGCGACCGCCAGCTGTTCGAATCGCTGCAGATGAACACCGTGCAGGGCAGCTTCGGCCCCATGTCGGTGCTGGCGAGCTTCGCGCCGGATTTCAGCGTCTGCGACGCGCCGTTCCTGTTCAAGGATAGAAAAACCGCCTACGCCGCGCTGGATGGCGAATTCGGCGCCCTGATGGCCAAAACCCTGCCCCAGAAAGGCATGCGCCTGCTCGGGTACGGGGAAAACGCGTTCCGCAACATTTCCAACACGGTCAGGCCGGTCGAAAAACTTGAGGACATGAAGGGCCTTAAAATCCGGGTCATGGAATCCCCGGTGTACATCAACACCATCAAAGCGCTGGGCGGCAACGCCACCCCCATCGCCTTCAACGAACTGTACACGGCGTTGCAGCAGGGCACCGTTGACGGCCAGGACAACGGCGTGGTTCTGACCTACACCACTAAAATTTATGAAATACTGAAGTATTACACGTTCTCCGAACACTGTTACGCTGCCAACGCGTATGTTTTCTCCGAAGAATTTTTGCAAACGCTCCCGCCGGATCTTTTAAAAGTCGTTCAGGACGGCACCAACTACGCCCTTGTGAACCAGAGACGCCTCAACGCGGAAATGGAACAAACCCTGATTAAGGAAATAGAAAAGTCGGGAGTGAAAGTTTCCTACCTGTCCGCCGAGGAAAAAGAGCGTTGGAGAAAGGCCACGGCAAACGTCATTGACGGCCTGGCCGGCACCGTCAGCAAGGAAGTGCTGGAAGCCGCCAAAAACGTCAACGCCAAGTACGGGAATTAATAATCTGGAACCCCGGAGGGAGGAATTGCCGATGGTGAAGTATATCTGGGATCATTTGGAAGAAATCTTCCTGCTGCCTTCACTGGTCTTCAGTGTAATACTGATCTTTGTGCAGGTGATAATGCGGTACATCTTCGGCAATTCCCTCTCCTGGTCGGAGGAGCTCGCCAGGTATCTGTTCGTGTGGCAGATCTGGCTCGGCGTCAGCTATGCCGCCCGGAACAGAACGCATTTGCGGATAACCATTGTGAAGGACAGATTATCCCCCAACGCGCAAAAAATTCTGGAACTCGCCGTCACCGCCGTGTGGGTCGGGTTCGGCCTTTTCGTGGCCTACAAGGGGTCCACGCTGGTCATGAAGGTAGCCAGGTTCAACCAGCTTTCCAGCGCACTGCAGATTCCGATGATGTATGTCCATATGGCCGTGCCGGTCGGCTGCGGGCTGATGGTCATCCGCCTCATCGAGAACGTCATGAAGGCCTATGTGTTCGGCAAAGGCAGCATGGAAGCCCTTGACAGTTCTTACAAAGACTTCATGCCGGACGAAAACGACAAAGGCGGTGAACCCCAATGAGCATCCTTCTCCTTTTCGGCATTCTGTTCACCTGCGTAACGCTCTCCCTGCCCATCGGGGCCTCCCTCGGGCTTGCGACGGCCATCACCATCGGGCTCACCACCTCGATCCCGACGGTCATGATAAACCAGAACGCGTTCGCGGGGCTGGATTCCTTCCCGCTCATGGCCATCCCGTTCTTCATGCTCGCCGGCAACCTGATGGCCGTCGGCGGCATAGCCAAACGGATCGTCAACGTCTGTGACATCATGGTCGGGAAAATCACCGGCGGCGTCGGCATGGCGACCATTGCCGCCAGCATGTTCTTCGCGGCCATTTCCGGGTCCGGTCCGGCGACGGTTTCGGCCATGGGCACGATAATGCTGCCGGAAATGGAAAACCGGGGATACGACAAGGGATTCGCCACCGGGCTCACGGCAACGGCCGGAACCATCGGCGTCATCATCCCGCCGTCCATCCCCTTCGTCATCTACGGGGTGGTGGCCTCGGCTTCCATCGGCGAACTTTTCATCGCGGGCGTGATCCCCGGCATCCTGATCGGGGTGGCGCTCATGTTTGTCTGTTACTGCATCTCGAAAAAAAAGGGCTATAAAGGCACCACGCACGATGAATTGAAATTCTGGCCCGTTTTCACGGAATCCATCTGGGCGCTGATAACGCCGGTCATCATTCTCGGCGGCATTTACGGCGGCGTGTTCACCCCCACGGAAGCCGCCGTGGTCGGCATTGTGTACTCGTTCATCGTGGGCGTTTTCATCTACCGGGAACTTAACTGGCATTCCTTTATAGCGGCGCTGCGCTCCACCGCGGACCTCAACGGCCTGACAGGGTTCGCCATCGGCTTTTCCATGGCCTTTGCCTCGTACCTCGCCATGGAGCAAATCCCGATCAAGGTGGCCGCGGTCCTTACCAGCGTCATCACCAACGGCACCGTCCTGCTCCTGATGATACTGGTGATGCTGCTCATCGTCGGCCTGTTCGTGGACAACATTTCCTCCTGCCTGATCCTGACCCCGGTGTTCCTGCCCATCGTGAAATCCCTCGGGATGGACCCGGTGCAGTTCGGGGTCGTCATGACCACGGCGCTGGCGATAGGATTCGTGACGCCGCCTTACGGGGCAAACCTCTTTGTCGCCTCGGCCATTTCAGGGTTGAGTATTGAGCGGATCGCGAAATCCGCCATACCGTTCCTGATAGCCATGGCAATCTGCCTCCTGCTGATAACCTTTGTCCCGGTTCTGACTATGGGCCTCGTCGGGCTCATGAAGAGCTGAAAAACGGCGCGCCTGCCGCCATTACCGGCGGCGGGCGCGCTTTTTGCCCTCCCGCGGTTGCCGGCCGTACCCCGGGTTTACAAAAACAGCACGCATTTTCCTAACGCCAAAGACGCCCCGCGTGCAAACCGGCATCTCCCGCCGCCCAAGCCCGGTCCGCGCTTTGCCCGCCCCCCGGCGGGTCACGCGAAAAGACGCCCCTTGCCCACGGCCGTCGCCCGGCAAGCACGGCCTTGCTCAAGCGGGGTTTTTCGGATAGTGTACTTTGTTATTTTTTGCACTTGCCGAAAGGGACGGCCCGGTCCCCCGGCAGCTTGGGAGATGAACACCTATGTTACCGAAAATAGGCCATAAGCAATCTCTTTCGGATCACGCGTACACGGTGATCAAAGAGGCCATACTGAACAATACGTTCAAGCCCAAGGATATCCTGCTGGAGGAATCCATCGCGGAGATGCTGGGCATCAGCAGAACGCCGCTCCGGACCGCCCTGAAACGGCTTGAGTTCGAAAAACTGATTTTCATCAATTCTCAAAGCAGGCCGTTGTCGCGGAGATTCAGTCGGGAGACATGGTGCAGGTTTTTGTCTTCAGGCTCGCGGTGGAGCCGATCATCGCCCGCATGGCGAGCGGCAAACGGACGGAGGAAGACCTCGCCCGGATCGAAGAATGCCTCGCCCGGAACGAAGTGGCCATAAAGGAAAAAGATCTCATCAGCATCATCTCCAGCGAGCTTGAATTTGACACAATCCTGACAGCCGCCGTGGGAAACGAATTTCTTTCGGACAGCATTTCCACGATTCACCGTTACATGCACCGGTTCCTCACCCTGTCCACCACCACCTATGCCGACGCGTTGGGTTCGATTGAGGAACACCGGATGATTTTCGACGCCATCCGGGAAAAAGACGGCAAAGAGGCGGAGAAACGCACCCTGTACCACATACGGCAGGTTGCCGGACGGTTGAATTACAAACTCCCGATTTAAAAAAAGTACTCTTCCCCCTCCGACGAGGTTTTCCATACAAAAAGCCCTTTCCGCTCCGGACGCCGGAACGGAAAGGGCTTTTGCGTGGCGCAACCGTTTTACGCCATCAATCGTACGCGATTTTACTGATCCGCATCAGTTTGTCCCAGTTGTGGTGGGCTTCCATGTACCGGATGGTGCCCGTCCTGCCGCGTATGGCGAGGGAATGCGTCACCGCTCCGCTGCCCTCGTAGCGCACGCCGGAAATAAACGTGCCGCCGGAAATGCCCGTGGCCGCGAAAAACACCTCGTCCGTGCTGACGAGCCGCTCAACGGACAGTATCTCCGTCAGGGAAATGCCCGCGTCGAGAATGGACTGCTTTTCCTTTTCAGACTGCGGGTCGAGCCTGGCCAGAATCTGGCCCCCCATGCCCCGGATGGCGCAGGCCGAAATGACGCCTTCGGGAGTGCCGCCCGTGCCCATCATGAGATCCACGTCCGAGCGCGGATCAACGGCCATGAGCGCGCCGGAAACGTCGCCGTCCGTGTGCAGTTGAATCCTGGCTCCGGCGGCCCGGATATTCTTGATAAGCTGCTGGTGGCGGGGTTTGTCGAGCACGAAAACGACCAGGTCGTCCACGTCTTTGCCCAGGGCCTTGGCCACATTTTTCAGGTTGTCGGCCACGGGCGCGTCAAGGTCTATCACATTGGCGGCGGCCGCCGGGGCGACGAGTTTTTTCATGTAAAAGCTCGGGCCCGGATTGTACATGGTGCCGGAAAGAGCCGCGCCGATAACGGAAATGGCGTTGGGCCGGCCGGTGGCGAGAAGGTTGGTGCCTTCCACCGGGTCCACGGCGATATCAACGGCCAGGCCGGTTCCCATGCCGACCTTTTCCCCGTTGTAGAGCATGGGGGCTTCATCCTTTTCGCCTTCCCCGATGATCACCAGCCCCTTGATGTCGAGAGAGTTGAACCCGAGGCGCATGGCGTCCACGGCGGCCTTGTCGCCGTCTTCCTTGGCGCCTTTGCCGAGCCAGCGGGCGGAGGCGAGAGCGGCCGCTTCGGTAACGCGGACGAGATCCATGGCCAGATTGCGGACGGGAGCTTCAGGAGTGACCGGAGAGGGGGTAATCATGCATATCGTTCCTGGTTGAATGGTGCGCGAGGCCGGAATCTGCGCGCGCAAAAACGCCGCCGGAACACGGTCCCGGCCATCCCGGCGGAGGGCTGAAAGCGCCCCGGCAAAAAACACCCCGAGTATGCATCGCATTGCCCGGGGTGTCCATAGCTTGGAGGCTGTTCTTCAGGATCAGGTCAGGGCGCGGGCGCGGTTGCGCTCTTTCTTGGCCGCTTCCTCGCGCTCGAGCCGCGCGGCTTCCGCCTGGGCGATCACGGTGTCGCCGAACAGCAGCAGGATCGGACTGGCCACGAAGATGGAGGAATACGTCCCCACAAGGACGCCGATGAACATGACCAGCGCGAAATCGTGGATGATGCCCCCGCCGAACAGCAATAGGGAGGTGATGACGACCAGCGTCGTCAACGAGGTCAGCATCGTGCGCGACAGGGTCTGGTTGATGCTCCGGTTGATGAGGTCGGAAAGCTTGCCGTCCTTCCGGGCCTGCAAATTCTCGCGGATGCGGTCGTACACGATGATGGTGTCGTTCAGCGAATACCCGAGAACGGTCAGGAGCGCGGCAATGATGGTCAGGTCAAACTCCTTGCCCATGAGCGCGAACACCCCGATGGTGATAAGCACGTCGTGCAGGATGGAGACAAGGGAACCGAGCGCGTAGACAAGCCGCAACCACCAGCAGAGCCCGACCGTCACCAGGGTCGCCAGCAGGACGAGAACGCTCTTGGGCACGCCCAGAAGGCCGAGAAGATACATGGACCCGGCCAGCCCGCCGGCCATGGCCGCGGCCACGAACCAACGGCGCTCGAACCGGCCCGATATGTAGATGGCGATGAGAAGAACCGCGTAATACATGGCTTCCACGGCCTTGGAGCGCAGGTCTGCGCCGACTTTGGGCCCGACGGACTCAAGGCGCTCGATGGACATGGCATTGCCCGGCAGTTTCTCTTTCAACGTACTCGTAATGGACGCGCGCAACTCCGGGCTGGGGGTCGTGGTGTCGGAAACGCGGACAAGGTAGGAAAGCCCGTCGTCGTCTTCGAACCCCTGCACGACGAGGCCCGGCTGGTTAAGGCCCTCAAGGGCCGTTTTCAGCGTGTCCGCCGCCACGGGCTGCGAGAATTTCAAATGGGCGACGGTGCCGCCCGCGAAGTCAATGCCGTATTTCGGCCCCCCGCTGACAATCAACGCGGCGATGCAAACGATGAAGATGAGCGCAGAGGCGCCGTAAAAAAACCGCCGCGCTCCCGTGAAGTTTATATTCAGATTGTCCGGTATCAGATGCAATCCCATGTCACACTCCTTTAAATACTCAATTTCCGGCCCTTTTTGCCCATCCATACGTCATAGACGATGTGGGAGACAAAAATGGCGGTGAACATGGATGCCACAATGCCGAGGGTCAGGGTCACGGCAAAGCCCCGGATGGGACCGGTGCCGAACTGGTACAGCACGACCGCCGCGATGACGGTCGTCAGGTTGGAGTCCGTGATGGCGATGGTGGCCCGCGAGAAACCGGCCCGGATGGCCGCGATGGGCGTGACGCCTCGCCGCATCTCCTCGCGGATGCGCTCGAAAATGAGCACGTTGGCGTCAACGGCCATGCCGAGGGTCAGCACGATGCCCGCGATGCCCGGCAGCGTCAGGGTGGCGCCGAAAGCCGCCATGCCCGCGAGAATGAGCATCACGTCGAGCGCCAGCATGGCGTCGGCAATGAGGCCGGAGAAGCCGTAATAAACGATCATGAACAGCACCACGAGCGCGCCGCCGATGAGCGCGGCCTTCACGCCCTTGTCGATGGATTCCTGCCCCAGCGACGGGCCGACCGTGCGTTCTTCCATGATGTGGACCGGCGCCGGGAGCGACCCCGCCCGGAGGACCAGGGAAAGGTCCTGGGCTTCCTGGGCGGTAAACCGGCCCGTGATGGAGGCGGTGCCGCCGCTGATTTTTTCCTGGATGGTCGGGGCCGAACGGACCTTGCCGTCCAGCACGATCGCCATACGCTTGCCCTGGTTCTCACCCGTGATGCGCTCGAACAGGGCGGCGCCGCGGTTGTCGAAGCTCATGCGCACGTGCCATTCGTTGGTGCGCTGGTCCGTGGCGGGAGAAGCGTCGGTAATGTATTCGCCGGTGAGGGTCGCTTCCTTGTCGACCAGGATGGGCGTACCCTCGGTTCCGTCCTTGCCGACCAAGGTCATCAGTTCGGTACCGGCGGGCAAAAGACCCTTGGCGACCCGGGCCGGGTCAATGTCGTCACGCACGATGCGGAACTCCAGGTGCGCCGTCTGGCCGACGAGCTTGATGGCCCTGTCCGCGTCCCGGATGCCGGGCAGCTGGATCACGATGCTGTTGTCCGCGGGGCGCTCGCGGATATCGGGCTCGGCCACCCCGAACTGGTCGATGCGGTTCCGGATGGTGGTGACGGCCTGGGCCAGCGCGAATTTGGCCATGTGCGCACGCGCGGCGTCCGTCAGGGAGCCGACGTACCGCAACCGGCCTTCTTCCGCCGTCTGGGGCGGATCAAAGCGCAGATCCGGGAAATTCTTGGCGAGCAGTTCCTCGAACGCCGCCTTCTGGTCGGCCTTCGCGAGCGTGATCTCCACCTTTTCCCCGCCGGGCAGAAGCCGGGGGCGCAAGGTCAGGATGCTCTTGTCCCGGGCGATTGTGCGGATATCCGTGCCCATCCGGGCCAGGGAGTTCTCAATGGCCTTGTCCACTTCCACGCCGAGCGTGAGATGGATGCCGCCCACAAGGTCCAGGCCGAAGTTGATGCTCGCGTCAGGCAAAAAACGCCGCAGGGGAGAATTCTGCATTCCGGGCAACGCCGGCAGCAGATAGAGAAGGGAAAGCGCCAGCACCACTACGGTAACGGCGAGCCTCCATCGCAGACCTTGTCTCATGGCAACTCCTGTCCAGTATCCGAAAAAGAACGCGCGGCCCGGTATGGGATGCAGTGCTCCACAATGGCGCGAAAGCCTGTCCGGAAACAGGCTCACCCCGGGCGTACGCGGGTTTCAGGAAGCGGCCCCGGCCACGGGACGGCTTCGCACGGTTATACCGCCGCGCCGAAAGGGCGCGGCGGCAAAAAACGCTCGCCGTTACTGCACAGCGGGCTTGTTCGTATCGTCGTTGCCGGAAACCACGGGGGTTTCATCGGCTTTCGCTTCCTCGGGAGCGGCGGGGGCTTCGGGCGCCTCGGCGGCTTCAGGGGCGACGTCTTCCTGTGCCGCGCTGGCAACCGGAGCGGGCCTGGGAGCGTCCTTCTCCTTTTTGCCCTTCTTTTCCTTCTTCACGGGAGGCGCGACCTGTTTGACCTGGGGAGCCGCGCTCAGATAGCCCCTGTTCATGGTGACCCTGGTTTCGCCAAGGTCCACGGTCATGATGTCGCCGTCCACCTCAACGATGCGGCCGAACATGCCGCCGGCGGTAATAACGGCGTCACCCTTTTTCAGGCCCGCGATCATCAGCTTCTGTTCCTTGGCTTTCTTTTGCTGCGGACGGATGAGCAGGAAATAGAACACCAGGAAAATAAGCGCAAAGGGCATGAGGGAAGCGAACATGTTGGCTTCGCCGCCGCCACCGGCCTGCGGGGCCATTGCATACGCGGTCTCGATAAAAGACATGGTTCCTCCAAAAAAGATTCACGGTGATCTGCGCGCGCGGCCCGGCGGTTCTGCGGCGAACGGTCTTGCCGCGCAAGCAGTGCAATCAACTATAATTTCGCAAAGACTTCTACATTGAGTTGGGCCAAAGTTCAATGCTTTTTCTCGGCAATGGCGGCCAAGGCCCTGTGCCTCCGGAAAAGCGCGGCGCCGATGCCCATCGCCAGAACGAACAAAATCGCGGCGATAAGCACCCGCCAGAACGGGTCCACCCGCATGCCGCTGCCCAGAAGCGAAAAAATAAAATTCTGCGGGATATACCCGATACAGGAACCGGCAATAAAACCCAGCGGCGGTATGGAGGAAATCCCCCCGAGAACGTTTGTCAGGGCATTGTTCCCGAACGGCATGAGCCGCACCGTCAACGTCATGGAAAACGGCGCGGCGGCGATGAACGCGTCCAGCGCTTCCATGCGCTTTGTGAACCGCGCCGGGATAAAAGGCCTGCCGAACTGCCGCGCCAGAAAAAACCCGCCGGCGCAGCCGAGCGTTGTGCCCAGCGTCCCGTAAAGCAGGCCGAAGAACGCGCCGAAAGCATACCCGCCCGCGAAGCTGAGCGCCTGGCGGGGGACGCCCAAAGCCGACCCCACGGCCGCGATGCCGATATACAGCGCGATACCCCGCACGCCCTTGTCCCGGATATGCAGCGCCAGCGCGTGCTCGTCAAAGTCCGGCAGGTAATGCACCGCCACGACCAGGGCCGCCAGCAGCAAAAAAACGAGACCGGTCTTGCCGGCAAGCCCCTTGTACTGCTCCCACAAGCGGATCATGAGCCGTTCCGCCTCCCTTTTGCCTTGCGGGCCACCCCGGCGAAGACAAGGACGGCGGCCAGAAGCTGCACTCCGGTCAGCAGAAAATTGCGCTCAAAAAGCGCGAATACCGCGAGAGAAACGCACCCCGCGCCGAAAAAAGCCAACCCCAGCGCCGTTCCCCGGGCCGAATAGGCGCGGGTGCCGAGCCCGAGGCCGCCGGAAAAAAAGAGAACCAGAGCGCCCGCCATCTGGGAGCCCAGTCCCAGCCAGGGCAGCAGATCGAGCGGCATCAGGCTTTCCGCTCCTTGATCCGGCAGGAAACGTGGCGGCTTTGCAGCCAGCGGACGGCCAGAAGATCGAGAACCGTTTTCCGCGCCCGGTCCCAGATGCCGTATTTGGAGACTCCGGCGACGCGGGGCCTGTGGTTGACCTTGACCTCGGCAACGGTCGCGCCCTCCAGCCGCATCAGGGTGGGATAAAACCGGTGCACGCCGTTGAAAACCGGCAGACGGCGAACCATGTCGCGCCGCATGACCTTGAGGGAGCACCCCGTATCCTTGATGGTCTCGCGCGAAATCCAGTTGCGCACGGCATTGCCGAATCGGGAGGCGAGGCGCTTGGTCAGCGTGTCTTTGCGGTTGGCCCGCCAGCCGACGACCATGGTCACGCCGTTCTTGCCGTAGGTATCCAGCATGGCCGGGATATCCGCGGGGTCGTTCTGCAAATCCGCATCCATGGTAATGATGATGTCCCCGGCCGCTTCCGCGAAACCGGCGGCAAACGCGGCGGACTGGCCGCTGTTGGCGGCAAGGGCGATATAGGTGACGTTCGGGGAGGAGGCGGCCAGTTCGCGCAGGATATCAAGGCTCATATCCGTGCTGCCGTCGTCCACGAACAGGACTTCCCAAGGCCTGTCCACGCGCGCCATGGCCCCGTGTATCTCCGCGACCAGGGCGCGGAGATTGTCTTCCTCATTATACACGGGGATGACCAGGGAAATTTCAGGGGCGGTCTGGGTCATGCACATTCCTTTTACGGCTCGAAAATGCCGTACTGCCCTGCTCTATACGGATTTTGCCCCCGCCTGTAAAGAACACCGGGCCGCTGCCCCAGGTGTTGCTTGTCTGAGGACAAAATGAGCCACTACCCGGATATCCGATCCTGCTATTTTGGCAAACAACTTGCATACTCTTCGGCAAGCCTGTTTTCGGACGGGTTCCCGGCAAACTTTTCCCGAATCCAATGCCATAAGGAAAACGGAAAAAATGCCGATATGTCTAGAAAGAAATGTCTCCGGCGGAGGAACACCATGCATACACGCACCACAGCCAGGCCGCGCGTCATATCCTTGACCGCGCTCGTCGCCGCCTTTTGCGGCAGCCTGCTCATTCTTGGCGCCGGGAACGCCGTTGCCAAGGAATACGAGGTCGTCAACACCCCGCCGCCCATGCCCGAAGCCATGAAGCGCGCGGAAAAAGCGCCCGTGATAGCCGCCCCGCAAAACGCCGTTCCCGTGGGCGCGGGCCGCAAGGCTTACGTCAACGGGGAAAAGGTCCCGGTGCGGGAGGCATACGACGGCGACGCCGGGTTTGCCGTGCCGGACACGGACGGCGGGCTCATCTGGGTTCCCGCCCCGAACAAGGGCGTGGCGCCCGGGCAGGCGGATGCGCGCGAACTCAAGCTCAAAATCCGCGAACTGGCGGACCAGCTCATCGCGAACATGCACTACACCCCGCAGCAGACCGTGGCCTTGCCCACGTCCTTTGTGAACCAGGAGGATTTTTCCCAGTCTTCCCCGCTCGGCAGGTTTATTGCGGAACAAATGTTCTATGAATGCAACCAGCGGAATTTCCCTGTCAGGGAATACCGCATGGGTTCTTCCATCACGGTCAGGGAAGACGGGGAGTTTCTGCTCTCCCGCGCCCCGAAGAGCGTCTCCACGCAAACCGCCGGAACCGTGTTCGTGGTGGGAACCTACCTTATCGACCGCCAGGCCGTGTTCGTCAACGCGCGGCTCCTGCGCGGCGACGGAACGGTACTGCGCACCGCCCAGGTCATCCTTTCCGGCACGGGCATGACCAGGCGCATGCTGGCCGGGAGCGGTAAAACGCTCAAAGCCGGTTCGCTCCCCATCCGCGATTTCAAAACCACGACCCAGCCCACGAACCTGACGCCCTTTGACCAGGGCGAGGACGTCCACTAAGGGAGAGGCGCATGCACGCACGGACCGTTACCATACTTCTCTGCTGCACGGCTTTGCTGGCGCTTACCGGCTGCGGGCTGTTCCAAAGTTCGCCCTCCTCGTCCGCGGGCAACACGCGGCCGGGTGCGAACGTGGCCCTGACCGCGCACAACCCCGTGAGCCTGCAAAACTACAAGACCGCGCGCGCGTATGCCTCGGAAGGCAGGCTGGAGCTGGCAAAGGAACATTATCTTCTTGCCTACGCAGCCGCCGAGGGCGACGCCTCTTTACAGGTCATGCTGGAAAAAGAGCTCAGAGCCGTTGACATGATGTTAAAAACGCTGCGGTGACCGCGGCCGTTACAGGAGTATATCATGCGTTTTCCCTCCATTGCCTGCCGCCCTCTGGCCTGGATAACCACGGCCGCCGTGCTGGTGGTTCTTGCCGCGGCCCAGGCCGCCGCATCCGGGTCCATTGAAGGCACCGTTCCCCTGGCGGCGTCCGCCATGGGGCGCCAGATCGACCGGCAGATTGTGGAACGCCTCGCGCAGCCCGAGCCTCCGGCCACGGGGGTTTCCCTCGCCGTGACCGTGCCCGTGGACGTCAACGACCTTGACGAATCCAACCCCTTGGCCAGGCAGATGGCCGAGGAAATGGCCCGCTGGTTTACCCAGGCCGGGTATCACGTGCAGGAAATCCGCAAAGGCAATTCCGTCCTGATCGAGCCGGGCAACGGCGAAAAACTGCTCACGCGCAGAGACAACCTGCTGGGCAAAAAGGAAGTGGAAAGCGCGGCCATCATGACGGGCACGTATACCGTCACCAACAAAAACGTCCGCTTCAACATCCGGGTGCTGCAAACCACCACGCAGGATGTGCTGGGCATGGCCACCGTGAGCGTTCCGCTGACGTCGGAAGTAAAATCCCTGCTCGGCAGAAATGCGGCCGGACACGGAGGGGCTTACGCGGGCATAGCGCCGAGCGTGGGGACCATGCTGCCCTGACGGACTGGGCATTGCATTACCATCGTATATCCGATGCAGGACGGTAAATACGTCCTGCATTTTTTTACGCGACACGGATGCAACGGAACGGTATCGCGGGGCAGTATTTTTTTACAATCAGACAAATACCGGCAGTGTCCGGCAGGCAGTTTTCACTCAATAATACGCTAAAAATACTTATCTTTTATCTAAAAAATTTGCCTATTCATCAGGATAGATATACCAGAAAATTTATGATACAGCTGCCGCATTGGTTGTGCGCAGCACCGCGTGGTATGGAGCGTTTGCGTCTAATGGTGTTTGCGCCCCGTGGCGCCAGGCATCTTGGGGGGAGAAGACTGAATGCCTACCGGTAGAAGGCTGGGGTCCCTGCGGCTCTATGTTTCTCTTTTTGTGGGCGCCATCCTGCTGGCGTTCGCGCTCATCTTTTTTTTCATTTTCCATACGACAATGCCCCGGATGTTGCTGGCCTCCGAAGACAAATACCTATCCCAGCAGCTCAAGCTCGTTGACGGCCTTCTGACCGCCGCCAGAGAAGGCGTTGCCCTGCTGGCGGAAGATACCGCCACCTGGGAAGACGCCGCCCTTTTCGCCGAGGGCAAAAACCCCGATTTCATCACCGGCAACTGGACGGAAAAATCCATGCTGGAGAGTTTCCGCCTGAACTTCGTCATAGTGAAGGACCTGGCGGGAAACGATCTGTACACGGATTTCCTCAACGTCCGCACCAAGGAACAATCGGCTCTTCCTCCGGGTCTTTCCAGGCGGCTCAACGAGTTCGCCCAGCACGTGATAGCCCGGTATACCTCGGGCCTGCCCGGTCCAAAAGTCTTCGGCAAGGAAGGCATTCTTTTTTTCAACAAGGCCGCGTATGATATCGCGATAATGCCCATCGTGCCCTCGCGGAACGCGGCGGTCCCCTCCGGTGTCCTCATCATGGGCAACGTCCTCAACAACGAGTATTTCCAATATCTCACGCACTATGACGGGAGCGTATTCTCCATCAGGGAGGATACGGATACCAGCCTCACGGCGGCCAACCCCATCCAGCACCTGGACCAGGACACCGTTTCGACCCGCACCCGCCTGACGGGCATTGACGGCAGCCCCCTGGTTCTCGTCATGACCGAAAAGCGGCAGATTTATACCGAAGGCCGGCGGCAGCTAACCCTGGCGAATGCCTTGATGGTCGCGGCCATGGTGCTTTTCAGCCTTGTCCTCTACCACGCCCTGACCCGGATGGTGCTGAGCCCCCTGGGCCGGCTGAGCAAGGACATCCAGGGCATCACGGAAGCCGACGACATCGATTCCGCGGGCATCGAGACGGAAAAATATTCCATGAGCCGCGAGTTCGTCGTCCTGTGCGCGTCCATCAACAGCATGCTCAAAAAACTGGGGCAATCCAAGGTGTCCCTCTCCATGCTCCACGGCCTGCTCAACGGCATTGACGCCTATTTGTACGTCGTGGACCCGGAGGACTACACCATCCTGTTCATGAACGAAAAAATGCGGACGCACTACGGCCTTACGGAAAACCCCGTGGGCAAGGTCTGCTGGAAAATTCTGCAAAAAGACTTCACTGAGCGCTGCTCCTTCTGCCCCGGCCCGCAACTCGCGGCCAATCCCGAGACCTCCGTCATATGGGAGGAAAACAGCGAGCTTACCGGGCGGCAGTACCGTAACACCGACTGCCTCATAGAATGGGAAGGCGGCAGGAAAGTCCACCTGCAATACTCCGTGGATATCACCACCATCAAGGCCTTTGAGGAATCCTTGAAACGGCGGTTGAAGCAGCAGGAGCTTATGGCCGAAATGGCGCGGGGCTTCATCGCCACGGCCAGCGTGACGGATCTGGTCAACAACGCCCTGCGCATGGCCGGCGAATTCATGGGCATGAGCAAGATCATCCTGGTCAAACGAGAAGAGGAAGACGTTCTGCATGCCACTCACGAGTGGTACAACAATACCCACGAGTGCGTCCGGCCGGAGGAAACCATTGTCCCCTTCCACCCCGGAACACCGGAATACGACGGGTTCATTACCGAAAAACGGCCGTATCTCGCCTATGACGACATCAGCGGCATGGCGGAATTCGCCTACGCCCGCGGGCACGGGGTCCGCTCTCTCGCGGATGTGCCCATCCGTGTCTTCGGCTCTTTCTGGGGCGTTCTCAGCTTCGGCGTCTGCGGCAAGCCTCGCCCCTGGACCCAGAGCGATCTGCAACTCATCATGCTCATCGGCACCATCATTTCCGGGGTTGCCGAGCGCGGCATACGGGAAGCGAAGCTGATGCGCATGTCCTCCATCGTGGAAAGCGCGCCCCAGTTCATCTCCTACGCCGACCAGAACGGAAAACTTGAATACGTCAGCAAGGGGTCTGAAAAGGCTTTGGGCTACTCGCCGGAGGAACTGCTTTCCGGCGGCATTCCCCTGATTATGGACGAAGAAACCCACGCAACGGTGATGCGGGACATTTTCCCCCGCGTCGCCGCGGAGGGCAACCTGTCTTTTGAGTTGCCCCTCACCCTGAAAAACGGCGAGCGGCGGATTTTTTCCTTCTCCGGCTTTTCCATCCAGGAGGAGCACGGGATCGGGCTCGGCGCCATCACCCAGGACGTGACCGAGCAGCGAACCCTGGAAAGAGACATCATCGCGGCCAAGGAGCAGGCGGAAAAATCCAACATGGCCAAAAGCGAATTTCTCTCCCGCATGAGCCATGAGATGCGCACCCCGCTGAACGCCATCATCGGCATGACCAGCATCGCGACCGCCGCCCGGGACCTGGAAAAAAAGCAGTATTGCCTGGACAAGGTCGGCGAGGCCTCCAACCATCTTCTGGGGGTCATCAACGACATTCTCGACATGTCGAAAATCGAGGCCAACAAATTCGAGCTTTCCTATACCGAATTCTCCTTTGAAAAAATGCTCATGCGGGTCCTCAACGTGGTCAACTTCCGCATTGAGGAGAAAAAACAAACCCTGGTCGTCACCGTCAGCCCGGATATTCCCTACTCCATTATCAGCGACGAGCAGCGCCTCGCGCAGGTGATCGCCAACCTTCTTTCCAACGCGGTAAAATTTACGCCGGAACAGGGAACCATAACCCTGGCGGCCCGGAAAACGGAAGAAAAGGACGGCGAATGCACGCTGCTCGTCTCCGTCACGGATACCGGCATCGGCGTCCCCCCGGAACACCAGGCGCGGCTGTTCAATTCCTTCGAGCAGGCGGACGGCGGCATATCCCGCAAGTTCGGCGGCACGGGACTCGGCCTTGCCATATCCAAACGCATCGTCTCCCTGATGGGCGGCGAAATCCGGGTGGAGTCCGAGGCGGGCAAGGGCTCGACATTCTCCTTCACCGTGAGGGCGCAGCGCGGCGCCGCGACGAGCGAAGGCGCGCTCGCCGACATAGACTGGAACGACCTGCGCGTTCTGCTCGTGGACGACGCGCCCGAGGTCGGGGAATACTTCAGCAACCTCGCCCGGAATCTCGGCTTTGCCTGCACCGTGGCCAACAGCGGATTCGAGGCGCTCGCCATCCTGCGGGACAAAGGGCCTGCCGCCTTCGACATCATTTTCGCGGATTGGAAAATGCCCGGCATGGACGGCATTGAACTGGCCGGGAAAATCACGGATTTCGGCAAGGAACAACCCATTATCATCATGATTTCCGCGACGGAGTGGAGCGATATCGAAAAAGACGCCAAGGCCGCCGGGGTAAAACACTTCGTCCCCAAACCGCTGTTCGCCGCCGCCATCATAGACGCCATCAGCGAATCCCTGGGGAAAAAAGCGGTCGCCGACCAGGCCGCCGCGCTGGCCGACAAGGACTGCTTTGCCGCGTTCACCATCCTCCTGGCGGAAGATATCGCGATAAACCGGGAAATCGTCATCACCATGCTGGAAGATACCGGCATTGCCATCGACACCGCTGAAAACGGGAAGGAAGCCTGCGAACTGTTCCGCGCCGCCCCGGACAAATACGCCATGATTTTCATGGATATCCACATGCCCGAGGTGGACGGGTACGAAGCCACCAGACGGATCCGCGCCATGCGCGATATCCCGCGCGCCGGGACCGTCCCCATCATCGCCATGACCGCCAACGTGTTCCGGGAAGATATCGAGCGCTGTCTCGCGGCCGGGATGAACGGGCATATTGGCAAGCCCATCGATTTTGCCGCGTTGATGGAAAAACTCCGCGAACGGTGCGGGGAACGGTAGATTCGGGCGGAAAAAGAAACGCAAACAGCCCCCGGGATGCCGTATCCCGGGGGCTGTTTGCGTTTATGGCGCCGAAGCGCTGCTAGACAGTGTCGTCACGAGATGATTTTTTGTTCTCCGGCAAGGAAGATGAGCCTTTTATGAAGGGAGCGTACTCTGATGGTACGTGACCGGAATAAAAAGCGAAATCTGACGCGGCCGGGAACAAAAAAGCGCTCGTGACGGCACTGTCTAGTACCGGTAGTGGTCCGGCTTGTAGGGCCCTTCCACGGTGACGCCGATATACCCGGCCTGTTCCTTGGTCAAGGTGGTCAGCGTCACGCCAAGCCGCGCGAGGTGCAGCCGGGCCACGTCCTCGTCGAGCTTCTTGGGCAGGGTATAGACCTTTTTCTCCAGCTTTTTGGTCGCCAGTTCGATCTGGGCCAGGGTCTGGTTGGTGAAGCTGTTGGACATGACGAAGCTGGGGTGCCCCGTGGCGCAGCCCAGGTTCACAAGGCGGCCTTCCGCCAGGATGACGAGGGACCGCCCGGAAGGCAGGGTCCATTTGTCCACCTGGGGTTTGATGTTCCGCTTCACGCACCCCTTGGTGGTTTCCAGGAAATTCATGTCGATTTCGTTGTCGAAATGGCCGATGTTGCAGACGATGGCTTCGTCCTTCATGCCCATCATGTGCGCGCCGGTAATGACGTGGTAGTTGCCCGTGGCCGTAACGAAAATATCCGCTTCGGGCAGGGCTTTTTCCACGGTGGTGACTTCATAGCCTTCCATGGCGGCCTGCAGGGCGCAAATCGGGTCGATTTCCGTGACCAGCACCCGCGCGCCGAACCCGCGCATGCTCTGCGCGCAGCCTTTGCCTACGTCGCCGTAGCCGCAGACCAGGACGACCTTGCCCGCGACCATGATGTCCGTCGCGCGCTTGATGCCGTCCGCCAGGGATTCGCGGCAGCCGTAGAGGTTGTCGAACTTGGATTTCGTCACGGAATCGTTGACGTTGATGGCCGGGAACAGCAGCTTGCCTTCCTTTTCCATCTGATACAGGCGGTGCACGCCGGTCGTGGTTTCCTCGGAAACGCCCCGGACCTTGGCGGCGATGCGCGTCCATTTGCCGGGATCCGTCGTAAGGCTGAGCGCCAGACGGTCCAGAATAATCTGCAGTTCCTTGTTGTCCGTCTTTTCCCGCACGACGGCGGCGTCTTTTTCCGCGTCCACGCCCTTGTGGATCATGAGCGTGGCGTCGCCGCCGTCATCCACGATGAGGTCCGGACCGGAGCCGTCGGGCCAGGTCAGGGCCATTTCTGTGCACCACCAGTATTCCTCGAGGTTCTCCCCTTTCCAGGCGAAAACCTTGGCCATGCCGGATTCGGCAATGGCGGCCGCCGCGTGATCCTGGGTGGAGAAAATGTTGCAGGAGGCCCAGCGCAGATCCGCGCCAAGGGCATGCAGGGTTTTGATGAGCATGGCCGTCTGGATGGTCATGTGCAGCGACCCCGTTATTTTTAGCCCTTTCAGGGGTTTTTTGTCCCCGTAAAGGCGGATGAGCTCCATCAGGCCCGGCATTTCCCGCTCGGAAAGCTGCATTTCCTTCGCCCCGAATTCCGCGAGGGCAAGGTCCGCCACTTTATGCTGCAGGGCGAGATCAAGAGGTTTGGCAGTGTTCATGGTGCAAACTCCGTTGTTACGACGCGGCGGTCAGTTCCGCCTCTATAAGATGAATGAAAAGCCCCTTTTCCACGGGTGTCCGTGTTGCGGAAACAGGGGCGAACCCCGCTTTTTCCAAAGCGGCGCACAGCCCTTCCTTGGTAAATCCGAGCCACCTGTCACCGTATGTGACGCGCATGGACTCGTTCGCATGGCGGTCAAAATCCGTAATAACCACACGCCCTTTCGGGCGCAGTACGCGGCGGACCTCTTCCAGCGCGGTCTCGGGTGACGAGAGGTGGTGCAAAACCATGTTAATGGAAACAAAATCCGCTTCCCCGTCGCGCAGCGGCAAATGCTCAAGATCGCCTATCCGCAGGGAAACGCGCGCATCCTCCCCGCCGAAACGCCGCCTGGCGAGATCCAGCATTCTGGCGGAGCCGTCCACGCCGATAACCTCTTTGGCGGCGGGCATCATGCGCTCAAGCACTTCGCCGGTGCCGCAGCCGAGATCCACGGCCACCGAACCCGGCAAGACCAGCGCGGCAATGGCGCCCGGCAGATCGTAGTCGCCGAGCACGTCGTGGGCGAGCTGGTCCCAGTCGTCGGCGATGGCGTTGAAAAACTGGCGCGTCGCGCGCAGCCGCTCTTCAAGAACGGACGCCGCGGCGGAAAGATCCGTCTGGAACACGTCGTCGCGCAGCACAAAGGGCAGCACGGCGTCGGCAAACCGGCGCGCCTCCCCGTCGTGCACGGCGGCGTAAAAAACCCACAATCCGTCCCGCCGCCAGGAAACAAGGCCGGCCGAAGCCAAAATCTTCAAATGCCGGGAAACCCGCGACTGCCCCATGCCCAAAATCATGATAAGCTCGTTGACGTTGAGTTCGTACCGGCTGAGCACGCTGAAAAGGCGCAGCCGGGTATCGTCCGCCAGGGCTTTGAAATACTGAAGTGCTTGTGTCATGGTGTACATCGTTAAATGCAAATTTCTTGATACATCTGTATGCGCCTTTTCGGATATAGTCAAGCGCAGCAGGAAAATTTCGCGGCATTATAAAAAAAGTAGGCATTTTTTATGGCATCTGAAATCTTATATCTTTAATTTTTCCAAGGATAACAGCGTTTTTTGGCCCTAAAATACTTTTTTTATTGCGCTTATTTTAGAAGCATACTACATTGCGGCTGCAACAGTGCCTAATCTCTCAACTTCACGTGGGCACTAACCTGCTTCGCTTACAAAGAGTAGGCAATGAATCTCCGATAGGAAGGGTAAACCATGTACAGAAAAGTATTTGGCGGATTCAACTTGCAAGTGCAACACCCTCAAAGTTGAATGAAAAGGCAAGGTGGTATAGCCCTTTAGCCTCTCCATCCAACCAAAGATTGAGGGGCGTATGGGCTATGCACACCTTGCCAGGGAAGAACGGTACTACATCTGCCAGGCAGTGAAAAGTGGAACGTCACTGAGGGCCATAGCCAAAGCGATAGGCCGTAGCGTCTCAACTGTAAGCCGCGAACTTGCGCGAAATACCGGGGCGCGTGGCTACCGCTACAGGCAGGCACACAAGCGCAGTCAGAAAAGGCAGACCAGTAAAGGGAAGAAGCGCATTGGCCTTGAGGTATGGACGTATGTTGAACAGTGTCTGCACCAGGACTTCAGTCCGGAGCAAATCTCTGGAGTTC